>CAZZUX010000052.1:0-25740 GCA_964657395.1 uncultured Ktedonobacteraceae bacterium
CGAGGTCGTCATCTTCGAGATCATCGTCTTCGTCCTCTTCAACAGCATCGTCGTCTTCATCATCGACAAGGCTCTTGAAAGTGAAGTCATGTATGTCGGTGGCTGAGGAACAAAGTCCAAGCAGGGTGGCCGCGGGGGATTCTGAAACCGGGGAGAGGCTGAGGGCACAAGGGAGAACTGCTGAGGGATTCATGGCAACCAGCTCGAAACTCATGTGAAATCGTCCTTTTCGGAAGGGCTTTAGGAGTGCTTATAAAAGTCTGAGATGCGGGACTTCAGGGAAGGATAGATCGCAGGAAGCTATATAGGGTGCAGAAAATTTGATGAGAATGACCCGCGTCCGGATTTGGGATGTTCATGCTCTCAGGATTCTGTTTCACGACGGATGCGATCTCGTACGGTGTCGAACTCGGAGCTGGAAAAGTGCTGCGGGGGAGCCGGAATGCTGGCGGGTCTCAGTCGCCATCGGCGCACGGTGAAGGCGATGAGGCCGAGTCCCAGGACAAGGATGAATGGCGGCAGGATCCAGGCGAGGTGGTTGAAGGCAGTGAAGCGCGGCGCGGCGAGCGAGATGGCTCCGTACTCTTCCTGGAAGCCGAGCAGGATGGTCTTGTCGGGATCGCCGTGGTTGACGGCGGACATCAGCTTGCCGCGCATGGCGGTCGAGTCAGGGCATCCGACGTGATTGCATTCGCCGAGTAACTGGCTGCAGCCGCAGGCACACATGAGCTGGTGCGAGAGCTTATCGAAGCGGCCGGTGGTGTCGCCTGCGCCTGTTGAGAGGGCGATGATGGCGCCGATGAGAGCGAGTTGCGCTATTCGTTGCAGCCGTAGCATGTCAGTCGCCTGCCGTGGTGGCGGCGAAGCGGGGAGCGGCTTCGGTCGGAAGGACACGGCGGGTGGCGAAGGCAGCAGTCAGGTTCGGAGCGAGGGCGACCAGTGTTCCCCAGACGACGATGAGGACGCCGATCCAGATCCAGGCGACCAGCGGATTGAGGAAGACTTTGATGATGGGCCGGTTGGTGTCGGGGTTCTGTCCGGCGTAGACGACGTATAGATCCCAGGCCAGGGTGGAGCGATTTGCAACCATGGTGGATGTCTGCTGAGAAGCGGTGTAGAAACGCTTCTCGGGCGTCATCTGCGTGATCTTTTTGCCGCCGCGGTAGACGTCGAGGACGGCGAATTCGCTGTCGTAGTTGAGGTTGGAATCCTGGGTGTAGTCCTTGCAGACGAGGGTGTAGGGGCCAATTTTGAGCTGGTCGTTGTAGTTCATCTCCTGCTCGCGGCTCTGGTTAAATGCGGAGCCGGCAAGACCGATGAAGATAACTACGACGCCGAAGTGGACCAGGTAGCCACCGTAGCGGCGGGTATTGCGCCGGGTGAGCTGGATGATGGCCGAGCAGAGGTTCCGGCCGGTCTGGACCTGGACGACGTGGGCGCCGCGAAGGAACTCGGCAAGGATGGCGACGGTGACGCCGGCGCCAAGCGAGAAGGCGAGGAGCGAGAACAGGTAGGAGAGATCCTGCCACGGTTTCATGCCGGTAAGCATCAGGATGACTGCAGTCATCACGATGGCGACGCTGGGCAGTATGAAGTTGCGGCGGATGGATTTCAGTGAAGACGAACGCCACGCGAGCAGCGGACCGATGCCAGTGAGGAAGAGCAGACCGAGGCCGATGGGCGGAGCGATGACGTTGTAATACGCAGCGCCGACCGTGACCTTGTTGCCCTGCACGTATTCAGAAAGCACGGGGAAAAGGGTGCCGATAAGAACGGTGCAGCATGCCGTGAGCAGCAGCAGGTTGTTGAAGAGGAAGCTCGACTCGCGAGAGACCAGGGCTTCGAGTTTGTGCTCGCTCTTGAGGTGATCGCGGTTGCGGATGTAGGTGAAGAGGCAGACCGCCATGACGATCAGCAGGAAGCCCCAGAACCATGGGCCGATCGAGGACTCGGCAAAGGCGTGGACGGAACTGACGAGGCCCGAGCGGGTGAGGAGGGTGCCGAGGATCGACAGGATGAAGGTGGAGAAGATGAGCCAGACGTTCCAGCTTTTCATCATGCCGCGCTTCTCCTGCATCATGACGGAATGCAGGAAGGCGGTGCCGGTAAGCCAGGGCATGAGGGAGGCATTCTCGACGGGATCCCAGCCCCAGTAGCCGCCCCAGCCAAGGACTGAGTAGGCCCAGTGCGCGCCGAGGAAGATGCCGCAGGTGAGGAAGAGCCAGGTGACCATAGTCCAGCGGCGAGTGATGTGGATCCATTTTTCGCCGGGATAGCGCATCATGAGCGCGCCGAGGGCGAAGGCAAAGGGAACAGTGAAACCGACATAGCCGAGATAGAGCATGGGCGGGTGGATGACCATCTCGGGATACTGGAGGAGCGGGTTGAGGCCAAAGCCATCCTGAGGGACTGTGCCGGCGACGAGTGCAAAAGGCGGCGCGGCGAAGTTGAGCAGGAGCAGGAAAAAGATCTGCACGCCGGCGAGGATGGTCGAGGCGTAGGCGGTGAGCTTGACGTCGACTTTGTGGCGAACGCGGAGGACGAAGCCGTACGCGGCGAGCAGCCATGCCCAGAGCAGCAGCGAGCCTTCCTGTCCTGACCAGAGGGCAGAGAACTTGTAGGCGCCGGGAAGGGCGCGGTTGGAGTGATGAAGGATGTAGGAGACGGAGAAGTCGTTGGTGAAGGAGCAGTAAACCAGCGCAAGTGCGGCGCAGGTGACGGCGATAAAGCTCCCGATTCCGGAGCGGCGAGCGGTCTCGGCGAGGCGTTCGGGAGTGACGCTGGTTGTGGCGCCGGAAGGCCCCGCGACAGCAATCTGGCGCAGGGCAATGGCCCCTGCGACGAGCGTATAGGCACTCAACATGAGCGCGAGCAATAATGAAAAACTTCCTAGAGCCGGCATAGTGTCACAAGGCATTGTTGCAGAGCTGTGTACCAGCCGCAATCCACCCCTGGATGGAGGGTTGCCGGATCAGGGTTGGCTTGTGAGTGGGGCGGTAGAGGGAGGTGTGAAACGTTGATCTTTGAGAATCATCTGGAGTTGCTTTAGCAGGACCAATGCCTTGGACGGCAACGGGGAAGTGTTATGCGAGGTGCTAAGCCGGGAATCGTTTACGCGGTACGCGTGAGAGGTTCCTGGAAGATCTCGTGAACCAGTTCGATGAGAGCGTCTGGCGGAAACGGCTTCAGCCGAAACAGCACGTTCAAATCTTCGTAATACGCTTCAGCGTCAGGCAATCCGCTCAGAACGACGATGGGCAGGTCGAGATGATCCTGGCGAAGCTCACGGACCAGTTCAGGACCGTTCATGCGAGGCATCAGATGATCGGTGATCAGCAGCCCGACGCTGGCCATGCGGGTGGGATCAGACATGATTTCGAGGGCTTCGATGCCACTTGACGCTACCTTGATGGCATGACCAGTCTTTTCAAGGATAATGCGGCGGGTGGTTGCCTGAATCGGATTATCGTCTACCAGTAGAATTTGCCGGTTGGTCATGAGTAGAGGTACAACGATTCTCCGTTTATCTGTCAGGAGTGATGATTGGATTGCGCGATCTGTTGCCTGGCCTGTGAAAGTTTTACCTTGAATTCTCCTAAATTGCTACAGCCAAGCGACATTTCGCCGTAACTCGAAAGGTGTATAGCCCGCGCACACAGGGGTAAGTTGGTCCGGGCTTTAATCCAACTTGAGGCGGTGCTGCATTTCTTCGAGTGAGATGTTCTTGGTCTCCGGGTACAGGAACAGGACCAGAAAGAATTGCAGGGCCATCATGGAGCCGAAGAAGATGAAGGGGTAAGCGCCTGATTTTGCTGCCAGCGCGGGGAAGACCAGGGAGATGGCGAAATTCAGGATCCAGTGCGCGCTGGAGCCGAGGCTCTGACCTTTCGAGCGGACGCGGTTGGGGAAGATCTCGCCGATGTAGACCCAGGTGACGGCTCCCTGTGAGGCGGCGAAGCAGGCGATGTAAGCCATGAGCAGCCACACGAGCCATGCCTGGTGGGAGTGGGTCCAGAAGACGGCGCTGACACCGCCCAGGCAGATGGTGAGACCGATGCAGCCGACCAGCATGAGCCACTTTCGGCCAGCCTTGTCGATGAGTGACATGCCGAGGAAGGTGAAGACGAGGTTGGTGGCGCCGACCGCTACAGATTGCAGGTCCCCCGAGACCCGGTTGAAGCCGGCCTGCGCGAAGATGTCGTTCAGGTAGTAGAGGATGGCGTTAATACCGGACAGCTGGTTGAAGGCCCCGGTGATGATGGCAAGCATGATGGGAAAGAGGTAGCGGCGCTGGAAGAGTGGTTCTGTAGCGCGTTCGGAGTGGAGGGATTCGACGATCTCCTTGATCTCTTCTTCGGAATCCGGTGTGCCGGTCAGCTCGAGTACGTCGCGCGCCTCATCGATGCGGCTTCTGGAGACGAGCCAGCGGGAGCTGTCGGGGATACTGAACAGCATGAGGAAGAAGGCGGCGGCGGGAACGGCGGAGACACCCAGTTCCCATCGCCATTCTGAGAGTCCGAAGTGGAACGTGCCGATGAGGAAATTGGAGAGGTAGGCGAGCAGGATGCCGATGACGATATTGATCTGAAAGGTGCCGACAAGGCGGCCACGCAGGCGAGCCGGCGCCAGTTCGGCAATATACATGGGACCGAGGACGGAGGAGCCGCCGACGCCGAGGCCACCGATGAAGCGGAAGAAGAGTAGGACCGGCCAGTTCCAGGCGAAGGCGCAGCCGATGGCGGATGCGACGTAGAGGAGGGCCATGGCTCGGAGGCTGGCGCGACGGCCATATCGTTCGCCGGGTAATCCGGAGAAGATGGCGCCGATGACGGCACCGGCGAGTGCTGCGGCGACCGTGATGCCAAGCTGCGCGGGAGTCAGCGAGAAGCTGGGAACCAGGGTGCGGGTGGTACCGGAGATGACGGCTGTGTCGAAGCCGAAGAGAAGGCCGCCGAGGGCGCCGACCAGGGTGGAACGGACCAGGTACCGATTGAGCTTCATGCGTTCATGTTCCAGATGTCAGTTTGCCATTTCCAGGCGTCATTTATTTGCACCCAGTGAACTACGTACTTGACGGGAACGACCTGACCGCCTGCGAGGACCAGTTCAGCCCGGCCGATCTCGACAGCGCCATCTCGGGCAGCTTCTGCGGAGATGTTTGTGAGGAAGGCATCTTTGACGTCGAGACCGGTAATCGCATTCGCCCAGAAATCGGCTATGGCCGGGATGCCAACGAGAATGTCTGCACCCGGTGGCAGGATGTGCGCATTGGCAGTGTAGATCCTTTCGACAGCGTCCATATTGCGGTCGCGGATGACCTTGGCGCAAAAGATATCGTTCGTCTCGCGCATGCCTGCGAGGACGGATTCTGCAACAAGCATGAAGTCTTCTCCGTCTGCCAGGCAATAAGTGCCTGACCGAACGAACGTACACGCGCTTTGCAGGAATGTAAATGTGCCGCAGGGAGATAAGCGGCGGTGACGGCGCTGCCTATTTCGCCTGGTACAAGACGCGGCTGGAGCTGCGGACACCTTTCAGGGTTTCGGTGACCAGCGCTTCGAGGCGTACGAGGATTTCGCGGTCGGCACTGGACCAACGATGGGGGACTTCCTCGTCGGTTGACCCATGGATGCGTTTGAGGGAGCGGCGGGAACGTGACTCGTCGTAGGTGACCTGCCAGCCATGACTTTGCATGAAGTCGGAATAGCTTTTGAAGACTCCCTGCCGTTCCTCTTCGGGGATCGGCTCCGGCGGAAGAAACTCTTCGATGACGTGGCGTTCGCCAAGATGCTCAAGGGCGGCATGGATGTCGGCGGCGAGTAATGAGAGGTCGGTCGCTGAAAGAAGTGCTGCCGGTGCCTGGGTCCAGCTCAGAGTAGGCCTCAGGGGAATCCAGATGTAGCGCCGCCGTCCTGCACCGAGCCAGCCGCAGGCGATCGTGAGGGTTCCCATGGAGGAGGCATAGTGCACAAGCAGATTACCCTCAGCTCCATGTTCCAGGGCTACTCCGGCATCATTGGCCGGAGCCAGGTCGAAGGGTGATCCGGGTTGCCGCTGCAGGGTGCGGAGCAGGGGAATCCAGGCTGGGGCGATGACGGCGCGCAGCGGACGGGTCCTGCTTCGAGAGCCGGGAACAAGCAGCGCCAGAAATGGGAAGGATTGCAGGAGGCTCAGCAGGGAGAACTCCCATCAGACAAGGTCCGGCTGCATAGTGGAACGCTTACGAAGGCCATGCGGGCTTGGTCTGTCCTCGAAATCGGTTGCGCCCGGGTCAGGATTCGACACAGGTTGGCTGTTCACCATCATCCAACCCGGACGGTTGGGTTCAGCCGAAATAGCGAGCCAGGTACATGACGTTAGTTGTAGGGACTGGCCGTACGGGCGTCGGCGGCTTTGCCGCTCTGGGGTTGGCGCTCCCGTTGGTCGCGGAGCGGCTCGACTTGACGCGCTGATGAACTTTGACGGCCGCAGTGGAGTTTCATCCCGGATGCGCGGGCGAATGGGTCTCAATTTCTGAATTTGCTGCTGACAAGGTTGGATGGGTAAGGGCTACTTCAGGCGTGGTGGACAGGCGCCGTACTGGGCGAGCAGGGCCGGGATGGCGGCGGCCTTCTCGGGATCCTTGGTGCGCCATGACTCTTCGGTGCCGCAGGTTGCGACCGGCTGACTCGAGGTCTGCTGTTCCTTGTAGACAGCCGAGAGAACGCGATCTTCGGGTTCATTCTGCCAGTTGTTTCCCTGGTCGCCATGGCGGGTGGAACCACTCTCCCAGCCGCGCGGGGTGAGGTGCCATTCTGTCCATTCTCTTCGAGGGGCCATATAGAAATGCTAGCAGGTTGAGCGTATTCAGGAGACGCAGAGCAGCAGCCGCAGGTCGCGCAGATTGTGGCCGGTTGGTCCGGTGATGACGGTGTCCCCGAGCGCACTGAAGAGGGGGCAGGCGTCGAACGTGGCGAGGGAGACGGATGCGTTGAAGTTCAGAGCTGCCGACCGGTTTATGGTGGTGTCGTCAGCGATAGCGCCTGCGACCGGGCTGTTGCCGTCCACTCCGTCTGTGCCGGCCGAGAAGATGCAGATGGAGCTCGCTTCCGAGTTGGATGAACCGGATTCGGCTGGCTTGGCATTCTGGAGGGCGATGGCAGCTGCGAGTGCAAACTGCTGGTTTCTGCCGCCGGTGCCTGCCCGGCCTCCGGGAGGATCGGTAACCCGCACTGTGACTTCGCCGCTTGAGATGAGACATAGCTTTCGATGCTGCCTGCGCAGCTCAAGCAGACGGTTGACGAGGTAGGCGGCTGCGGCTTCGTAATCCCAGTCATCGCAGGAGTTGTCTATGACCACCTTGAAGCCGAGTTGTTGAGCACGATCGCGAGCGGCGTTGACGAGATCGTGGCTGGACAGGAGCGTGTCGAGGTAGAGCGAGCCGAAGCCGGGAGGCTGGGGTAGATTTTCAACCCGCATTCTTGGACGGAGGACGCTGCGGAGAGCGGCGGTTGCGGACGCCGGCAGGGACGTGTGGGGACGCATACCTTTTTCGCCGGGAGTTTCTTCGAGGTGTGCGGCTGCGAAGAAGGCCCGGATGGAGACAGGAAAGCGATCGAGCAGGTGATAGCGCGCAAGAATCTCCCGGCATTCTGCCGTGGTGGAGCGATCCGGAATGGTGGGTCCGGAGGCGAGCGCATCGAGGGAGCGTAGCGGGACGTCGGCTATCTGGAGGGTGAGCTTGGTAGCTGCGGGCGCGGCGAGGGCGAGGCGGCCGCCTTTGACGGCAGAGAAGTGTTTGCGAACGACATTGATCTCATGGATGGTGGCGCCGGAGGTGACCAGTGCTTCGTGGAAAGCAATGGTGTCGTCGAGCGAGATGGACTCATCGAGCGGAAGCTCGAAGAGGGTACTGCCACCGCCGCTGATGAGGAAGAAGACGAAGGTCCTGGCATCTGCGCGATGGAGCATCTGCAGGGCAGCGCGCGCGGCCTGGAAGGAAGCCAGGTTCGGGCGAGGGTGACCCGCCTGGAAGTAGCGGACGCGCCAGTTACGGTGAGTCTGCTTGAGAGGGCTGGCGCAGATGGCGCGGCAGGAAAGGCTTTTTGGCAGACGCGCGAGAATGGCGTCCAGCATAGGCGAAGCAGCTTTTCCGAAGGCGACGATGCGAATGTTCCGGAAATCCGCGAGCGGGATACGGACGGGTGGAAGGATGTGCTGCAGTCCCGGGTAGGGGTGATGAACGAGAATGGCATCTTCGAAGTGCAGGTGGCGATCGAGGGCTTCGCCGATATTGCAGTGCTCGAGTGAGTAGGCGAAGATGTCCCGCGCGCTGGCGTGCAGCTGGTCGAGGACTGATTCTGCCGTGGGGGAGTGGGGCGCTGGTTCTGTCATGAGATCTGCAACAGTCCGTGCGTCCTGTTCATGTAATAAGTTTCCATGCAACAAGTCAGTGAGCCTTCAGGATGGAAGCAGTCGTAAGAGGCTCGGCCAGGAGCAGGTTGGTCTGCGTCCATGAGGTAATGGCGTCGCGCACCTGGTCGAGTTTGCCGAGGAAGAAGTGGTCAGCGCCGGTGATCCAGGTGAGGGAGCTAGCCTGGGCGGAGGCGACCAGGGCCTCGATACTTTCGATGGAGGCAAATTCATCGTTGGTGCCGCTGATGAAAAGCTTTGGCTGTGGGCATCCGGGGAGAAACCGGTAGGTGTAGTCGCGTCCGGCAGCGTGCATGGGTGTACCCAGTGAGATGATGCCGGCGACCCGGGGATCGCCGCAGCAGGCACGCAGGCCGACGTTGGCGCCGAATGAAAAACCGGCAAAGAGGATGGGCAAACCGAATTCCTGTTGCAGCCAGGCGAGAGCTGCGTGAACGTCATCGACTTCACCCTTGCCGAAGTCATGCGTGCCTTCGCTGCGACCGGTGCCGCGGAAATTGAAGCGCATGACGGGAATGCCCAGGCTGGTGAGAGCTTTCATAGCGTGATAGACGACCTTGTTGTGCATAGTGCCGCCGCTGGGGGGATGGGGGTGGCAGACAAGAGCGCAGAGGGAGATGCTTCCGGATGCTGGTGCAGGGTCGGGAGAGTTGAGGAGTCCTTCGAGGATGCCGGCTGGTCCGGGGATCTCGACGGCTCGAAGCCGAAGTGCGGTAGCGGGCTGGCTCGGCATAGCTGCTGAATGGGGGATATCCATGGTTCTCCCTAGTATCGTTGCTGCCATTGTAAAGAGACGGGTCGGGTATGCTGAAGGCCATGGGGTTGCAGACGAAGGGCGAGACTGAAAACTCATCGGAACAGCGTGCGGAGCTGGACCCGGTACAGCTGACGCGGCAGCTGGTGGATATTGAATCGACGACCTATCAAGAGGGAGACGTCGGCCACTTTCTGGCGGAGTTGCTGGCGGGGCGCGGCTTTGCGGTAGAGACGACGGCGGTTGAGCAGCCGAAGGGGAGCAAGTCGTCGGCAGAGCGGTTCAACGTGTATGCGGGGATCGACGGACAGGCGCCGGACGTTGTGCTGTCGACGCACATGGACACGGTGCCGCCGTTCTTTGGCAGCCGTGAAGATCATGATTTTATTTTCGGGCGCGGAGCCTGTGATGCAAAGGGCATCATTGCTGCGCAGATCTCTGCGGCAGAGCGGCTGCGGGCGTCGGGGGTGAAGGTGGCATTGCTGTTCCTGGTGGGTGAGGAGCGCGACTCGGCAGGGGCGAAGGCGGCGAATCTTTCTCCCAAGGGCAGCCGGTTCCTGATCAACGGGGAGCCGACGGACAATCGGCTGGCGACTGCTTCCAAGGGAACGCTGCGGGCGGCGATCCAGGCGCATGGAAAGATGGCGCATTCGGCCTATCCGGAACTGGGGGAGAGTGCGGTGACCAAGCTGGTGCAGGCGCTTGGGCGCATTCTCGAAGTGAAGCTGCCGGTGACGGAAGGTGTTGGTCCGAGCACGTTGAACATTGGGCTGATCCAGGGGGGACGAGCGCCGAATGTGATCGCGGATTATGCGGAGGCGCAGCTGCTGGTGAGACTAGTCGGCGACTCGGCAGAGACCCGGCGTGCGTTGCAGGAGGCGGTAGCTGGCCTGGCGGACGTTGATTTCGTGCTGGAGATTCCGTTTGTGCGGTTGAAGAAGGTGGAGGGTTTGCGGCACACGATCGAGACGATGGTGGCGGCCTTTACGACGGATGTGCCGGCACTGACGGCATGGGGTGAGCCGCTGCTGCTGGGGCCTGGTTCGATTCACGTGGCGCATACGCCGGACGAAAAGTTGAGCAAGCGTGAGTTGTGGGAGGCGATCGATCTGTATACAGAGGTCGCGACCCGGCTGGTGGCTTGAGGTTGCTGCAGATCGGGTTCAGTCGAAAGATCCGACTGGCCGCGGCTGCGGGTCTCGCAGGATGGTTTGCCGGGTATCTGCTGTCCATGCCGGCACAGGTGCTGGTGGGATGGAGAGACACAGCTGGAGCGCTTCGGCCCTTTGCGCTGACGCTGACTGAGGGGCTGACAGTGTGGGCCGGTTGGACTCTGCTGCTCACCGGGGCAGCATGGTGCCTGATCGTAGTGCCGTGCGTGCTGCTACTGCCGCCGCGCCTGCTGATCCGTTTCCGCTTGCGGGTAGTTCTAGCGGCGTTCCTGACCGCCATCGTGCTGGTGTTATGGCGCATGTACTGGTTTCGTGATCCCGGAGCTTCGCGGCTGGCGTTTCGGTTCATCCTTTACATGCCGTATGGCGCGCTCGCGCTTGGTTTTGCCGTGGTCACGGCAAGCTGGTACATACGCAGTGTTGCCATCGAAGTGCGTCGAGTGCGTTAGCGAATGGAAACGCACGCTTGCTCTAGACTTGAAAGTGATGACCACAACGACAACGAATGCTCTCAGCCGTGCCCGCTCTGCCTACCTGCGTTCGGCGCTCCATCAGCCGGTGCAATGGAATGAATGGGGCGAAGAAGCCTTTGCGCAGGCTGCCCGTGAAGATAAACCGGTGCTGCTCGATATTGGGGCGGTGTGGTGCCACTGGTGTCACGTGATGGACCGCGAGAGCTACGAGGATGCGACGCTGGCGGATGTGATCAATTCGCATTTTGTGGCGATCAAGGTGGATCGCGATGAACGACCAGATGTGGATGCACGCTACCAGGCGGCAGTGCAGGCGATCAGCGGGCAGGGTGGGTGGCCGCTGACAGCGATCCTGACGCCGGATGGGCGGCCATTTTTTGGTGGGACGTACTTCCCACGGGATGACCGGTATGGACGTCCGGGTTTTGAGCGGGTCCTGCTGACGATGGCGCATGCATGGCAGAACAAGCGGGAAGAGGCGCTGGAGTCGGCCGGAAGCGTGATTGCTGCGATTGAGCATGGCGAGTCGTTTGCGGGGAAGAGCGGCAGCCTCAGTGAAGGCCTGGCGGGAAAGCTGGTGGAGTCAGCTGTGCAGCAGTTCGATCAGCGATTTGGCGGCTTTGGAACGCAGCCGAAGTTTCCTCATCCTGCGGCGCTGGACATGCTGATGGACATGGCGACGCGCACGGGTGATGACAAGGCGGAGCGCGCGGCAGTGGTCACGCTGAAGCAGATGGCGCTGGGGGGCATGTACGACCAGCTCGCGGGAGGATTCCATCGCTACTCGGTGGATGAGCGGTGGGTGGTGCCGCATTTCGAGAAGATGTTGTACGACAATGCCGGTTTGTTGAAGAACTATGTGCATGGGTTTCAGAGTTACGTGGAGCCGGAGTTTGCTGCGGTGGCGCGGGATGTCATCCGCTGGATGGATGAGTGGCTGAGCGATCGCGAGCGAGGCGGGTTTTACGCATCGCAGGATGCCGACATGACGCTGGATGATGACGGCGACTACTTTACGTGGACGCGTGACGAGGCCGCAGCGGCGCTGAGCGAGCAGGAGCTTGCGGTGGCTGCGGAGTACTACGATATCGGGCCGGTCGGCGACATGCACCACAATCCAGCGAAGAATGTGCTGCATGTGCGGCATACGCTGGATGCGGTGGCTTTGAAGTCGAAGATAGATGCGGCGAAGGCTCGGGAGCTGCTGCAGAGTGCAAAAACAAAGTTGTACGCGTCGCGACTGGAGCGGCAGCCGGTGCCGTTCATTGATAAGACGATTTATACGAACTGGAATGCGATGGCGGTGTCGGCATATTTAGAGGCCGCGCAGGTGTTGCGTCTGGCGAATGCGAAAAGTTTTGCGTTGAAGACGCTGGACCGGATGCTGTCTGCTGCGTGGAGTGAGTCGGAGGGGCTTGCGCACGTGGTGGCGTACGCGGAATCGGATGGCGAGCAGAAGCATGTAGCCGGAATGCTGGACGATTATGCGTTCCTGGGTCACGCGTGTGTGGATGCGTGGGAGCGTACGGGAGAGCTGCGCTACTTCACAGCTGCGGATGCGATTACGAAGCAGATGGTCTCGCGCTTCTACGATCGGGTCGGTCTGGGATTTTTCGATACGGAAGATGGAAGTGGTGCAGCGAAGCTTGGTGCGCTGCAGGCGAGACGGAAGCCGCTGCAGGATTCGCCGACGCCTGCGGCTGATCCTGCGGCCGCATGGCTGTTGCTGCGGATGCATGATCTGACTGGCGAGAGTACGCTGCGCGACATGGCGGAAGATACGCTGGAAAGTTTCGCCGGGATCGTGGAGCACTTTGGTTTGTATGCCGGAACGTATCAGTTGGCGTTACAGAAATTTCTGCTTCCGGCGCTGCAGGTTGTAGTGATCGGGGATGGTGCGGCGGATGAACTGGAGGCGGCCGCTACGGCGCGCTACGCAGTGAACAAGAGCGTGGTCCGGTTGTCCTTTGCGCAGGCTGCCGCAGAGAGGCTTCCACCTGCGCTGGCTGAGACGATTCCGAAGCTGCCGCAGCTGCGTGAAGGAAAGCCGGTCGCTGTGGTGTGTCGTGGAATGCAGTGCCTGCCGCCGGTTGGTTCTGCGGAGGAGTTGCTGGCGGGGCTCGGAGAGTATTAGGCGCTGGTTTAAAGACCTTCGCCGGTGAAGGGATTAACTTCCTGCGGCTTGATCGACGTGGGATCGATGGTAGCGGTGGCTTTTGGTTGAGCAGGTTGCTGAGCTGGAGCGCCTCCGAAAACCCGCAGCGGACTTCCCGGGAGCATGTTGTTTTCCTGGAGCGCGATGCGGATGCGCTTCTGCATTTCGCGCAGTGCGTCGTACTGAGTGCGGGCGAGTGTCTTGACGACGATGGGATAGATGACTTCCGAACCCTTGATCGCGTCGACGCCGACGACAGCGGGATCCTGCAGGAAGATGTCCTTGTATGCGGGCTCGTTGCGAACTTCCAGGGCAACTTTTTTCAGCAGTGGAATGACCTTGTCGGGGTCCGCAGAGAAGTCGACGGAGATGTTGAGGGTGGTTTGCGAGAAGTCGCGGCTCTGGTTGGCGACGGTAGTGATCTGGCTATTCGGTACAACGTAGAGCGTGCCATCGAAGCCGCGCACGTTGGTCTTACGCAGTGTCATGGCTTCGACAAAGCCGGAGACGCTGGCGATGGTGACGGCGTCGCCGACGTTGTACTGATCTTCAATCAGCAGCAGTGTTCCGTTGAGGACGTCTTTGACGATGGTCTGCGCGGCGAGACCGATTGCGACTCCGGCGATGCCGGCGGAGGTGAGCAGCGGCGCGAGGTTGAAGTCGAGAACATCGCGCAGCAACTGGATGGCTATCAGGAAGCTGATGATGCTGATACTGGTGGCGCGGAAGACCGAGGCCAGGGTGCGAATCTGCGAGGCGCGCGCGAGCCGGGTGGTGGCATGGCTCTCGGCTACGGTTCGCATGCGGTGAGTGATGGCATTGATGACGACAATGCAGATCCACAGGAAGATGACGAGCCCGATGATCTCCGGCAGGTGGGCGAGGAACTGAAAGAACTGTTCGAGCAGGCGGTCTCTCGTTTCGAGCAGGAGTTCGTGCGGCGATCGGGGAGTCTTGCTGAGTTGAAATACCAAAATGGCGTTGAAGTGATCCATCACGATCCTTTTGAGGGCGTCATGCAGGGCCGGGACCGGCTTGCGATATGACAATTTTCCTACCTATGATGGTCGCACAGGGAATGGAGTGGTCACGATGCTGTGCAGCAAACGGTCAGCCTGGGTTTTAAATGCGTTTTGTCTATCAGCAGCGTGGCTGCTGCTTGTTCTGGCGTCATCCGCGCAGTTGATGCCGCATCAGAATCCAACCATCCCTGAGAATGGCAATAGCTCGGCTGACGCAGAATCCGGGCGGCGCGAGTTGATGGAGAAGATGGAGAAGCGGCGCAACGATCTACGGCAGGAGCAGCTGGTGAAGGACACGAACAAACTGCTGACGCTGGCTACCGAGTTGAAGTCACAGGTGGATAAGACGAACAAGGATGTTTTGTCAGTGGATGTGGTGAAGAAGGCGGAAGAGATCGAGAAGCTGGCGAAGACAGTGAAAGAGAAGATGCGCGACTGAGTCCCGGGTATTGGCGGCGGCCGGCGGTGCTACGCGCTCTGGCTTGGTGAGGACTTCCTTCGGTCGCCTGGTTGATGGCGGCGAGAGTCAGGCAACCGCAGTATGCTGCTGGCGGCTGAAGGTCTCCGGACTGATGGACATACGTTGTTGCCGACGGATGATCAGCAGGGTCTGATCGTCGGCTTGTTTACCGAAGGACTGAACGGCAGTAGTGACTGCGCTGCTGAACGCTTCGAGAGAAATGCCGGATCTAAAAAAGTCAGTTGTGATGGCTGCGAGTCGAGCTTCGCCGAATTCCTCTTCGGTTGCATTGCAGGCTTCGAGGATGCCGTCCGTGGTGACGATGAGGATGTCGCCTGACTCGAGTCTCGCCACTTTCGTGAAATAGGCGCTCACGGGAAGCAGGCCTACAGGGAATTGTTCGCAGCCGAGCTCCGTGGTGCTTCCTGTTTCCGCAGTGTAGTGCAGGATGGCGGGATGGCCTGCGAGTGCGTAGTGCACGGTGCCATCCTGCCCGAGATGGAGGACGGCGAGAGTGGCGTACATGTGGGTTTCTTTGACGCCAGGAAGCGCTCGGTTGAGGCGGTCGCAGAAGGTGCGCAGCAGGATTTCCGGTGTGGCAAAGTCTTCGAGCAGGATGGTGCGTGCCGCGGTTTTGACCTGTCCCATGAGGATGCCGGCCTGCAATCCGTGTCCGGATACGTCCGATACATAGGCAACGACGCTCCCGTCGTCCAGGGGGACCACGTCGACGAGATCGCCTCCGACTTTCTCGCTGGGAAGCGAGAGACCGTGGAGGTCATAACCATTGGCGGAAAGGGCGATGGGTGGCACGAGAGTGCGCTGGATGCCATGGGCCAGGTTGAGTTCATTCTGGACCCGAAATGCAGAGACCGCCTGGGCCCGAATAAAAATAATGAAGAAGATGTAGGAACAGATGACCACGATGTTGATGCCCTGCGCGGCGAAGTTGATGCCGGACCCGGGATGATGGAAGTGAGCAGGATGCGCAGCAGAGATGTAATGGAGCCAAGTAGCGGTCGCTGAACCAAAGAAGAAATTTAGGACGGTAAGGACGTAGAGATAGAAGATTGGCTTGCGGACGAGGACGTAGGGATAAAGGGCGGCATAAGCGCCGCTCAGGATAGCAATGACGAGTACAGCCCACGGGGGTGCATTCCCACCTGCATTGGTCAGGTCGCTGTAGAAACCGAGCATGCTGAAGAGGAAAAAGACGGCGAGATAGAGAGTGAGCAGCTTACGGTTTGGCAACACCGAAAAGTGTGCCCATCCTGAGGCGCGCTTTTTGTACCAAGGAGTTTCCGTCAGCGAGGAAGAAGGTGCAGCCATTTGCCGTTAACGATAACAAGGACGCTGGAAGAAGGCGACTCGAAAGAGACAAGAGGGGCCTTCGTAGACCTGGCGTGATGCGATGACCGGCATCTTCCGAGATGACGGCCATCGCTTAGCAGCTAAATGATGACTGCGTTAGACGAACAGTGGTGCGAGCACCAGTGTGACGGTTGCGAGCAGCTTGATGAGGACGTGGAGAGATGGGCCGGCAGTGTCTTTAAAGGGATCGCCGACGGTATCTCCCACAACGGCAGCCTTATGCGGCTCGGAGCGTTTGCCGCCATGCGCGCCGGTTTCGATGTACTTCTTGGCGTTGTCCCAGGCGCCGCCTGCGTTGTTCATCAGCATGGCGAGCAGGATGCCGGAGATGGTGCCGACCATGAGCAGGCCGGCGACCGACTCGGCGCCGCCTAGGTTGACGGCTACTCCGTTGATGGCAGGAACGTAGGCCTCACCGGTACCGATGTGGAAGCTGGGGCTGAGATGGCGGAAGGTGAGTCCGACAACCAGCGGCATCAGGATGGCGAGAGCTCCGGGGAGAACCATTTCCTTGAGTGCGGCGCCGGTGACGATGCGGACACAGCGTCCGTAATCCGGCTTCGAGGTGCCGGCCATGATGCCGGGGTTCTCTTTGAACTGCGCACGAACGTCCTTGATGACGTATTGCGCGGTGCGTCCGACGGCCTTGATGGCGAGTGATGAGAAGAGGTAGGTGAGCATGGCGCCGAGCAGAGCGCCGACGAAGACGGGCACGCTGGCGAGGTTGATGTTGGTGAAGCTCCAGGTGGCGGGCAAAACTTGTCCGGCCATTTCGAGGCGGTGATGCACGATGTCGCGAATGGTTTCGAGGTAAGCCGAGAAGAGCAGGAAAGCGGCGAGTGCGGCCGAGCCGATGGCATAGCCCTTAGTGAGGGCCTTGGTGGTGTTGCCGGCTGCGTCGAGCTTGTCAGTGCGTTCGCGGACATTGTCGGGCTGGTTCGACATTTCGATGATGCCGCCGGCATTGTCAGTGATGGGCCCGAAGGTATCCATGGCGAGGATGTAGGCCGAAGACGAGAGCATGCCCATGGTGGCAATGGCAGTGCCGTAGATGCCCTTGGCGTAGTCGGGCAGAGAGACGTCTTCGAGACCACGGACGCCAAAGTAGTAGGCGAGCAGCAGGGCCGCACCGATTACCAGGACGGGCATGGCGGGTGTCTCCATGCCGACGGCAAGGCCGCTGATGATGTTGGTGGCGGGGCCGGTGAGCGAGGCTTCAGCGATAGAGCGGACGGGACGGAAGCGGGTCTCTGTGTAGTACTCGGTGATACGGACAAAGAGGAACGAAGTGATGATGCCGACGATGCCAGATCCGAGCAGCCACCAGCGATCGCCCAGCATGAAGTGGACGCCGGCAGCGAAGCCGAGCAGGGCGAGGAATGAGGTGACATAGTAGCCCCGATTGAGTGCGTGCATCGGGTCTTCGTCTTCCTTGGAGTGGACGACGGAGACGCCGATGGTGCTCGCGACAAGATTGATGGCCTGCACAATGAGCGGGAAGAGAATGCCGCGGATGCCGAAGACCGGGAACAGGGCCGCACCGAGGATCATGGCGCCGACGTTTTCGGCCGCGGTGGATTCGAAGATGTCGGCGCCGCGGCCTGCGCAGTCGCCGACGTTGTCGCCGACGAGGTCTGCAATGACGGCAGGATTGCGGGGATCGTCTTCGGGAATGCCGGCTTCGACTTTGCCGACGAGGTCAGCGCCGACGTCTGCTGCCTTGGTGTAGATGCCGCCGCCGAGCTGAGCAAAGAGGGCGACGAGCGAAGCGCCAAAGCCAAAGCCGACGAGTTCATAGGGCACAGCGCGCGGAGTGGCGAGTCCGCCGAAGACCAGAAATAGAAGCCCGATGCCGAGAAGGGAAAGAGAGACGACGACGAGGCCGGTGACGGCGCCTCCACGCAGGGAAATCTGCAGAGCTTTCCCGAGGCTGGTGCGCGCGGCGGAGGCGGTGCGGATGTTTGAGCGGATAGAGACAAACATGCCGGTGTAGCCGGAGAGAGCTGAGCAGATGGCACCGATCAGGAAGCTGATGACGACTTTATTGGCCAGCGGGGCGGTGAAAGGCGAGAGTCGGTATCCGATGTAGAGCACGACGGCCAGTACTGCGGCGATGGCGGCGATGGTGGTGTACTGCCGGCCCATAAAGGCTTCAGCGCCTTCACGAATGGCGTTCGAGATGGATTGCATCTCGGGCGTGCCGTTGTCGGCAGATAGGACAGTTCGGGCGAGCAGAAGAGCAATGACGAGGCCGAGTGCACCAATGGCGAGAGCGATCCAGAGGAAAATGCTGCCGTTGTCAGGAGCTGTGTTGTTAAGAGCAGGCTGCCAGATGGCCAGCAATGAAGCGAATTGCATTCCGATCCCCCACGTGGTGGTTACAGCACTTCCATAGGCGCGTCGACGTGTACGTACGCGACCGGGAAGGGCGAGGTTGTAAAACCGGGTGATTAGAGCACGCTGCGAAAATGATGGTCAACAGCGGCTAGGTCATAGAGGGCGAGCAGCGGCACGCCCGGATGTTACTGAATTGTATCGAACATAATGCTGCAGCCGTTGAGGTCAAGACGCATCCAAAACGGGTCGGCACAAGCAGCAGGCGAGCCTACGAGTTTTTCATGTATGTTGGGGCTGTACGTTGCCGGGACGGGTGTTGGTGGCGCGCGATGCCTGTGGTCTGGGAAGCTGGCTGGAAAAGCCTGAGGTGAGGTGGCGGAGTATGGGGAAATCGGCTGTCCGGGAGTTGCCGGAACTGAAGAACACCTCGATCGAGAAGAAACAGGCCCTCGAAGACACACAGACACGATCGGCAAGTATCCACGCAACGCAAGGCGCGAAAACAGACGGTGCAGGACTCCGCCGCGAAGAGCTGATTGAGATGTACCGGCTGATGTATCTGTCCCGCAAACTGGATGATCGCGAGATCATGCTGAAGCGGCAGCAGAAGATTTTCTTCCAGGTATCGTGCGCCGGCCATGAAGCATTGCTGGTTGCTGCGGCATTCGCAATGAAGCCTGCATACGACTGGTTCTATCCTTACTACCGTGACAAGGCACTGTGCCTGGCGCTGGGTTCTACTGCAGAGGAATTGCTGCTGCAGGCCGTGGGGGCTGCGGCGGATCCTGCAAGTGGGGGCCGCCAAATGCCTTCGCACTGGGGCAATAGCAGGCTGAACATAGTCTCGCAGTCATCTTCGACAACGACACAATGCCTGCAGGCTGTTGGCTGTGCCGCAGCCGGTCGTTATTTTGACAAGCATCCGATGGCAGCTATGCCTGGGGAAGTAGCGAACAAGGCGGATTATCGCGCCTTCCATGACGTGCATTTTCATGGCGATGAGGTCGTCTACGTCTCAATCGGCGAGGGTGCTACCAGCCAGGGTGAATTCTGGGAGGCGATCAGTGCGGCATCGAATGCGAAGCTGCCGGTGCTGTTCCTCGTGGAAGATAACGGATACGCGATCTCGACACCAGTCGAGGTGAATACGCCGGGCGGAAATATCTCCAAGCTGCTGGTTAACTTTCCAAACTTTTACTTCGCGGAGGTAGATGGAACCGATCCGGTGGAGAGCTATGCTGCGCTGAAGCAGGCGGTTGCGCATTGCCGTTCCGGCAAGGGAGCGGCGCTGGTGCACGGCCACGTGGTGCGACCGTATTCGCATTCACTTTCCGACGATGAGAAGCTGTATCGCGCGCAAAGTGAGCTGGACGCCGATGCGCTGCGGGACCCGCTGCCGAAGATGCAGATGCGGTTGTTGCGCGAGGGTATCCTAGACGCGGAAGCGATCAATCGGCTGGAGAAGCAGGCCGACGAAGAGGTCCGCGTGGCAGCCGAGCGGGCATTGCGCGCCCCGATCCCGGAGGCTGCTTCGATTCTGAAGCATGTGTATTCCGAGGAGATCGATCCGACGAGTGATGTGTTTGCTTCGCCCGCTGTGGCCTCGCAGGTCAGGCTGGATGAGAATACGTCCGGGGACGTGCAGGAACGCACGATGGCCGACCTCATCAATCATTGCCTGAAGGATGAAATGGCGCGCGATGAGCGAATCGTGGTTTTCGGGGAGGATGTGGCGGATTGCAGCCGCGCGGAAAATTTGAAGGGTGATGATGGTGTCGGTGTGAAGGGGAAGGGCGGCGTCTTCAAGCTGACAGCAGGACTGCAATGCGAATTTGGTGCTGAGCGGGTCTACAACTCACAGCTGGCTGAAGCGACGATCATGGGAACTGCAATCGGCATGGCGACGCGTGGATTGAAGCCGGTGGTGGAGATCCAGTTTTTCGATTACATATGGCCTGCGATGCACCAGATGCGGAATGAACTGAGCGTGCTGCGATGGCGGTCGAATGGTGATTTCAGCTGCCCCCTGGTGGTGCGGGTTGCGACGGGCGGCTATCTGACCGGGGGGTCGATTTACCATTCGCAATCGGGAGAGAGTCTCTTCACGCATACTCCTGGCGTGCGCGTGGTGATGCCATCGAATGCGCTGGATGCGGCGGGTCTGCTGCGAACGGCTATCCGTTGCGATGATCCGGTGTTGTTCCTGGAGCACAAGCGGCTCTACCGGGAGACGTACGGACGCGCCGTGTATCCGGGACAGGAGTTCTCGATTCCTTTTGGAAAGGCGAGGACCGTCCGAGAGGGCAAGGACCTGACGCTGATCACGTATGGCGCAGTGGTTCCACGGGCTTTGCAGGCAGCGCAGAAAGCTCATCGCAACGATGAGCTGGATGTCGAGGTCATTGATCTGCGTTCGTTGGCTCCGTATGACTGGGAGGCGATCGCCGAGTCGGTCCGCAAGACGAATAAGGTGATCATCGCGCATGAAGACATGCTGAGCTGGGGTTACGGCGCGGAGATTGCGGCACGGATCGGCGAGGAACTGTTTGACAGCCTGGATGCCCCGGTGAAACGTGTTGCGGCCATGGATACATTTGTGGCGTACCAACCAGCGCTGGAAGATGTGATTTTGCCGCAGCCGGATGATCTTTATAAAGCCATGATCTCTCTTGGGAACTATTAGCTGAGCGGTTCCGGAATGTGGGTAGTAGTAACCAGCCCAAGGCAGATGGAACGAAACTTCGGCCTCTGACCTGCGTTAACAGGAGCAGGGGTTGAGCTCATGAGCATTTCCCGACGGATTTTCATGCGCGGCGGCGCAATGGCGCTGGTGGGTACCGCTGTTGTTCCTGCATTTCTGGAGCGCAGCGTGCTGGCGCAGGCGACGAGTGCGCACGCGAGCGGCAAGAAACTGGTGGTGCTATTTCAGCGTGGTGCGGCGGACGGGTTGAACCTGGTGGTGCCTTATCGGGAATCTGCTTATTACGCCATGCGGCCGACGATTGCGATCCCGCAGAACCAGGTTCTCGATCTGAACGGGACGTTTGGTCTTCATCCTGCTTTGCAGCCTTTGCTACCGCTTTATAAATCAGGCCACCTTGCAGTCGTTCATGCGGCGGGATCGCCTGATCCTTCGCGTTCGCATTTCGATGCACAGGATTTTATGGAGAGCGGCACACCCGGCGTGAAGACGACGCAGGATGGCTGGCTGAACCGTGCGCTGCAGGCCGAGGACAGGAGCCGGCATGCGAATGAGACCGCGTTCCGGGCGATTGCGCTGGGAGCGCAGGTTCCACGAACCCTGGCGGGCGCGGTGCCTGCGATTGCGATCGGCGATGTGCAGGATTTTGCGGTGGGTGGACGGCAGGCGAACAAGCCGAGAGTGGTGGCTACGAATAACGCGGCCCGGGCTGGAGCGATCAACGCGATTGCTGGTCAGCCGGATGCAGTCAGTGAGAGTTTTGAGGCGATGTATGCCGCCGATGGCCAGGCGTCTCCGGGTAAGACGGGTAAGCATGTTGATGCTGTGGATGCCGTGCTGCATGGTACCGGTGCGGAGACGTTTGAGGCAGTGAAGATGCTGAAGGCGACTGATCCTTCCCACTATGTTCCGGCTAATGGAGCCGTTTACCCGAAGAGTGCTTTCGGCAACGACATGCGCCAGATTGCGCAATTGATGAAGGCGAACTTAGGAGTGGAAGCGGCCTTTGCGGATATTGGCGGATGGGACACTCACCAGAACCAGGGTGGCGTGCAGGGACAGCTGGCGGGGAGGTTGACGGACTTCAGCCAGGGAATCGCTGCGTTCTGGCAGGATCTCGGCGACGGGGCCGAGAACGTGGTGGTGGTGACGATGTCGGAGTTCGGCCGCACGGCTCATCAGAATGGGACTGGCGGCACGGACCATGGACATGCCAACGTGATGTTCGTGCTCGGCGGGCAGGTGAAGGGCGGGCGGGTGTACGGACGCTGGCCCGGCCTGGCGCCTGAGCAGTTGAATGAAGGCCGCGACCTGGTCGTCACGACCGACTTTCGGCAGGTGCTGGGTGAGGCTGCGTTCAAGACGCTGGGATCGCGGAACCTGGACCTGGTGTTTCCAGGAGCCAGATTGCGACAGCAGCAGTTTCTCGGGTTGATCTAGAGGCGCCTAGCGCATTCGGGATCCGGCGCGGACGCTGCCTCTTCCGCCCATGAGCGCGTCGCAGGCGAGCAGGCCAGGACCGGTAAAGACCAGCGACAAGGCGATGGCGAACAGGGCGAGCGGATACTCGAAGCCTCCGGGGCCGACCAGTCCGTGGTGCAGGTGCACTTTGGCGATAGCGACTCCCATATCGATGGCACAGGCGAAGGCAGCAACGCGGGTGAGCAGGCCGAGGATGAGGAGGATGCCTCCGAAGAACTCGGTGAAAGCGGCGAGATAGCCGGACCATGCGGGCAGGCCCATATGCTGGACCATCTGCACGAAGTTGTAGAGCGCGCCGTGTGGGATGATCTTGGCATAGCCGTGGGCCGCCATAACGGCGCCGAGGACCAGGCGAAGGACCAGGGTGCCGAAGGGCTGCAGGTTGTCGAGCCAGCGGAACATTGCTTTTTACTTCCTTTCAAGAGCTGGGGGCAGTTCGTCGAGGAAACGTTTCAATGCTTCCTGCTTTGCGGTGCCCGCGGAGGGGGCACCAGGCAGATCGACGATCAATTTTGGAGCTTTGGCTACTTGAGCGTAGTGCCGGAGGACTGGATCCGCATCGGCAGGCAAGAGCAGGAGCTTGGGCTGGGGTGCTGTGGCTATTGAGTCGGCTGGATCGAAGCGATCGTGCGTGAGCAGGCGGACTGGCATCCAGTGGCTTCGGGGATCGGCTCGGAAGAGGTCGAGTGCGGGCAGAGAGGGCTCATCCATGACCAGACCAGCGGCTTCCGGATGACGTGCTGCTAATTGGGCGGCAAGCGCGGCACCGAGGCCTGTTCCGTAGATGACGATGGCGGCAGGTGGAATGTGGCGCGTGCTCGTGAGGAATTGCCAGGCTGCTTCGGTGTCTTCGGAGGATGTTGCTCCAGAAGGATGGTCGGGCTGGCCTGTGACCATGCCGCGGTAGTTGAAAGTGAAGCTTCTGAAGTTGGTGGTCGTGAGGGCGGACAGATCCTGCTTCGTTTTTTCGAATGCTGCGGTGGACGTGTCCGGGAGGTAAAGAACGGTTCTGCCCGACCTGGAGTCTGCAGGGGTGAGGAAGACGCCACTCAGCCGCGGCTGGCCGGATTCCGATGTGTCGAAGAGTACCTGTTCCCGGAAGCCTGGGATGGAAGCGGCTGCTGACATGACCGGCTGTGTCCGATGAAAGAGGATCTGCCACTGGCCCTGCCAGAAGAGCAGGCAGAGGGTGAGATAGACAAGGGCGAGTCCGCCGCCGAAGATGGCCAGCAGCCACAACAGAAGCCATTTGCCGGAGACGAGGGGAAGCTGCTGCGCCATTGGATCATCGCCAGGCTGGCCGCCCGCGCGACGCGACCTCGACGCCGGCGCGCCGGCTGGTCTGGGACTGCGCGGCGATGAGTATCGGGCCATCAGCGGTGCTGTTCCTCTGGCTGCATCAGCCGAAGCTGAGTTCGTCGGCCGACTCCAGTGGTGTACCGCAGACGCGGCAAATGACGGATGAGCAATCGCGACAGACGAGTGGATCGGCTACTGCATGCGAGCAGAAAGGGCACCACAAGCTGCCGGGTGCCTCTGCGCCGGACGCTGATTCGCCAAGGGGTACACCAGGCTCGGAGTGGCTGAAATCAGTCATGGGGAAGTTCAGGCTATCATGCGGCGGCGCATGAGTTTAGCGGCTGTGAGCGGCAGGGTATGGCTTCTAAAAACATTTAGGATAGTGTGCGGTGTTAACAACAAGAAACGCTTCCATGTCAGGAGGGTGAAAGACGCAATGAGTGAGTTTGAACGGATCTGCAGTCGTGGTGAGCTGCCGAATGAAGGGGAAGCCAAGGAATTTGCGTCGGCAGACGGCAGGGCGCTGTGTGTTGCGCGTGTGAATGGAGAAGTTACGGCGATGGACAATGAGTGTCCGCACAATGGCGGCCCACTGGCCGAAGGGATGATTGAAGAGGGCAAAATCATCTGCCCGTGGCATGCCTGGGCGTTTGATCGCCATACCGGCGAGGCTGAACATAGCTCGGTCTCGAAGGTAGCGGTTTACCAGATCAGGGTCGAGGGCGATGATGTATTGGTGAAGGTCTAGCCATGGGGCTCAAGAACGAATTGCAGATTCCGGCTGCGGCTCGCGCGGACGCGAAGAGCTTTGAGCTGCTGCGTGCCTGGATTGCGGATAGTGATCTGCACGTGAGCCTGCAGCTGGGCGGATGGGAGGAACCGTCTCCGTGGGGCGTGGTGCTAGCTGACCTTGCGCGGCATGTGGCGAACTTCTATGTCGAGAAGATGGGGATGGACCGCGAAGAGGTGAAGGCGATCCTGCGCGAGGAGTTCAATGAAGAACTCTCGAGTGGCAGCGATGAGGATGTGGTGCCGAACCAAGCATTACCTCGGGGGCTTTAGCCTTCTCCGTCAGAGTTGTGGGCACCGCTGAAGCCGTGCCTTTCGCACGCAGCTAACTGTTACTACCTGGCTGGCAACCGTTAACCTGCTGCGGCGATGATCTTCTGAAAGGACACGGCGTCGAGGCTGGCCCCGCCGACCAGGGCTCCGTCGATGCCTTCCTGGGATAGCAGTTCCTTGGCATTCTCGGGTTTCACGCTTCCTCCGTAAAGGATGCGCATGGAGTTGGCTACGCGCGCCCCCAGGAGCTTTGAGACTTCCCCACGAATGAAGCTGTGAGCGTCTGCTGCCATCTCTGGAGTAGCGGTTTTGCCGGTGCCAATTGCCCAGACTGGTTCATAGGCGATCACTACAGGCCCGACGGCCTCCGCGGAAAGGCCCTTAAGTGCCGCGTGCGTGTGCCGTTCGAGGATAGCTTCCGTGCGATTCTGTTCACGCTCTTCAAGATTCTCGCCTACGCAGACCACGGGTATGAGGCCATGCTTTAGCGCGGTATGCAGCTTCTTATTCACGAGTTCGTCGGTTTCGTGAAAATACTGGCGCCGCTCGGAGTGGCCGATGAGGATGTATTTCGCACCGATTGCGGTCACCATGCCGGCTGAGATTTCGCCGGTGTAGGCGCCTTCTTCTGCGAAGTGCATATTCTGGGCACCGATGCCGATGGGGCTGTCCGGCCCAAGCTGCTGGAGGGTGGAAGCGAGATCAATCGATGGAGGAAAAAGCACAACTTCGGCTGTGCTGGCACCTGCGTGAAGCTGAGAGAGTGACTTTACAAAATCGGCCGCCTGTTGTGGGGTCTTGTACATTTTCCAGTTGGCGGCAATCAGCGGTCGGCGCATGTGCAGAGGTTCTCCTGTGATATTGGGGCAGGGTTCATGATAAGCGCAACGGGTGTTGAGCGCAGCGGGCGGAACGACTCAATCGCGAAGCGGGCAAAGCAAGGCCGGGGGAAGCCCTACTCGTTTTCTGAGACTGCGGGCTCGGCAGTTGCCGAGAGAGTGGGCTGGATGGTTTGCTGCTTCCGGCCTTTAGAGATGGAA
>CAZZUX010000053.1:0-25343 GCA_964657395.1 uncultured Ktedonobacteraceae bacterium
GGATTATTGATCTCATGCGCGGTAGTGGACGCCATGCGTCCTACCAAGGCGAGCTGCTCTGCCTGCTGGATGGCTGCTTCGCCTTGTTTATGCAGGCTGATGTCGGTGGAGGTGCCGATCCACTCTTCTATTTCTCCTGCCTCGTTGAAACGGGGCACGGCGCGATTGAGGAACCAGATGTACACACCATCGTGCCGTTGCAGGCGGGTTTCGGCGGAGAAGGGTTGTTTTTCGGCTATTCAGTCCTATGCCGACTTTCACGGAGCCGACCGACGGCGAACCAGTGGGTGTACCAGCCGGACGCGTCGACGATCGGAGTGATCGACAACTCCACGCAGAACTCAGTCCCGTCCTTGCGGTAATTGATGAGTTGTTCGCGGACCGGGCGCCATGCCAGCAGGGCCTTGCGGATCCGGTCGAGCACTGCGCGGTCAGTTTTCGGGCCGTGGAGGATGCGCGGTGTCAGTCCGATGATTTCGTCGGGTGCATAGCCGGTCATCTTCTCGAAGGCAGCATTGACATAGACGATGCGGGGGCCGGGAGCGTCCACCGGCTCGGCCTCCGAGATGAAGATCACGTCTGCTGCATTCTCGACGACGGCGGCCTTTGATTGCAGTGCCTCGAGCAGGGCGACCGGAACTTTATGTATGGCGCCGCTGACCACGTTTGCGGCCAGCAACTTCTGCACCATGGGATGGAACAGCGCCAGGCTGCCGACGGGAGAAGTCCGTTCTACCTCGATTTTGGTTGCCAGGTGGTTCACATGGGCCTCCAACGGCAAGGATCCCGCGCATCTGGGCGCGCAGGGAAAGTGATCGGCCAGAATGAGGTTAGTCACTAAGAGCGAACCCAGACTGCGCGGCGTGATCGCAACTTGTTTTGTTACATGATCTGGCTTCGATTTACAGGCAGGAGCTGGCCTGACCCAAGGTTACACCGAGCATGCCTTGGGTACTATGGCCGCTTTGTCGATGAACGGGATGTCTGCCAGCGAGAAGCAGATGATGCAGACCTGAGCCCGGGTGGATCGGCGCAAGCAAGAAGCGGGAAGGCTGCGAACCAGGCGACATCAAGGACATTGCGAACAAAGCAGCTCGAGTCGTTGATCGGTCGAAAGTTCTGGCAATTCCAAGGAGATGTTCGCGTCTTTTGCTGGAAGCCTTCATCTCACACGGTACAAATGCCGACACTGCAGACAGAACAGCCGGAAACCGGACAGGTCAATGGGCGCAAGGTCTTTGCCAAGATCGCCTGGCGGCTCATTCCTTACATCTTTATTCTTTACATCCTCGCGTACCTGGACCGCGTGAATGTCGGGTTCGCAGCGCTGCAGATGAAGCAGGATCTGCACCTGAGCAACACGGTGTATGGGACAGGTGCCGGGATTTTCTTTCTTGGCTCGTCGCTCTTCGATCTGCCGAGTAATCTGCTGCTCGGCAGGGTTGGGCCGCGGATATGGATCGCCCGGATCATGATCACGTGGGGAGTCATTGCGACGTGCATGATGTTTGTTGTGGGTCCGCACTCGTTCTACCTGCTGCGGTTTTTTCTGGGGGTGAGTGAAGCCGGGTTTTTTCCAGGGATGATTCTGTATCTCACGTACTGGTTTCCTTCCCGGGAGCGGGCGCGTGCGGTGGCAACGTTCATGACAGCTACGGCGATTGCAGGTGTTGTGGGCGCTCCGCTGTCGAGTGCGCTGCTGAAGCTGGAAGGCACGATGCACCTTCACGGATGGCAGTGGCTGTTCCTAGTGGAGGGCATCCCGACGTTCCTGATGGGCTTTTCTGTCCTGGCGCTGCTAAAGGACAAGCCGGCGGATGCGGCGTGGCTGAGTGACGACGAGAAGAGCTGGCTTGAGGATGAATTGAAGCGCGACCGGGAGGCCGGAGGTGCGGAAGCCAAGCACTCGCTGAAGGACGCCTTCAAGACGCCGATGGTGTGGGTGCTGGCAGGGATCTTCTTTCTAGATCAGGTGGGCGTGTACACGGTGAACCTGTGGATGCCGTTGATTCTGAACAGTCTTCTTCATGGGGTGCAGCAGGGATCGGCGTCTGCCACGCTTTCGCCGGCGGATGCGAGTCACATCGCAAAGTATGCAACGCTGCCATACGTGGCTGCAGCGATCTTTATGGTGTTCCTGGGATGGACCAGCGACCGATCGGGCGAGCGACGCTGGCACATTGCAGGCTGCCTGCTGCTAAGCGCGATTGGTTTTTCCTGGGCGGCGAATGCTCATAGCTTTACCGCGGCGATGATCGCGATGACGCTCGCGGCGATGGGCTACTGGAGCATCATGGGTCCGTTCTGGGCGCTGCCGACGCGCGTGCTGGGTGGGCAGGCTGCTGCCGGTGGTGTAGCAATCATTACGATGGTCGGCGGGGTTGGCGGATTCCTGGGACCGTATCTGACGGGCCGGCTACGTGACCTGACGCATGGCTACGCGGGCGGGCTGTATACGATCGCGGGGCTGGCCGTGGTGGGGGCGCTGCTGTGTGCTGCGCTGGCGAAGCCTGAAGAGCGGGCTGCGGAACACTCCTAGGTTGGGTGCTGCAGATTCACCTGGGGGAGTCGCCGAGCATCTACAATCCGTGCACAGGGGGAACGGCATGGATCGTAGAAGAGCGATAACAATGAGTTTAGGCATGGGCCTTAGTGTTGCGGGATTCGGCATTCTGCAGGAGGGTGTTGGAACAGCACTGGCCAGTGCTGCTGATGCCAGTTCTGCGGATGAGGCGGCGATCCGCTCGATTTCAGAAAGCCAGGAGGCCGCCTGGAATGCGGGAGATGCTCACGCCTTTTCCGCTCATGTGACGGATGATTGTCTGTTCACAAATATTTTAGGGACCAACTTTGTGGGTAAAGAGGCTTTCGAACAGCAGCATGCCATGATCTTCCGGACGGTGTATGCAGGATCTCGGCTCAGCAGCCATGTTCGCGTTTTGAAGATGCTGACGCCCGATGTGGCGATCCTTGAAGCAGAGCTTGCACTCTCCGGCTACAAGCGGCTGCCTCCCGGCGTGCAGGCTGATCCGGACAGCGTGCTTTATACCGAGCTGGAAGAGGTGTTTGTGAAGCGTAAGGGTTCCTGGCAGATTGTGACGTTCCACAATGTCGATCGCAAGCCGAAGCCGCAGTTGCCGAGGTAGGGTTTGGCTGGAAACTTCGAGGACCGGGGCGACTTTCCACAAGCGGGCGTGACTGACAGCCGAGTGCCATACTGATGAAGTGAGAGATATGTGTCCCATTTGTTCCGGCAGCGGCTACCGTATCGAGGTTCGCGACGGCGACCGGTTCGCCGCAGATTGTGAGTGCCGGCTTGCGCTGCGGGCGTCGCAGCGGCTGACGGCTGCACGTATTCCGAAGCGGTACGAGCATTGTTCTCTCGAGAGCTATGAGTTCGGCATGCGTGCGGGAGAGGATTCGCTGTTGCATGCGCAATACATGGCAACCAAGTTCGTGGACAACTATCCGGCCATGACCGGGGGCCGGGGATTGCTATTTACGGGCACCATCGGGATTGGGAAGACTCACCTGGCAGTAGGAATTTTACGGGCATTGATTTTTGATCGCGGCGCGCGGGGTATCTTCGTCGACTATCGGGACCTGTTGAAGCAGATTCAGAACTCCTACAATCCGCAGGTTGCGACGACCGAGATGGAAGTGCTGCGGCCTGTGTTCGATGCGGAGGTGCTGGTGCTGGATGAACTGGGTGCGACCAAACCGACGGAGTGGGTATGGGACACCGTTGCGCACATCCTGAATACACGGTATCTCGATAAGCGAACCACGATTGTCACGACGAACTACGCGGATCGTCCGCCGTCGACTGGACCGGCACGCGAGGAGACACTTGGGGATCGCATTGGTGAACGCATGCGATCGCGGCTGAGTGAGATGTGCCAGTCAGTGGAAATGACCGGGGAAGACTTTCGCAAGACTGCTGGCCGGGCATCCTTTACGCCCTGGGTGGGCGAGTTCAGCGGCAATCGCGAGCCTTGAGACAGGGGCCAGCTACAGCAGTGCGGCGCTGAAGATGAGGAGTGCTGCGGCAGCGAGGATGGCTACCTGGTATACCACCGATGCGCTGCGAAGTCCGCGATCGTTGTCAGTGGACGGTTGACCTGGAGGCTGTGGAGGCGTGAGCGGAGCGGGATCCATGGCGAACTCCAATGCTGGCTGCTGTGAGTGGCGGAGCACAGGTTTTCAGCTGCCAACTTAGACGTCATTGTGGCAAGACTTGTCGCGGCGGCAACAACAATTAATTTCCGATAAGGCAAGCGATCCTTCGAAGTAACTGCTGCCGTCGCATCCCTCACGGGACGCGCTCCTCCACGGGAAGAGGGTGTAGCGATACAATCCGCGCATGGCACAGAACGAAGAATCGCCCGGATTTCTATCGGGCCGTACTGCTCCGAAGGAAGAACGTTCGCTGGCGCCATGGATCGTAGCCGGCGCCGTGGTGTTGCTGATTGCGGCGGTGCTGGTCATCGTGGGGCTGCGCTCGAAGGCGGGTTCAGCCGGCAGTGGGCAGCCTGATCCTTATGCTGCGCAGCTGGCACTCACGGGCATTACACTCAGTCAGAGTTCCAATATGGCCGGCAGCCAGATCACGTATGTGGATGGCGAGGTAGAAAATCATGGCAGCCGCACGGTCACGGGTATTACGGTGCAGACGGCTTTCCTGGACAATGCAGGGCAGCCTGGAAAACCGGAAACGTCGCCACTTAGCCTGATCCGTACGCGCGACCCTTATATCGATATTGAACCAGTGTCTGCCGACCCGCTGCTGCCGGGAGGAAAGAAGGCGTTCCGGTTGATTTTTGATCATGTTCCCGCGGAATGGAACCAGCAAAACCCGCAGATTCGCATCCAACAAGTAGCGCTTAAGTAGTTGGAGTCGCGCTAAGTCGTTACCAGTCAACAACGTAGTTTTTGCTCCCTGGTTGCGGATTGTGCGCGGAAGATTTACGGGGTGGCGCACGAAGTTGTGGAAATCCTAAGGGTCAGAGATCTTTCGGGCTGAGCCAAGTGGTTGTAAACGCAAGAGATTGATCATGGTGGATCCACTGCATCTACTTTGGTTATCTGCTTGCATGCATGATGAACGCCAGAGTTACAGGAGATTGTCACCTAGATGAAAATGACTCGGTCAACTTACTTCATGGCGCCCACTGCGACGTTGGCATTGGCCGCTCTGCTTGCTGTAGTGCCCAGTTCTGCCCAGTCCACCGATACGTCTTCGGCTTCTACAGCGCCCGCACAAACGACGTCGACACCGACAACCGACACTTCGCAGTCAGCCACGGGAAAGCCGCTTTCTACTAAATCGAACGAAGGCTTCTGGGGTCATCTGAACCCGCTGGCACGCAAGAAGTGGGTAAACCGCCAGGTCAATCCGGTGAAAGATCGCGTCAATGAACTGGATGGTTTGACGGCGAAGAACGCTTCCGACATTAAGGATTACGACTCACGCGCACAGGCGGGCATCAGCAAGGCCCAAAGCACGGCAGATCAGGCAAACACCCAGGCACAGGGTGCGTCTACGCAAGCCAACCAGGCACAGATGCTGGCGACAAAGGCAAATACCCAGACCGGCCAGATCAATACGACGGTGTCAAACCTGGATCAGTATCAGCCGATCACCGATACCGAAATTCACTTCAATCCTGGACAGGTTGCGCTGAATGCCAAGGCGAAGGATGCCTTAGACCAGATCGCGACCCAGCTCCAGGGACAGAAGGGATACATCGTCGAGGTGCAGGGTTATTCGCATGCGCGCGGACAGGCGGGCATCGCTACTTCGCAGAAGATCTCGGACGCGGTGGTTCGCTACCTGGTTGTTGATCACCAAATTCCTGTCTATCGCATCCACCTCATCGCTCTGGGCAACGCTCCGATCGATGCCAATGCGTCTGACAATAAGCAGCTCCATGGCAGCCTTGTCCATGTGACGCTGATGCACAACAGTTTAGCGGGTCTGGGTACGTCGGATAATTCCGCCGGCTCACCGATTGGCGCAACACAGAACAAATAGCGCGCCAAACGCCCGGAGACCGGGCCGCGAGCAAGCTCTCACACAACGAGAGAACCAAGGCAGATTGGCCCCTCACCCGAGGGGCCCTTTTTTTGGTAATGGCCGTACGGGCGTTGACGCTTCGGGTGAAGGCATGCTCCCGTTGGTCGCACTTGTTCGTCGTCACTCGTGGCTTACGTGCCTGATCGAGATTTGCAGCTCCTAAAGACCGGCTGCGGTTTGGATGGCCAACAACGTTTCCAATAATGGCTTCAGTTTGTCGAGATGCAGGGCGTTTGCACCGTCTGATTTCGCATTCGCGGGATCGTCGTGGACTTCCAGGAAGAGCCCATCGATCCCGGCCGCGGTTGCGGCGCGGGTGAGGACGGGGATGAACTCGGGCTGGCCGCCTGAGACTCCGTTGGCGGCCGAGGGCATCTGGACGGAGTGAGTTCCGTCAAAGACAACGGGTGCGAGTTTGCGCATGATGGCGAGCGAGCGCATGTCGACGACCAGGTTGTGGTAGCCGAAGCTGGCGCCACGTTCGGTGAGAAAGACTCGCGGATTGCCGGTGGACGCGACTTTTTCGACGGCATGTCGCATGTCGTCCGGGGCGACGAACTGGCCCTTCTTTACGTTGATGGCACGGCCGGTTTTGCCGGCGGCGACGAGCAGGTCGGTCTGGCGGCAGAGGAACGCGGGGATCTGCAGGACATCGGCGCCTTCGGCGGCGGTCTCGCAGTGGCCGGGTTCGTGGACGTCGGTCAGGACGGGGAGGCCGGTGCTTTCGGCGAGGCGACGGAGGATGGCTGTTCCGTCCTTGAGGCCGGGCCCGCGGAAGCTGTTGACCGAGGTGCGGTTGGCCTTGTCGTACGAGGCCTTGAAGATGTAGGGGACTTTGAGATCGGTGGTGATGCGCTGGATTGCGTCCGCCATTTTGCGGGCGTGGGTTTCGCTTTCGATGACACAGGGGCCGGCGATGAGGAAGAGCCGCCCAGCGCCGACGGTTACGTTTCCGATTTCAAATTCGTGGTTCACATCGATATGAGAACACACGCTTGTTTTCGAAGGAAAAGGCGGCCCACACTTTGATCCCGGCGGAGCTAGTCAACGGTGATTTGCTGGAAGCCGAGGCCTTGCAGGAGTGTGGTCAACGTGGCCCGGGCGTTGTCTCTGGCTTTGTTCAGGATGCCGTTGTCGAGCGCGGCCTGACGGACTTCTTCGATGGCTTTCTGGCGGGTGTCGGTTTCGAGGTTGGCGTCTTCCGGGACGAGCAGGCCGGTGGTGCGGGAGTAGACGTGGGTGCCGTTGTTATCCAGTGTGGTTATGAAGATCTCGGGCGCCGGCATTCTTACATGGACCGAATGTTGTTTGTTGGTGTCCTGGATGGTGACGTCGCTGGAGCGGAGTTTCGCAAGGTCAACACCGGCGATGATCTGGCCGTGGACGACGAGGAGCAGGCGGTCGCCTGCGAGAAAGTCGGGCAGGTAGGTGTTCTCGCGGGCGCCTTCGACGATTTTATCCATCGAATAGTTAACGGTTTCGAGACGCTGCAGCCGCTGGATGCTGGCGACGACGGTTGGCCCTTGATCGGTGACGGCGAGCTGCCGGCCTGTAAGTGCCTGTGCGATCGAATCCCATACGCCGTGACGAGCGCGATGAGCGAACCATGCGAAGACGATGACGCCGCAAAGCAGGCCAAGCAGAAGGCTTGAAAAGGCGCCCCGCTTCCGGGGTGCCGGCGTGTTGGCGATGACAGCCATTCGCTAGCGGATACCTGGTGCGGTTTGTGGAATGACGGCCCTGGTTACCGGCAAGTGAGATGCCTGGCGGTCTAGATCTTCGATAGGAAGAGACTTCTGAGAAATGCTGGCGCGGTTCTTGTAACTGGCCTTGATAAATTCGTGGAACAGAGGGTGTGGCTCTAGAGGTTTGGACTTGAACTCGGGATGGAATTGGCAGCCGAGGAAGAAAGGATGGTCGGGGATCTCGACGATTTCGACATAGGTGGCGTCGGGTGTGGTGCCGGTGATGCGGAGCCCGGCGCCGGTAAGTAGAGCTTCGTACTCACGATTGAATTCGTAGCGGTGCCGGTGGCGTTCGCTGATTTCTGTCGCGCGGTAGGCGTTTCCAGCGAGGGTGCCGGGTTCGAGGATGCAGGTCCAGGCGCCGAGACGCATGGTGCCTCCCATTTCTTCAACGCCGGTGAGCTCGCGCAGTTTGTAAATGATGCGGTGCGGGGTGGCGGGATCGAACTCGCTGGAGTTGGCGCCCTGCAGGCCGCAGACGTTGCGTGCGTATTCGATGCAGGCAGTCTGCATGCCGAGACAGATGCCGAAGTAGGGCACCTGTTTCTCCCGGGCGTAGCGGATGGCGTTGAGCATGCCTTCAATGCCGCGCTTGCCGAAGCCGCCGGGGACGAGGATGCCGTCAAAGCCCTGAAGTTGCGACTCGTAGCGGCGATCGCCGGGTGTTTCGCCTTCCAGGCCTTCGGCTTCGAGCCAGGTGACACGAAGCTTGAGGTTTTCGGCAAGTGCGCCGTGGACAAGGGCTTCTTTTAGCGATTTGTAACTGTCTTCATACTCGACATACTTGCCAACGATGGCAATGGAGACTTCATCCTTCGGGTGATAGCAGCGATCGACGAGTGCTTTCCAGCGGCTGAGGTCCGCAGTGGGTGCGTCGATGCGGAGGTAGCGGAGGGCGAGGGCGTCGACGCCTTCCTGCGCGAAGTTGAGCGGCACTTCGTAGATGGACTCGACGTCTTTCGCGGCGATGACGGCCTGTTCTTCGAGATTGCAGAAGAGGGCGATTTTGCCCTTGATGTCGTGAGAGAGGAAGCGGTCGCAGCGGCAGAGCAGGATGTCGGGTTGGATGCCGATGGAGAGCATTTCCTTGACGGAATGCTGCGTCGGCTTGGTCTTGAGTTCCTGTGCGGCGGCGATCCAGGGGACGAGGGTGACGTGCACGAAGACGGTGTTGTCGCGGCCAAGCTCCTGGCGCATCTGGCGGATGGCTTCGAGGAAGGGAAGAGATTCGATGTCACCGACGGTGCCGCCGATTTCGACGATGGTGATCTGCGCGTCGGTGGATGCGGCGACTTTGCGCATGGCGTTCTTGATTTCGTTGGTGACGTGCGGGATGACCTGGACGGTTTTGCCGAGGTAGTCGCCGCGCCGCTCCTTGGTGATGATCTGTTCGTAGATCCGGCCGGTCGTGAGATTGTTGTCGCGGCTGAGTCGGGCGTGGGTGTAGCGCTCGTAGTGGCCGAGATCGAGGTCGGTTTCGGCGCCGTCGTCGGTGACGAAGACTTCGCCGTGCTGGAAGGGCGACATGGTGCCGGGATCGACATTGAGGTAGGGGTCAAACTTCATAAGGTTGACCTTGAGGCCGCGGCTCTCCAGCAGGCAGCCGATGGAAGCGGCGGCAAGGCCTTTGCCGAGGCTGGACACAACTCCGCCCGTTACAAAGATGTACTTTGCAGTCATGTCTGCGATACCTGCTTTGGGATGTCTGGGTTGGCGTACCAGGTGGGCACGGTTCAGTATCGCAGGTACTCGCCGTAGGGGCAACGACGCTTCGCGCAGGAGCATTCTCCCGTTGGTCGCACCTGGTTCACTGCTTTATGTCGGGAGACCGGTGGCCGTGGGCAGGATGGCCTGGTAGCTGGCGTCGAGGGCGGGACCCATGAGCAGGATGGCGGTGATGCGGCGGACGACTTGTGAGAACCATGCTGCTTCTTCGGGGTGGAGCGGGCGTTGCAGGAGCGGTAGCTCGCGATAGCTGAGCCACTTCTTGAGGACCTGGTAGCCGCCCAGGGTGTAACTCGAGACGTTCGCGGGACGGCGGACCAGAAGGCGGCGCCGTTGATGTGAATGTCGAGGCAGGAACGCCAGGATGGCGAGGGCGGCTTCAAGCGTGACGGAGTGGGCTGCGGCGAGGGTGGTGAGGCGATCGCGTTCGGTGGCGGTCCAGTCGCGGATTTTGGCGACACCGCGGCCGGGCATGACAGTGCTGCCCTGGCCGCGGCTGCCCCATAACAGCTCCGGCAGGCGCGGCCATGATGTGTAGTCCGTCGTATGCACGCGGTAGGCGAAGGGATTGCCGAGGGCTGGGATGGTGGTGAGCGGGACGTATGTGGCTGTTGCTTCGCGGCGGCTCTTGGTGAGTAGCTGCGCGAGTTTGGTGGTTCCCCACAGGTCGCGAATTTGTGGCGTCGTCCGTGGATGGGCTGTGTTGCGGACGAGCGTGGCGATGGCGGTGCCTACCTGGATGCCTTCGCGATTCTGTGGTGTGGAGAAGGCGCTGGGATCAGGCTGGCCTTCCGGCGTGGTCTTGCCGGTTCTATATTTGTCTTCGTTAAGGTTATCAACTCAAATTTGGTTGAACGCGTGCAGGTAGTGATGGCGCATGGTGGTGTGCGAGAGGCCATCGAGCCAGGCGCTGTTGGAGATGAAGGAGACGATGCCCTGACCATCGGAGTTGGCGGCGACGCGGCGTTCGGCGATGCCGTCGGGCTGGTTGAGCTCGGTGCGGAGCAGGTGGTCGACGCGCTCGACCATGTACTGGACGATTTCGCGCGGGGTGTACCGGACGCCCAGCTCCTTGCGCAGTTGCGGGTCGAAGGCTTCGAGGAAGGGCTCGTAGAAGTAGGCGACGGCTTTTTCGCCCTGGAAGATGTCAAAGAGACTGGCCTCGACGCGGTTGAGGGCTTCGCCGGCGAGCTCGAGGATTTCGGTGAGCTGGATGGTGTTGAGATGGCGGCGATCGGAGACTTCGCGGAAGAGTTTACGGAGGACGGGGACCTTGAGGTAGTCGTCTGCGAGCCGCCAATTGAAGGAGGCATTGGGCTGGCGACCTTCCGGGGAATGACGCCAGAAGACCCAGGCGGAGAAGATGCCGTAGAAGAGGGTCTGGACGAGGGTGGAACGGAAGAAGTGCTCGCCTTTCTCGCCTTCGAACTGGATGCCGAGGGACTCTTCAAGCGCAGCCTTAACGTTGCGAAAGGCGGGAAGGTCATGGTCTTCGGCACGGGCACGAGCTTCGCGGGCGTAGGAGGCTAGGAGCCAGGCAACGTCCTTTGGCTGCGACAGCGGCACCTTATAGAGCATGACGCGACGGAGGAAGTCGGGCAGAAGCTGGTTGTGCTTGAGGTCAAGAGGACGGTACCAGAGGTCGTCTGGAGCCGCAGCGAGTTTGTATTGGTCTAGCTTGCGTGGCTGATTGTTGGGTTCGAGTCTCAGCAGCCGCAACTCGTGGAGGTTGGTGATCAGCACTATCCCGTATTGCTGGAGATAGCGGAGTGTCTGGGCGCTGGCTGCAAGGGTGTCAAGGTCGTAGCCTGCGGGCTTGATTTCGACGACGCCGCGCTCGGGGTTCTGCAACCTTGGAGGCTCGGTGTTGCGAGGCGAGCGATTGGGCCTGGGGAAAGAAGCCGCCGTCGGGCATGCCTGCTCCCTGGTTGCGGAGCTGGGTGGAGAAGAGGACGCGAGGCTTCAGAGTCTGACCGACGGCGTTGAAGAGGCGGTCAAGCGGCGGGTAAAAGGAAGTCTCGGCCGTTGCAGAGCCGGTGGCGCGGATGGCCCGAAGGTCGGTGACATACTGGTCGGCGGTGTAGGTGGTAGGCACGCTGGTTTCATCATGGCACGTTGTGGTCGGACGAAATGGTGCGGAGTCTAGTTCCTATTCCCTGGCGGAATTGCGGGGATACTATCTTGCTATGCGGGTGGCGGGGCTTTTCGTGGTTGCGGCGGTCTTGGGGGCTGGGGCGGTTTATGCACAGCAGGGTGGGGCTGCAAAGGCTGGTGCTGCTTCGGCTGCAGTGCCGACGGTGGCGGATCCGTTGGTGCATCGATTGATCCTTAAGGATGGGTCGTTTCAGCTGGTAAGTAAGTATGAGTTTCGCGGGGACCGGGTGCGGTATGTGAGTGCGGAGCGGGGTGGGGACTGGGAGGAAATTCCCTCATCGCTTGTGGACTGGGCGGCTACGCAGATGTATGCGAAACAGCATTCGGGGGAGTCGCCGGTGGCGGATCGGGAGAGTGGGAGTCCGAGTGCCGGCGGGAGCCAGGTGGCGGCGGAGATCGATGCCGAGGAGAGGGCAGAGCGGAATCGCAACTATGAGGTGGCGCCGAACCTGCGGCTTCCGGATGAAACGGGGATCTGGGCTCTCGATACGTTCCATGACGGGCTGGAGCTGGTGGAAGTGCAGCAGAACAGTAGTTCAGGCGGGAGACAGGTAGGGGAGCAGAGCGGGCATAACGTGATGCGGTCGGTGCTGAACTCAATGGGTGGCACGAAGCAGGTGATCGAGTTGAATGAGCGGCATGCGAAGCCGGCCCTGCATGAGCCCGATCCGGTGTTTTTTGTGAGTATCGATGAGGACTCGGACGAGCCGGGTGTGGATGCATTGACGGTGGATACGCATGGAGCGGGATCGCAGAAGCACCCCTCGTCGGGGAGTGCGGCAACGAGCCAGTACATTGTAGTTCGGGCGCAGGTGATGAAGGATTATCGGATTGTCGGGCCGTTGAAGGTGACTGGTGCTTCCGAGAATGTCACGCTGACCAAAGCAGAGATGCTGCCGGGCAAGCGCTGGATGAAGCTGACGCCGCAGGCTCCGCTGGCCGCAGGCGACTGGGTGTTGATGGAGATGCTGTCGCCGAAGGAAGTGAACCTGGCAGTGTGGGATTTCCGGGTGGATGCCGGTGCCGGCGACAATCCGAATGCCATTCTCCCCCTCCAACGCTAGATACCGGCCGTACGGGGCGCGACGCCTTTGGCTTTCTGGTTTGTGGGATGCTCCCGTTGGTCTCTTGCTCGAGTCAGGTCATGGGCGAGGACAAGCGGATGGCTTTGCCATGGCCAACCCTGGTTTCGCCAGGATGGGCACCGGTTTGTCAGGGCTGGGTTGAGGCGATGTTGTCGCGGTTGGATTTTTTCACGGAATACATGATGGTGTCGGCTGCCTGGAGCACGGCCTCGGGATGGTCGCCGTCCTGCGGGTAGGTGGAGATGCCGAAGCTGGCCGTCATTTTGAGGTTTAGTCCGCGGATCTGAAGAAAGACTTTGGCGCGGAGAACCTGCAGAAGGCGCTGCGCGACTTCAACAGCTGCGGTCTTCGATGTCTGCGGCAGGAGGATTACGAATTCGTCGCCGCCGTAGCGAAAGACCGAGTCGACGGAGCGGGTAGTTTTCTGGATGAGTTGCGCGACTTCAATGAGGAGTTCGGTGCCGATGAGGTGGCCGTGCTGATCGTTGATGTGCTTGAAGTGATCAAGATCGATGAAGATGACACTGAATTCTGAATGGAAGCGGCGGGAACGCTCGAACTCAGTTTGCAGGGCGGTGTGCAGAAATCGGGAGTTGAAGAGCTGGGTGGCGTCGTCGGTGATGGTGAGTTCCTGGATGCGCTCGAGGATCTGGGCATTCTCGATGGCGATGCCGGAGTAGTCAGCGAGGATGTTGAGGAAGGTCATGGCGTAGTCGGTGAGTGCTTCGAGCGGGCAGTTGAAAAGCTGGAGCACGCCGACGGTGCGATTGCGGGAGCGAAGCGGCATGTTGATAGCCGACTCGATGGGGAAGCTGTGCATGGAGAGTTCGCCGGCGAAGATGCGAACCGGGGGCTGAACAGTGCCAGCACCTTGGCTGAGGGCAGCTGCATTGGGAACGATGAGGGATTCGCCGTGAGCTGCAACCCAGCCGGCCATGCCTTCCCCAACCGGGATCGAGGTGAGCGTCGGATCGTTGCAGACGGTGCCATCTTTGATGGCATAGCGCAGGACGGGATGCACATCGTCTGTCAGCAGGAGCGACCAGCTTTCTGGCTGGAAGAAGAGGCGCATCTGTTCCGTCACAGCCTGGATGATGGAGTCACGGTCCAGAGCAGAAGTGATGGCGCGTCCCAGGTTGTGGAAGACGCGCAGATCGTGAAGCCGGAGGGGATCGGGTGCCTGAGTGATGTCGCTAGAAGGACCGGATCCGGGCAAGGTCTCGGCGGGACTGGGTGTTGTGTCGGTCATGCGGGGATGTTCCAGAAGACAGCCGGCTAACCGCCAATTTGTACCATAGAGCGCGCGGGGTTTATGAAATCCTGCTCCCCGATGTGGTGACGCGCTTCCTTGAGACGGACGGCGCCTCGGATAAAGGCTGCGAGCTGATCGTCGCTGGCACCTTCGCGCAGATGGCGATGCAGATCCTGTTCAAAGGTAGAGAAGAGGCACGTCCGAATCTTGCCGTCCGAGGTGAGACGGATGCGACTGCACTGCCCGCAGAAGGGCTGGGAGACTGGGGCGATGATGCCGATCTCGCCGCGGCCATCTTCGAAGATATAGCGGCGCGCGGTTTCACCGGGCTGGGTGGGTGGCAGCGTGCGCAGGGGCAGAACTGCGGCAAGCTTCGCCTCGAGTTCGCGAATGGGAACGACCATGTTCATGGACCAGGCACGGTCTTCGTCGAGAGGCATGACTTCAATGAAGCGGATGATGACGTTTTCTTCTCGTGCGAAGTGGGCGAAGGGAACAATCTGATCGTCATTGAGGCCGCGGACGAGGACGCAATTCACCTTTATCGGGCCGAGGCCGATGGTCTGAGCTTTTCGGATGCCGGCGACGACGCGGTCAAAGCTGCCGGGGACGCGGGTGATCGCGGCGAATTTGGCGGGATCGACCGCATCCATGCTGACCGTGACGCGGGTAAGGCCAGCGTCCATAAGCGGCTGGGCGAGACCTTCGAGCAGGTGCCCGTTGGTGGTGAGCGCGAGGTCAAGTGAGCGACCGCGCTGACCGGGTTCAAGAGGCTGGCCTTGTTCGTCGAAGGGGATGCGCAGGCGTGAGAGCTCCTGCACCATTTCGACCAAGCCTCTGCGCAGAAGCGGTTCGCCGCCGGTGAGGCGCACCTTTTCTATGCCGAGGGAGACGAAGACGCGGATAAGTCGAAGGTAGTCGGCGATCGGGAGTTCGGGGTCGACGGCGCCGTTGCCAGTGCGGCAGTAGACGCAGCGGTAGTTGCAGCGGCCGGTGACGGAGACGCGCAGGTCGGTGATCGCGCGCTGGTGAGAGTCACGCAGTTGCCGCCCCGGGGGGTATGCGGATTGGACGAGTTCGTCCCGGAATGTGGTTAAGGCTGCCAAAGCTCTCGCTAACAGTGTATTAGGATGCGCGGAACAGTGGCGAATCTTCATTGGTTGCGGTTTGACCAATGACTGGATGGAAGGAGCTTTACTGCGGGTCGCGACTCGTAGTCGTCCAGGAACGTTCGATCCTGTTCACTCGTTGTGCCGGGTATCGCTAATGGCCTGCCCATGCTGCTGCCGGGCTTTGTGCCTTTGCAGAGGATCGACTGGTGGTTTTTTCCTTTGTAGTTCCGTCTACCATTCTGCCGAGCTCTGCCGCCAAGCCGCGGAGCTGAGCGGATTGTGCATTCAGTTCTGTCGACGCAGAGGCTGTCTCTTCTGCAGTCGCAGCGCTTTTCTGAGTTACCAGCTCCATACTCTGGATGGCTTTACCGATCTGGTTGATCGCCTGTTCCTGTTCGCTGCTGCTGCCGACGATCTGTTCAACCAGCCCCTTCATCTGCTGGAACACCCGGGTCACGTCTCTACCGGATTCGGAAAGCTGGGCTATCTTGATCTGGCCCGCATTTGAATTCCCGAGGGACTGCTCGATCAATTTAGAAATTTCTGTGGAGGCAGACGAACAGCGATGCGCAAGGTTTCTTACTTCTTCGGCCACGACAGAAAAGCCCAATCCTGCTTCACCGGCTCGTGCTGCTTCGACGGCTGCGTTTAGCGCAAGAATGTTGGTCTGGAAAGCAATTTTGTCGATCACCTGCAGGGTCTTCGCAATGGTTGTGCTGGAAACACCTATCGCTTCCATCGCCTGTACACATTCATCCACGGAGCGATTGGTATGCTCGGTGCTCTTCACGGCTTCGGTCACCAGGACGGTCGCAGTCTGCGCGCTCTCCTGATTTTGTTTCGCCATCGCCCGAATTTCCGCTGCCGAGGCTGAGGTTTCTTCGATCATGGCTGCCTGGTGTGCGGCTTCCTCTGCTACCGCCATGCTCGACGCGGACAGTTGCGAGGAAGCGTCTTCGACCTGCAACGATCCCTCACGCAGCTCGTGGGTAACGGATCGCAGGCCGGCGTTGATCTGCTTGACGATCAGGTAAGCGATGCCGATGCAGAGCAGGAAGCCGATCACGAAGGTCGTGACATCCGAGGTCATCGATCTTCTCAGGCTGCTGACGATCAATTGATTGGAAGACTGGCTGAGACTGGCGCACATCTCTTCCACCCTGCCTGCGTCGCCGACCATCACCGCGCCCCTGGCTGCCCAGTCCTTTACCTGTGCATCATAGGCGGGACCTCTCAACGTTCCACCCTGGACCATTGCGAGTGTCGCCGCCAGGGCAGCCTGGTAATTCAGGACGTCGTCGCCCAGCTTCGCCACGTCCGGCTCCAGATCTAGCAAATCAGTCCGACTCCTCACCATCGCCATCAGTTGCTTCTGCTGGTCTGCCGCTGCGTGAAAGCGCTCCCAGCCCTTGTCGAGTGCTCCCGGTTTCTGAATGGTCACGTAATAGATGAAGAAGATGCGGGCATTGAGCACATCCCGCTCGAAACTGGTGGCCATTTGGGTGGCGGGGACATATCCCTGCGCCTGCGAGATCTCGCTGCTCACCACGGTGCGCATTGTCTGTATGGCAAGGGCGCATACACAAGCCATGCAACCAAGCAGGATTGCGAAACCAATGGTGACTCGTCCGGAAATGGACCAATGTTTCATGGTTGATCTATCGGCAGGGCCGTCGAAAACATAAACCGGAGGCACAATAAACAACGCGCTTGGATTGGCCTGGCAGTCCCCGTGGCGCGAAGAAATGGGGCATGTGGAGATGGCGACATGAAGAGGGCCGCATGAATCTGACTTGCGGATGCTTCGGTGTTCTCGAAGCGGGTGTTCTAAGCTAGAGGTATGGCTGTTTCTGAGCGCGTTCTCAACAGTGTTCCTGCGGAGCTGTCTGATTCCGGTCCGTCCAGGCCGGAGTATGACGTATTGGTGGTGGGTGCGGGTCCTACTGGACTTGCGTGTGCGATCGAGGCCAAGCGGCATGGTCTGAAGGCGGTGATGGTGGACAAGGGCTGCCTGTGCAACTCGCTCTTTCACTATCCGTCGAATATGACGTTCTTTACGACGCCGGAGCTGCTGGAGATTGGCGACATGCCGTTTTCCAGTCCGAACCAGAAGCCGAACCGGAACGAAGCGCTCGAATATTACCGCAAAGTTGCGGAGCATTATGAACTCGAGGTTCGTCAGTACCATCATGTGCTCGGGATCGGCGGAAGCGACGGCCATTTTGCCGTGAAGCTGCGCGACAGGTTTGGGCGGGAGACGAGCGTGGGCACACGTAAGGTGATTGTGGCGACGGGCTACTACGACCTGCCGAATTACCTGGGGATTGATGGTGAGGACCTGCCGAAAGTGATGCATTATTACCATGATCCGCACCCTTATTTCGGCATGGACGTGATGGTGATCGGGGGTAAGAACTCGGCTGCAATTGCGGCTTTGGATTTGTGGCGGCACGGTGCACGGGTGACGCTGGTGCATCGCGGCGCCGAGATGCATGGTCATGTGAAGTACTGGATCCTGCCTGACATCAATAACCGGATCAAGAACCATGAAGTGACGGCTTATTTTCGGAGCAACGTGGTCTCGATCCGAGAGGATTCGGTTGAGCTGGAAACGCCGCGAGGAAATGTAACTCTCAAGAACGATTTCGTGTTTGCGCTTACGGGGTATCATCCGGATTTCACGTTCCTGGAATCGCTGGGGGTCCGTATCGAGGGGACGGATCAGCTGCCGGTCTGTGATCCGGAAAGTCTTGAAAGCAATGTGCCGGGCATATATCTTGCAGGTGTCATTGTTGCGGGAGCACGAACGAACGAGATCTTCATTGAAAATGGCCGCTTCCATGGCCGCCAGATAGCTGTGAGTATGGTGAAGAAGATGGCTGGAGCGCGGGCCGGCAGATAGATGGGCCATAGACTGAGGCCGACTGGCGCAGAGTTCAGTTAAGCAGGACATTCGGGACGAACGAAGCTCGGGACGTGCATGGCTGAGAGTAGTGCGGTGACGGTTGGTGAAAGCAGGGGACTCGCGTCATGGCTGCGTCCCCGCACAATACGCGGACAGCTGACGCTGGGCCTGGTGGTGCTGGAAACGATCTTCCTGCTGCTGTTTGCAGTGCTGCTGGTGGTGCAGGAACAGGTAGATATCCGCAACCGGTCGGCCCGGCGGCTGGAGAACCAGGCAAACCTGCTGGCGTTGGAAGCCGGTCGCGCGATTGCGAGCAATCATCCGGAGTGGCTGGATGAAGAGCTGTCGGCGCTGCTGGCATCGCGGGCAATTCTCGCAGTGCGCATCACCGACATGCAGGGCAAAATGCTCGCGGAGCAGAGTAAGGCGCCGACCGACTGGAAGCTGAACGCGCTTGATCGAAGCAAAATGGCGAAGCCGGTTCAGGTTCTGCCGTTTTCCGTGACCGGCGACCGTGGCGAGGGCATTGCGCTGATTCGCAGCAACGGTGTTCCCCTGGGTTATGCGTGGGTGATGGTGAACCCGGCCGGGGACCGAGCGGCGGTGAACCTGCTGCTACGCAATACGCTGCTGTTCGGCATCTTCGCGTTGATGGGGTGTGTGGCGCTATCGGCACTGCTGGCGCGATCGATCACCGGCCCGCTGGCGATCCTGATGGCGGCGACACGGCGGCTGATTAAAGATCCGACGACGCGTGAGGGTTTTCCGCTAAAGACGGACGAGACCAATGAAGCAGCGCAGGTGGCAAGTGCTTTCAACCTGATGGTGTCTTCCATGGCGGAACAGTCTGCCGGGTTGAACGACACGTTGGCGCTGCTCGACTCCATGCTTGCGAATGCGCCGGTGGGGTTTGCATTTTTCGACCGTGAGTACCGGTTTGTGAGAGTGAATCGCTTTCTTTCCGAGGCGAGCGGGATACCGGTGCAGGAGTACCTGGGGTGTTCCATTCACAAGTTCCTGACGTCGAGTGCGGCAGCGTCGCTTGCAGAACACATTGATGACGTCTTCCTGAACAATCGCGGAACGAGCGATCTTGAGCTGACTCCGGATGCTTCTGATATCCGAATGGGTGTGCATCGCTGCTGGGTACTGAATCTTTATCCGGTACGAATAGGAACGGATTCGATCCGGTGGGCGGGAGCAGTGTTTATCGATGCGACGGAGAGGAAGTTATCGGAAGATGCGCTGAGGAAATCAGAGAAGCTTGCGGCGACGGGCCGGCTGGCGGCGTCGATTGCGCATGAGATCAACAATCCTCTGGAATCGGTAACGAACCTGCTGTACCTGCTGCAGCGGCACAGTTCGTTGAATGAGGAGGCGAGGGAACTGGCGGCCGTAGCCGAGCAGGAGGTGGCGCGGGTCTCGGAGATGGCGCAGAGAACGCTCCGATTCTATCGCCAGTCGACGCTGCCGGCAGAGGTGAACCTGGCGGAAGTCCTGGAGTCGGTGTTGCAGGTGCACCAGGGAAGATTTCATGCAAAGCATATCCAGGTGGAATGCAAGTTTGAGAAAGACGTGCGGCTGTTCAGTTTTGCCGGCGAACTGCGGCAGGTGTTTGCGAACTTGATTGGCAATGCGCTGGATGCGTCGCCGGAAGGGGCGCGGCTGGCACTGACGGTGCGACGTTCGCAGGCATGGCAGACCGGGAAGCCCGGGGTGCGCATTACGGTTGCGGATACAGGCTGCGGCATGAGCGATGCAGTGAGGCGGCGCATCTTCGAGCCGTTCTACACTACGAAGGATGCTACCGGAACCGGGCTGGGACTGTGGGTGAGCAGTGAAATCCTTGAGAAGCATAACGCGACGACCGCGGTGCGCAGCCGGACGGCAGATAAAGCTGTGAAGAGGACTAGAAGCAGCGTTCCAACATCGGGAACAGTGTTCATGCTGTTTTTCCCGGAAGACGGCATAGCCCGCCCGCTGGATAGTGCTGCGGTGAGTGCTACGGTGCTGCTGTAGGGTGCCTGTAGGGCGCGTCCGCCGGTGAGCTGTGATCAAGGTCCTTCTGCTGCTTTATTGTGGAGAGTGCTGCGACCTGTCAGACAAGCCCGTATAAGTAATAGTTTGAGTGTCTTATTGGCTTTGTGCGGGTTGATAGTCGGGGAGTATGCGTGACTCACCGCGGAACACGTGGTAGTTGTCATAGGAGATGTCATTCAGCATGGTCGTGTAAGGGCCATAGGTTCTGAAGCTCTCATCCCACTCCCTCAGGGTGACGACTGATCTCATTCTCATCATCGAGACGCTTCTCACCGGACAGATGTAGAGCTTTCCCCCGATTGTGACCTTGCCGTACTCCACCAGGATTTCGGATTGACTGACGGGCAGGAATCCATTGAGCTCCGAGATGGCCATGAGCCGGATAATGGCGCCGGTTGCGGGATTCATCGTGATTTCTCCGTGGTAGGCGGTGTGGCTTTGAAAGCTTTGTTTACCGTCGCCGTCCGGAAGGCAGCATCCGTAGACCTGGTTCAGCGATCCTGCTGCGGGGATCTCGTAATGGAAGACGGCATACCGGCCATCTTCTCCATCTTCCCAGCGGCTGAACGTAAGGGCGCCGGGAAAGGCGATGGCATTGTGAACAAAGCTGAGCACCGGACCGAAGGTGCCGTAGGTGGTGAGATCCGGATCTTTCGGCTTTTTGTGTTTTGCCGAATGTGACTCTGCTGTCTCCTGTCCATTCCGATACAGTACGGTCTCTTTTGAAGTTGAGGCTACATGCAATGGCTCGTAGTCCATCCTGGTTTCTCCCTCAGCAAGGGGCGGCGTGGCCTGATAGAGGACGGTAGTTCTTCCTGCGACGAAGTTCGGCAACTGCGGGATGGTGCGATCCAGATAGTCGGCTGCTTTGGAGATCATGTGGCTCTGCGCGGTCTCATCGGGTGGGTCTGCAGGAGGAAGCTCGCTGCGAGCAGGACTTAAGAACTCCGATGCGTCGGCTAGTGCCGTGAAGGCACGCCGGGTCTTTTCGCCGTGCAGACCGGCGGCCAGGGACAGCCGCTGGGACTGATCGAGGCGTTCACTGAGTGCGAGGCCGGAGAGCTGCCGAGCCACATGTGCATCTGCTTCTCCTTGCAGCGAGTTCAACATACTCTGCAGCTGCTGGGTGGAGATGAGTTTCAGGTTCGGATCGGCCGGATCAGAATAATAGGGTTGATCGTAATAGCCGATGTTGGTGCGGGCGGTCAGGCCTGGCTTGTTGACTTGGATCTGCAGGCTGTGGAACTCGTCGATGTGTTCTGCATGAGAGGGCTGAATTGACAGGGAATAGAAAGTGTCCGCATCCTGCATGCAGCTGTTGAGCTGACGGAGGAGATCGTTGTCACGGCTGAGGACACGTCCACCGCTTTGGACCGCAAGCACTTTCCGATGGAGATCCATGAAGCTGGCATCGTGTGCGGACGCGACGCCTTTCAGGGAAGCCTTGTACAACAACGCCAAGCCGTCCTCCTCCCCAACAGAAAAGCTGTAGAGTGCGATGCCTGCTTCCCGCAGCAGTGTCGAGAACCAGCGGATGGTGTAGAAGGTGTCGTCTTTGGAGGAGGTGCCTTCCGCATAGCTTCCGCTTCCGAGACCCCATCCGGGTCCGACCCAAAGCAGCAGCTTTCGGCCGGTCTCCTCTCTTTCTGCGGCGGCGATCTTGCCCAGTGCCTGCAGGGCTTGTTGGGCGGGAGGGTCGGCGAATCCCATCGACGAAGGGAGGGTACCTCGCTGGCTGCCTCGACTGGGACGGACCAGGCCTGCCACGCTGCCGTGCATGATGCGGGCGGCCAGCATGTTGCCGTCCGAGGGAGAGGCGCCCACCAGCCATAGGCCGGTATCCACAAGCGAGAAAAGGGTGACAGGATGCGCGAGATGCCCGTTGTTCTGTCGCAGGAATGCAGCGACCGAGGAACGCTCGTGAGAAATGAGGCTGGCTGGAAGTTGGATCTCATCGATGACCAGGATGACTTTGACATTCGCGTCAGGTTCGGAGGAAAGACTGCCGTGCTGCTCGAAAGTGACGATGCTGCTGGGCACGCCGTTGTCGAGCAGTGTGAGGTCATCGGGGAGGAGACCGCCCACGGGTCTGTCGTGCACATCGCTGACAACTACGTTCAGCTTGATAAGGCCACCGGTCATGGATGAGAGGAGCGGTGACTGCCCCGGTTTGAAGTTGCCGATGGCTGGTCCGGGCCGAAAGCCTGTAGTTGCAGCTACCTGAGCCCTGGCTCCGTACACGCAGAGCAAAGAACAGAAAGTGAGAAGACGGAAGACAGGGTTGTGAAGCATTCCCGAGTTCATGCTTTAAGCCAGAAGCGAGTCGCCGACAGGATAGGAAAAATGTGCCACCCATCGTAAATCGTAGAGAACCGGGCGTGCTCAGGTCTATGGATGCGATCGCACGGGAAAGCCGCGCTTTTGTACTGCTGCGAGAATAGGCTTGCCAGTTGTCAAGGTGACTGCTGTCGTCCGGCTCATAGAGGGCCGCTGTTCGTTGCATGGTTGTGGGAGGAGCTATCAAGCGCATGAGGAAAATCGGATCGGACTTGAGTTGTGCCTCGAAGCCTGGCTGCGCTGAGTGGCTGAACCTACGATTGATGTATCGATTGCTGACAGCGATGCTGCTGGGTAGTGTGCTCGCATGCTCGCCGCGTGCTTCGCTGAACAGCGTGCCGATTCTATCGGTCAATGTTGCGAGCGGGCGTCATGCGATTGATCCCAATATCTACGGCATTGTGAATTATGGTCTGGACGCTGACTTCGCGCGAGAGATCAAGGTGCCGAATGTGCGCTGGGGCGGCGACGGAACGACGCGCTACAACTGGCAGGTGGATTCGAGCAATTCCGGATTTGACTGGTACTTTCTGGGTGGCAACGGCGTCGGGAATCCGATTCCAGGGGGGTCGGTGGATGCGTTGATCCGGCGCTATTCGCCAGCCGGCACGCTGGTTACGATTCCAATCATTCCTTACGTGAATAAGACTGCTGCGTGGAACTGCAGTTTTCCTGTGTCGGTGTATGGTGCGCAGCAAAGCACGAATCCTTATACGCATCCGAATGGCGATGACTGCGGGAACGGCATGGCGGCTGACGGCAAACAGCTGCTGGACAAGAATATCTATGCCAATCATGTCGATAATTCAGCGGAACTGCAGGCGGCCTGGGTGCAGCACCTGCTGTCAACGTTTGGCACGGCTGCGAAGGGCGGCGTGCCTTTTTATCAGCTGGATAATGAGCCGTATGGATGGGGGAATACTCATCGCGACATCGAGCCTGGCGGGGCTGCGTATTCGACCATCACGGCGCTGGGGCAGAAGTATGCTGCTGCTGTGAAGCAGGTGGATCCGACCGCTGCGGTGATGGGGCCGTCGGATTTTACGCTGGGCGGATGGATCGGCGACACCAAGAAGCAGGACGGGCTGTATGCAGCGGAATACTACCTGCAGCAAATGGCGGCTTATGAGAAGGCGCACAGCGTGCGCATTCTCGACTACCTGGATGAGCATTACTATCCTGTTTTTTCGGATGCTGCCTCGCAGCTTGCGTCCACGCGGACCTTGTGGGATCCGACGTATGACGGCGGGACGTGGGTGGAGCAGGACGTGTTCAAGGCGCCTATGCAGTTGTTGCCGCGGATGCAGGGCTGGGTGAGCACGTACTATCCGGGAACGAAGCTGGCTATCTCGGAGTATTCGATTGACAGCGGAAAGAAGCTAATTACGGATGCACTGGCCGAGATGGACCTGCTGGGGATTTTTGGGCGGCAGCGCCTGGACTTTGCAAATATGTGGACTGCGCCGGGGCCAACGGATCCGATTGCCTTTGCATTCCGGATATTCCGTAACTATGACGGTCACGGTTCGCAGTATGGCGATACGTGGGTGAGTGCTTCAAGCTCCAACGAGGGACGGCTTTCGGTGTATGCTGCGCAGCGTAAGAGCGACGGCGCTCTCACTGTGCTGGTGATCAACAAGACGACATCCGTGATCAGCAGTAAGGTGCAGGTTGCGGGGATGAGCTTGCCGCCGACGGCTTCAGTGTTTATGTATTCGGGAGATGATCTGAAGCAGATTGTCAGTCGTCCTGCTGTGACGGTCAGCGATGGCGGGATTGCCTATGCGTATCCGGGGTACTCGGCGACGCTGTTCGTGGTGGCCGTGCCGGTGAAGACTTCTTCCACGCCTCAGGTTCGATAAGGAGTTTGTTTCAGGAGGCGCGTCCTCGTTGGTGGAGCGGGCCGTCGTCAAAAGCCGAGCCTTCCGTATGATCTTTTCAGGTTACAGGTGCGCGTGAATAAACCAGCTTCATCTTTCCATCAACGTCATGGCGGTTTCGACCTGCTGCGGGTCATCGCTATTTACATGGTCGTGCAGATCCACACGGGCGAGTTTGAATACATTTCACCTACTGGAACGGTGCTGCACACAGCAGGATCGTGGGCGGTGGGTTGGACCAATTCACTGCTGCGGACATGTGTGCCGCTGTTCGTGATGATCAGCGGATATTTCATGTTTCCTGTTGGAGACGAGCGCAGGTTTTTCAAGAAGCGCTTCACGCGGGTACTGATTCCGTTTGTGATCTGGTGCGCGGTTTACGCGTTCTATGACTATGCGCGCGGGTTGGCTACGCTTCGCATTACCTTACTCAATATCGCAAAGATCCCGGTAAATTACGGGACGGAGGTTGGCCATCTCTGGTTCGTGTACATGCTGATGGCGATCTACCTGATTGCGCCGGTGCTGTCGCCATGGATCGTCTCGGCGGGACGCAGAAGTATGGAGTTCTTCCTGCTGCTCTGGGGGATTGCGCTGCTGCTGCCGTTCATTCACCTGTATTTCCCGCAGGTGTGGGGCGAGTGCTATTGGAATGCGACACCGACGCTTTATTACTTCTCAGGATTCATCGGCTATGTCGTGCTGGCTGTCTACATCAAGCGATTCATGATGGCGCCTTCGCGGCGCGTCGATCTTGCGGCTATCGCGATGGTGGTTGCAGGCTATGCTGTGACCGTCGGCGGCTTTCTCTACCGACGCGGGTACGTGCCGGATGTGAAGAGCCTGGAGTTGACGTGGAACTTTACGTGTCTGAATGTTGCAGTGATGACGGCGGGGGCTTTCCTGCTCTTCCGCAACCTGCATGCAAATGGCGCGACCACCCCGGTGTGGCGATGGATCGATGATCTTTCTCGCATGAGCTACGGGGTCTACCTGGCGCACATTATCGTCCTAGGCGTGGTGCATGCTCAC
>CAZZUX010000054.1:0-25150 GCA_964657395.1 uncultured Ktedonobacteraceae bacterium
ACGGAGCGGCTGGGTCGGGTGGAGAGTCTGTGGCGAGTGGACCCCGGCATGGCGAAGCTGCTGATGGAGGGATGGGTGAAGAAGTGGCGTGGGCGATGGTGACGGGTTCAAGTTTTAGGGGGGACGCCCGATAAGAGGTACATGGAATCTCAGAGCAGGTCAGTTTCGACGACGATGATTACACAGGCGCCCAGCCTGGTCATCAATGGCAACTATGAGCGGGGGGCTCAGGAGCGCGGCGGCAAATACCTGATCTTCCGTTTGGGACGCGAGGAGTTTGGCACTGCGGTATTAAAGGTGCGGGAGATCATCGGCATGCAGGACATCACGTCCGTGCCGCAGACACCGGCTCATGTCAAGGGTGTCATTAATCTGCGCGGCAAGGTCATTCCTGTAATCGATCTGCGATTGAAGTTCGGCATGGATAGCGAGGCGTACTCGGAACGCACCTGCATCATCGTGGTGCGCAGCCAGATGCAGGGGCAGGAAGCTCTGATCGGCGTCATTGTGGATAGTGTTTCCGAGGTTTTGAACCTGCCTGCCGCGGACATCGAAGACACGCCGATGTTCGGCAACGAGATGCCGAGTCAGTACCTGATTGGCATGGCTAAAGTGAAGGGCGAGGTCAAGATCCTGCTGGAGATGGATCACGTGTTGAGCAGCCACGAACTGGCAGCGCTGCAGCAGTTAATGGCCTGAGTGCAGGCGCCTGCAGGCAGTGCCGATGGGACCGCAACCAAGGTCAAGCCGGGAGAGTCGCGGATGCAGAGTTGCGAGGATGGTGTTCTTGATCGACAGGAGTTCGATCAGATACGCGAAATGGCCTACCGTTTCTGCGGATTGAACCTGCTTCCCGGCAAGGAAGAACTGGTAAAAGCGCGACTGGGCAAGAAGTTGAAACAACTCGGCCTGAGTTCGTATCGGGAGTACTGCGATCGTGTGACGCGCGACAGCACAGGTGAGACAAGGGCCGGGATGATCGATGCGCTGACGACGCATCACACCCAGTTCTTTCGTGAGCCGCAGCATTTTGTTTTGTTGCGGGAGTTGCTCCGCCAGGGCATGCCTCCGGCCAACGGTGAATGGCGGATCTGGTCGGCTGCCTGTTCGACTGGCGAAGAGCCGTATTCCATCGTGATGTCGGCATTGGAAGAGTTAAGTGGACGGGGAGCGGGAAGCAAGATTCCGGGTGCCGGCACACAGGACGGCACTGCCCTGCGGCGAGAGCTGCGAGGTGAGGTGAAGCTGCTGGCTACGGATGTGTCGAGCCATTCTGTTGAAACAGCCAGCCGCGGAAAGTACCTGGCGGACCGCTTTCATGGACTGCCATTGGCGGAGCTGAAGCCCTACCTGCTGCGGGGCGACGGGAGGGCAGCGGGCTGGTACCTGATGCGGCCTGAAGTGCGTCGAAGGATCGTGTTCAGGTGTGTGAACCTGATGGACATTCCGCCGGACACGGGAAGCTTTCAGATCATCTTCTGCCGCAATGTGATGATCTATTTCGATCTTGAAACGCAGGCCCGGGTGGTGTGCGGGCTGGCGGCCCATCTTGAGCCCGGCGGTTACCTGTTGATCGGACATGCGGAGAGTCTGAACGGGTTCGAGCATGGACTGGAGTACGTGCGGCCGGCAGTGTACAGGCGGCCACTGTCGGGTGTACCAGCAGCACGGCGCTGCGTGGCGGGTAGTAGCGCAAGAACGGAGCTGTCCTCATGAGCAGCCTGATCGTGGGTGTCGGAGATCTGCAGGTTTCGCGTGCCCGGGCGACGGCGAAGCCTAGTTTCGCGACAGACGGCAGAGAGGACGGAACCGGCTTCGTCACCTTAGTTACCTATGCGCTGGGATCATGCATCAGTGTGACGGTTTACGACCCTGTGGCAGAGGTTGGCGGGCTGCTGCATTACATGCTGCCGGATTCCGCGCTCGATCCAAAACGAGCCGAGGAACGACCGGCCATGTTTGCAGATGTGGGCATACCTCTATTGTTCCGCAGCTGTTACAAACTTGGCGCGGAGAAGCAGCGGATGCTGGTATATGGCGCCGGTGGGGCCCAGGTTTCCGGTGCCTGCGATCCATTCGGCATCGGCAAGCGCAACCAGCTGGCGCTCAAGAAGATTCTGTGGAAGGCGGGAGTCATCCTGCGCGGTGAATCCCTGGGCGGCTCTCTTTCGAGGACAGTCAGGCTGGATCTCGCAACCGGCCGGGTGAGCCTCCGAATAGGAGCAGATCCCGATCAGTGCGTCTATGATCCGGTCGGGCGAGGTGGCGGCAGGGCAGCGGCTCCCGCAGCGGCTGCGCGAACGGGAAGCCGTGAACCTTGCACATACGGAGCTTCGAGTGCGGGCGCGGATGATCCTGGCAAGGGAGTGACGGGAACAGCCGTCTCGATGCAACACCGTTCCCAGGGTGATCTGCCGGCATCTGTCGGCGTGCCAACTGCAAAACAGTACCTGAGGCAATCATGAAACCAAATATTTTGATCGTGGATGACTCGCCTGTCATGCGTCGGTTCATTGAGCGGGTTCTCGATGCGACTTCTCTTGAACCCGGCTTGCGGTTGAAGGCAGAGAATGGGCAGGAGGCGCTGGAGGTTTTGTCAACGCTTGAGGCGAGCGGCGACGAGATCGACCTGGTGCTTGCCGATATCAATATGCCGGTCATGGATGGGCCGGCACTGGTGCGGGCACTGCGTGAGCACGAAACGTGGAAGAAGCTGCCCGTGCTGGTGGTTTCCACAGACCGCAGTGATGACCGGCTGGCGGAGATGCAGGCACTGGGGGTCGCCGGGTATGTGACCAAGCCATTCACGCCCTGGCAGCTGGAAGAAAAGATTGTGGCTGCACTCTCCGGCGAAATCAGAATCGAGCAATATCCCGCTTCGGCGTGTTCCTGGGCACCTCCCGGCGTGTCATGGCTGAACCCGGGGGAGATGCAGCAGGCGGTAGAAACGGCCGTTGGCGAGGTGCTGGAGCAGATGTGCTTCCTGTCCGTGGATGGATCCGGGACAGGTGATGAAGCATGGGCAAAGAGCAGAGAGGACGAGCTTCTGGCAGCGCGACTGGTTTACTCGGGACCCTTTGGGGGCAGCCTGGAGGTGATGGGCGATCCGATTGCGCTTCGTGTGATGGCAGCCAACTTCCTTGGTGAAGAGGAGGCGAGCACCGGCGAAGACGACCAGGCCAAGGTGTTGCTGGAACTGGCGAATATGATCTGCGGTGCAGTCCTGCACCAGCAGGACAGCGCCCGGCTGTTTACCCTCGCGAGTCCTGTACTGGTGAAGCCGGCAGAATGCCTGGATGGTCTGCCCAGGATGGGTCCCTGGCAGTATTTTGAAGTGGCTGGAGGGAGGCTGATGGTTGGCCTTCATTGCGTGGCCGCCAACGCTGGTCTTCCCAGAACAGGCGGGATGCCGGTCGAAGCTCATGCCTAAGCTGAAGGTGCTGGTGGTAGACGATTCAGCTTTGGTCCGGAGGATCCTCGGCGACGCGGTACACGCAGCCGGCGATATGGAGCTGGTAGGCGCGGCGGCGGACGGCTTTGAGGCTCGAGAGAAGATCGTCGCGTTCGATCCGGATGTCATCACGCTCGATCTGGAGATGCCGCGAGTTGGCGGCTTAAGCTTTCTGCGCCAGCTGATGCAGCATCATCCATTGCCGGTCATCGTGATCAGTTCACTCACCGGACCATCGTGCGAAGCATCTTTCGAAGCCCTGCGTTTGGGTGCTGTGGATGTGATGGCAAAGCCGGATGGCTCGCGTTCGGTAGGGAGAATCGTGGATGACCTGCCGGCCAAGTTGCGGGCGGCGGCTCTGACCAAGCCCTACCTGATTAAACGGAGTGCGGGGGGTAGGGCTGCGTCTGCGTCTTTGACTTTGCCAGTAGCTCCGAAGAAGCCGGCATTGGAGAACTTTCAGAGTGGCGGCGAAGGCGGCCGGCTGATCGCGATCGGTGCTTCGACAGGCGGGACTGAGGCGATTGCGCACCTGTTGCCGGATCTTCCGGCCGATGCGCCAGCGATTGTGATCACGCAGCATATTCCCGCAGGCTTTTCGCTGGCCTTTGCCAATCGTCTGAATCGCTGCTCTGCCATGGAGGTGAAGGAGGCTGTGGATGGCGACGAAATCCGCGCCGGCCGGGCCCTGGTGGCGCCTGGCAACTTCCACATGCTGGTACGTCGAACCGGGAGCCGGCTTCATGTCAGCGTCATCGACGGTCCACAGGTCTGTTATCAGAGGCCCTCGGTAGATGTGATGTTCCAGTCGGTATCCCGAACCATGGGAGCCAGTGCAATCGGCGTGCTGCTGACAGGCATGGGTTCGGATGGAGCGCAGGGCATGTTGGCCATGCGACAGTCAGGCGCTATGACAATTGCCCAGGATGAAGAGAGCTCCGCGATCTTCGGCATGCCACGCGAGGCCATCCGTAGGGGTGGAGCGTGCCGGATCGTAAGTTTGGACCACATGGCAGAGGCAATCTTGAAGGAGGTGCAGCAAGCGGCGCGGTCTAGCGAAGGTATGCTGCACAAGGCCTGATGCGAGCGAAGTCGTACCCGGCCTGGAGCTGTGCCTTTCAATTGGCAACTGTAACGGGTGCTTACAGGTGAGATCGGAACAGGGGTGCAGCTGATGCGCGGGCGCCGATTCATTGTAGGGGCCGAACTGCCGATGTGGAGAGTAGTGGATGCTCCTAGAGGTGCCATGTTTTGTTTGAAGAAGTTGAGGGTTTATGAAAGCTGATTCTGCAAGTGAGCTTCTCTCCGGGTTAGCGGCGCAAGGCCAGCTCGTCCGGAACAGTATCGATGCCCTGTTAACCCGGTTGCTGGTAGAGGGTTCAGGCAGCATTGGGGCCGCCGACCTGGCGCAACTGGCAGCGCAGGCACACTCGTCCGGATGGAAGCGGGTCGCCGAGGAAGCAGGCGCCCTGGAGAAGGCTGTTGCGACCATCCAGCCGGAGGCACTCGCGGCGTCGATTGCGAATCTGTCCCGGTCGCTGGACGCAGAGGTGGCTGGAATCAATCCGGCCAAAGGCTCGAAGGAAACGTCGAAAGTGGAGCAAGGAAATGCTCATGGCAGTGCGCGGGTCGCAGGAAAAACCGCCGGGATTGCCGAAGACCTGGAACTGCTGAGCGACTTTGTCGTGGAGGCGCGTGAGCATCTGACAACGATTGAGGGAGAGCTGCTGGCGCTGGAGCAGGACCCGCAGAATGCGACCGTCATGAATGCCATCTTCCGCGCCTTTCACACCATCAAGGGCATGGCCGGCTTTCTTGAGCTGGAGACGGTGCAGCGGGTCGCTCACCACGTGGAGACGCTGCTGGACCTGGCTCGCAACTCCAAGCTGGCGGTCACGCCGCTGCTGGTGGACCTGGTTTTGGAGAGTGCTGACTTTCTGCGGGTCGCAGTCAACTCCGCAGAACTGCGGTCAGCCGGGCAGACGTGGATAGAACAGGAATTTCCATTGGCGCTGGTCGAGCGACTTGAGGCTGCCCAGCGCGGCCAGAGCGAGGCGGGCGTTGTTCCCGAGAACAATGAGGGAAGAACGGATTCTAGGCGCACCATCACGCCTGCCACCGACTATGTCGAAGCAGAAACGCCGGACACCCCAGGCTCAGAACCCGATGCCGAGAGACAAACAACAGTGCACGTGGCTGAGATCCTGCCCCCGGCAGGTGCTGCTTTTATGCAGCCAATAGTGCCGGAGGACCGCAGGCAGGGAGGCAAGGAGTCCACGCAGATGAGGCGCGGGGCGACGCAGCCACTCTCTCGCAGGCCTGCAGCGGTTACCCCGACTCCTCTCGTGGAAGCTCCGGAAGCCGCAGGCGTCAGCGCTGCTGCGGCAACGGCAGCAGCACCCGCAGCGAAGAATATGGATTCGACCACGGTGAGGGTTGAAACCGGCAAGCTCGATCACCTGCTGGAGATGATCGGAGAGATGGTGATTGCGCAATCCCTGGTGGAACAGCATCCGGCCATGGCGGCCCTGCAGGAGCCGCTGCTGGCAGCGAATCTGCTGCTGCTTTCGCGGATCACCAAGGAGGTACAGAGTGCAGCGATGGGAGTGCGCATGAATCCGATTGGCCAGTTGTTTCAGCGCTCCGCCCGGCTGGTACGCGACCTGTCGCGGAGGGCCGGCAAGGATGTGAAGCTGGAGCTGGCTGGCGAGGACACGGAGATCGACCGCAAAATAGCGGAGGAACTGGCCGATCCGCTGATGCACATGATCCGGAATGCCCTTGACCATGGGATTGAAACACCGTCGGAGCGGGCAGTCTCGGGCAAGAATCCGCTGGCCACGTTGCGGCTGGCTGCCTACCACCAGGGCGGCCAGATCGTAGTTGAGATAGCCGATGACGGACGGGGATTAAACCGGCAGAAGATCCTGGCCAAGGCGATGCAGAACGGGCTGGTTGACGACGCCGTGGATCTGACCGACGATCAGGTGAACCACTTGATTTTTGAGCCGGGGTTTTCGACAGCCGAAACCATCACAGATATATCCGGCCGCGGGGTTGGCATGGACGTGGTGAAGCGGCAGGTTCAGAAGCTTCGCGGACGCATTGAGATCGAGTCCAACCTGGGCGCCGGTACTCACTTCTTTCTCAAATTACCTTTGACGCTTGCTATCCTCGATGTCCTGATCGTCGGGGTGGGTCCGAATCGCTATCTTTTGCCGATTGCATCTGTCCGCCAGATCTTTCGACCCACATCCGACATGTTGTCCAGCATTCACGGGAAGAGCGAGATGGTGCTGCAGCACGATCGTCTCCTGCCCATCATCCGACTGCATCAACGATTTAATGTTGAGCCCCAAGCAAGTGATCCCTGTGTCGGGCTGATGATCGAAGCAGAGTGCGAGGGTCGGGTCTTCTGCCTGATGGTGGACGAAATGCTGGGACGGCAGGAAGTGGTGATGAAGTCACTCGGCGATATGTTCAAGGGTATTCCGGGTGTAGCCAGCTGCGCCATTCTGGGGGACGGAAAAGTAGGCCTGATCCTGGACATGGCCGGCATCTTCGCCGCGCCTGGGCTGAATAGCGGGGCGACCAGCCGCAGCGGCCGGACGGACGGCGACGTCGGCGTTGGAGTGCCAGCTTACCTGGCAGACTCCTTTGCCACTCCCGCGCCAGGAGCCGCGGCCCATCGTGCCCAGACAGCAGGATCGGTCAGCATGGGCAGATAGACGCCGCCGACAACGGAGCGGGCCTGGAAGCCGACCATTTTGCCGGATGCCGTTCCGTACCAGTCGTTCATGGGAACACGATCGGGAGTTTCGTTGAGGAACTTCCAGATGGGGTGGATCAGGGTCTGGAAGTCGGCGGGATTGCCGGTGAGGGTAGCCGTCCAGATCTCCCAGTCGAGCTTGGTATAGGCTTCGCGGTTGTCGAGAGGAAGGCCGTAAGCGTTGAGATGGGTCTTGTAAAAGGCCACCTCCTTTTCGCGGATCGCGGGTGGGAAGAGGTTGAGTTTGAGGATGGTGTCCCACGCCAGATTGTATTTCTGGCTCCAGGTGCCGGCTTTGTCGAAGGCAAGTTTGTAATGGTCGCCGTCGGCAGCGAGATCGACCCACTTTCTGGCCATCTCTTCTGCCATGGAGCGATATTTCCTGGCTTCCTCGGCATGGCCGAGCTGCTGGGCAAGCTGGCCATAGGCACCGATGGCTTCGATGGCCTTGATCGAGAGGTTGGCATTGTGAGCGAGGTGCCCGGCGAAGTCGTCGGTACTGAGCTGATTTTCGGGATCAAGGCCTTTGGAGGAGAGATAATCGGCCCATTGGGTGAGCAGCGGCCAGTGTTGCCGGGCGAAGTCGGTTCCGCCGCCGGCAGAGCCTTCGGCGCGGGCGATGGCGGCAACCAGCAGCAGGACATCTCCGGATTCTTCGACCGGCATCTGGTCGGCTTCCGAGACTTCTCCGCCGCCATACTGCTGTCCGTTGGCGAGAGGGTAGACGCCGAGATCGTGAGGAGCAAAGGGGAACTTCCAGCGCGGCGTTTCCGCGTATTGCAGAACGGGCTGCAGCTGGGCTTCGACCAGTTTCGGATTGAGCAGGAGGAACATGGGAGCCGAGGGATAGATCACATCGACGGTCGAGATAGAACCGTTGCTGAAGTTTTCCTTGGGCATGAAGTAGGGCTGACCGTCACCGTTTTCGACCAGGACGTAGGCGGCCAGAGCCTGACGGTAGGCCAGCACGGCGATGTCGGCATATTCCTGGCCGCCGGTTTTCACCAGGTCTGCGATCAGGCGCCGGTCCCAGGAATGGGTGCGCTCCTGGATGGAAGGGTACTCGTGTTCTGAAGCCGCGAGCATGGAGGCGAAGTTGGGGAACTGGGTTCGCCAGTAGGGCAGCAGCCGCTGATGGAGGTATTCGACCGGGTAGAGATCGTCGTAAGCCAGCAGGACGTGACGCATCACGGGTGTGCTGTTAACAGATCCGAGCGGAATGGCGAGGTTGAGCAGGGGGGCTGATGGGTACTGGTTTTGTGCAGGCCGGGCTTCGCCGATGTCGTCTTCGCCCGGCAGCGTGCCGTTCTGGAGGAAGGCTTCGCGATAGTTTTCGTTGCCGGCGGTGAGTTGATGGGTGCCTTCGTTTTTGGGGACGGCGAGGTAGAAGTAGCCCCAGTCGATGCGGACATCGTCGCCGTAGCGGCCGAGGACCGGCTGCGACTGGGTTCCGATGCGGGCGAGATCGAGCCCCTGAAGGGTAGCCCTGGAGGCGATGACAGGCTGGGTGCGGTCGTTGGCAGCGAGGGTACCGGCGGCGTCGAGGTAGAGGGTGACCTGGTGCGGCTGACCATCCGTGGACCGGGTTTGCCAGCTGAGATACGTGACCGGACGGGCGAGGGTGGCGAGGTCCTGGGGCAGGGCGGCTTCGAGGAAGGTGAGGGTCAGCTCGATGCCGGCGCCGGTAAGAGTGACGGTGGTCCGGGTCGGTGTGAGGCTGCGGCTGGTCTCTGCGAGGGCGGGCAGATGCTCATCGCTTTTGCCGAGGTAGCGAAAGGTTTTGCCATCGATGCGGACGAGGCCATTGAGTGGCTGAGGCTTGCCGGTCCAGTGCCGGGTGGACTGGTCGGTGAGGTGATCGGACAGCGACCAGACGCTGAAGTAGGGATTGTGGGTGACCAGGGGTGTGGCGGGTGCGCGGAGCGGCGTCTGGGCGTTAGCAGTCAGAGGCAGTAGGGCGACCAGGCATGGAACGACGACGGACGTGGCGAGACGGAAAAAGGCCATGGGTGACCATCCTAAACAATGTGGCGAGGTTGTGGGATTCTGCGGGGACCTGCTGGCGAAGGAGAGCGGACGATCCGGCTCGCGCGGTCTTCAGCCGTCATTCAGGAGCGGGCCCGCAGGGCTGTGAACTCTTGCGAATCAGCAAGGCATCGACCGCGTCATAGCCAGAAGGCAGTTCGATGCCTGCGGTGTCTGCACCGGCGGCGAGCAGAGCTGCCACGGAGGCAGGCTGGCGACGCGCTGTCCAGTAAGAATCGATGCATGCTTTTACGGCGAGCTGGAGGGGTGTACGGCCGCGGCCGTCCGTGACATTCACGCTGGCTCCGCGGGAGATCAGCTCGCGGACCACATCGTGGTGGGCGCGCCACGCGGCGATGTGAAGAGCGGTGGAGTTGCTGGCTTCATCGAAGAAGGGGTCTCCCTCCTGCCAGACGGCGTCGACAGGAACACCGAGGTCCAGCAGGCAACGCACTCCGGGCAAGTTGTTGACTCCGGCAAAGCGGCTCAACAGCACTCCGCTTTCGCGCAGGAAGGGGTTGATGAGGGCAGGATGCGTGGCCAGCAAGGAACGGGCGTTTACAAGGTCGGCGGTCGCGCAGGCGGCGACAAGCCCGTCGAGCGGTTGATCAAAACTCACGTCAAAGCCGCGACTCTGGAGCAGCTCAAGGATGTCTTTGCGGCCATGATGAGCGGCCATCTGCAAAGCATGCCGGCCAGTCCTGTTGTTGCGAAGGAAAGGATCTGCGCGATGGTCAAGAAGCATTTCGATGGTGCTGAGGGCGTTATCGCGAAGGATGGAATGCTGCAAAGGGGTGATCTTCCAGGTGGTCTGGTAATTGGCATCGGCACCATGTTGAAGGGCGAGCAGCATGCCTTCCTGGTCGTGCCAGTCGGCTTTGCGGACGAGCAGAGTGGCGAGCGAACGCTGGTTGAAGCGGCCGGACTCAAGCAGGATCCGGAGCACTGTATCGACACTGCCTTCTGCCACATGGTAGGGCGTCTCTTCGTCGTTGGGATCAGCTCCGTGCGCCAGGAGCAGCTGCGTCACACCGGGGTGCCGGGCGATGGCGGCAGCAGCATAGATGGCGGTCTCGGGAACTTTGCGCGGGGGCGTGTCGATGGTGTCCCACCAGCAGGTATTGGCATCTGCTCCTGCTTCAAGCAAGATCCGGGCTGTCGCAGTGAACGCCTCGGAGCGGGACGGGTCGAGACGAAGATAGCGCGAAAAGCAGAGGTAGGTCAGAGCATCCCAGCCGTGGGGACCGCCTTTGGATGTTGCGAGAGAACGATCGTGCGTGAGGAAGCGCTGCACAACGGCGGAGTCGCCGAGAACCGCCGCGGCATAGATATCAGCGGTGCCGACGTCTGGATAGCGGGCGAGAATCATGTCTGCGTAATCTGTGGTCCCGGAGGCGTGCCAGCCATGGAGGTCGACAGAAGCGACCTCGACGAAGGTGCTTGCCGGATCTTTCAGCAGTTCTGTTGACCGGATCAGCCGGAGCTTTTCGATGTGGGCGGCGAAGCTGGGCCAGGAAGCAAAGTTGTGTTCTCGGGCGATGACGAGCTGGGCATCCGCGAGCGCGACGGGGCACGGCCTGTCTTCGCTTAATGCATGAAGGCGGGGGTGATGCCTGCGGACCCGGATCAAGGCATCGGGGATGCCAGCGGCACAGTCGCGGGACAGCTCTTTCGCCTGCTTCTTGAGTTGTTCGAGGCTTGGACGTGCAGGGAGGATGCGGTCAGGCACAGGAAGCTCCTTTCATAAAGCGCCTGCATGTCCGCATCATTCAGGCTGAAAGAAGATTCATTGCCACGTCGGGAGAGTCTGAAGGTGGGCACTGCCCTTTCCGCGGACCGGATGCGTCCTCCACGCTGAAGGCAGCGTAACGAACGAAGACGATCGGCGTCAATTTGTATGTAGGCCTGGCCGCGAGGTCACGGGACAGGCGTGCTGCAGTATTCTCCTGCCCTTCGCAGAGGGGCACACCTGGAAGCGGCGACGTGCCGGATCCACCCTGCAGGGCTAGGCGCGGGATTTCATGGATCTTTCAAATTAACTGCATCTGCCAAATTGTCTGCATCTCTCAAATGGCGTGCATCTCAAGGTGTTGCAACCAAAACAAAGTCTGCGTCGTCCACACACTACCAGCCGGGTCTGCAAGAATGGCAGAGAAGGTTGTCCCGGTTCCAGTCACCGCGAGAGGCATGTCTGAAACTCGTTGAGGTTCGCGGTCGGGGGTATTGCACTGCGAACGGGGCACGATGCTGAACAAGTTTGATCTGGAGGAGCCGCCGCAGCAGCTTACGACTCTGTTTGCGGGAAAGCTACGCACCTGATGCAAGAAGACAAACAACCGCAATCCTCAACTGCTGCTCCATACCTGAAACCTGACGAACCTTTTGCACCGCCGCCGCCCCATGAGACGAAGAAGAAGGGCGGTGGCGTTGGCCGGGCGATTGTCTGGCTGGCTCTGCTGGCTGCCTTCGGGTTGCTGTTCTTTTTCGTGCTGCGCCATAAGGAAGCGGCGGCACCGGGCGCCGGACGACGAATGATGGGCGGCCCGGTGACGGCGATGGTGGTGACCGCACAGAAGGGCGACATCGGGGTGTATCTGGATGCGATTGGCACGGTGACACCGGTCTATACCGCATCGCTGACCAGCCAGGTGCAGGGATTGATCACGGCGGTGCGCTATCGCGAAGGACAGATGGTGCGCAAGGGTCAGCCGCTGATCCAGATTGATCCGCGTGCGTATGAAGCAAACCTCAAGACAGCCGAAGGGACGCTGCAGAAGGACGAAGGCGTGCTGGCGCAGGCGCGTATGGACCTGGCGCGCTACCAGGCTGCCTGGGCGCGCAATGCGATTCCCAAGCAGACGCTTGACGACCAGGAAAAGATTGTGGCGCAGAACGAAGGCACGGTGAAGACCGACCAAGGCACCGTGGATTACGACAAGGTGCAGGTGAGCTACACCAACATTTTTGCGCCGGTGAGTGGCCGGGTGGGATTGAGGCTGGTGGATCCGGGCAACGTGGTGACAGCGGGCAGTACGACGGTGCTGGCGGTGATCACGCAGATCCAGCCGATCACGGTGATCTTTACGATTCCGGAAGACTCGCTGGGCGGCGTGCAGGCAGAGACACGCAAGGGACATACGTTAAGCGTGGAGGCCTGGGACCGGTCGGTGACGAAGAAGATTGCCGAAGGCAAGCTTTCCGTGGTGGACAACCAGATCGATACGGCGACGGGCACGGTGAAGCTGCGCGCGACGTTTGCAAATACAGACAATGCGCTGTTCCCGAACCAGTTTGTGAATACGCGCCTGCTGGTGCGGACGCTGAAGGATGCGACGCTGGTGCCGAACTCGACCATTCAGCGCAACGGCAACCAGGCGTACGTGTACGTGGTGAAACAGGGCAAGGCAAAGATCACGAATGTGACGCCAGGAAACGTGAATGGATTGACCACGGCTGTGACCGGGATTGAGCCGGGCGATGAGCTGGTGAACAGCAGCTTTGAGAAGCTGCAGAACGGATCGGAGATCAAGGTCTCGAAGACAGCGCCTCCGGGCGGAGACAATCCGATGGAGAACGTCGCTCCGTGAGTCCGTCCCGCCCTTTTATTTTGCGGCCTGTTGCGACTTCGCTGTTAATGGCCGCCATATTGCTGATCGGCATCGTTGCTTACACGCAGCTGCCGGTGTCGGCATTGCCCGAGGTCGACTACCCGACGATCCAAGTGTTGACCTTTTATCCAGGCGCGAGTCCGGATGTAGTGGCGACGACGGTGACGGCTCCGCTGGAGCGCCAGTTTGGTGAGTTGCAGGGTCTGAGCCAGATGACGTCGACCAGTTCGGGCGGCACGTCGGTGATTGTGCTGCAGTTCAACCTGACGTTGAATATCGACGTTGCGGAAGAAGAGGTGCAGTCGGGCATCAACGCGGCGCAGAGTTTTTTGCCGTCGAATCTGCCGGCACCGCCGGTCTATAGCAAGACCAATCCAGCGGATGCGCCGGTGTTGACGATGGCGATTACGTCGGACTCGATGCCGCTGTCGCAGGTAGAAGACCTGATCGACACGCGGTTGGCTCCGAAGCTTTCGCAATTGAGCGGTGTGGGCCTGGTGTCGATCAGCGGAGGTCAGAAGCCCGCAGTGCGGATCCAGGTGAATCCGTCGCAGCTGGCTTCGTATGGATTGAGTCTTGAGTCGATTCGAACGGCGCTGACGCAGACCAGCGTGAACTCCGCCAAGGGCAACTTCGATGGTCCACGACAGGACTACCAGATTGATGCCAACGACCAGCTGACTGTCAGCAAGGACTACCAGAACGTGGTGGTGGCTTACAGCGATGGCGCCCCGGTGCTGTTGAAGTCTGTCGCCAACGTTGTGGACGGCGTGGAGAACACGAAGCAGGCGGCGTGGATGGACAAGACGCCGGCAGTGATCCTGAATGTGCAGCGGCAGCCGGGAGCGAACACGATCAGCGTGGTGAAGTCGATCAAGCTGCTGATGCCGCAGCTTGAGACGAATCTGCCGAAGGGCATTGAGATCACGACGCTGACCGATTTGACGACGGACATTTCGGCATCGGTATCAGACGTGAAGTTTGAGCTGGTGCTGACGATCGCGTTAGTCGTGATGGTCATCTTCCTGTTCCTGCGTAACCTGTACGCAACGATTATTCCGAGTATCGCGGTGCCGGTGTCGCTGGTGGGTACGTTCGGGGCGATGTATGCGCTGGGCTATTCGCTGGACAACCTGTCGTTGATGGCGTTAACGATCTCGACGGGCTTCGTGGTGGATGACGCGATCGTGATGATCGAGAACATTTCGCGCTACCTCGAAGAGGGTATGCCGCCGATGCAGGCAGCGCTGCGCGGTGCGGAACAGATCGGTTTCACGATCGTGTCGTTGACGGTGTCGCTGATCGCTGTGCTGATTCCGTTGCTGTTCATGGGCGATGTGGTGGGGCGCTTGTTCCGCGAATTTGCGGTAACGCTGGCAGTGACGATTATTATCTCCGCGGTCGTGTCGCTGACGCTGACACCGATGATGTGTTCGCGTATTTTGAAGCATGATCCGGAAGCGCAGCAGGGTCGTTTCTATCGCGCGTCAGAACGAGTGTTCGAGAACATGATTGCGTTCTACGGACGGACGCTGAGCGTCGTTCTGCGCTACCAGACGCTGACATTGTTTGTGGCCCTGGGCACGCTGGTGCTGACGATTGTGCTGTACATCCTGATTCCCAAGGGATTTTTCCCGGTGCAGGATACGGGCGTGATCCAGGGCATTTCGCAGGCTCCGGCTACGGTTTCGTTCAACGCTATGGCTGACAAGCAGCAGATGCTGGCGAGTGAGATTTTGAAGGATCCCGCGGTTGAAAGTCTGTCGTCGTTCATCGGTGCGGATGGCACCAATACGACACTGAATAGCGGACGCTTCTCGATCAACCTGAAGCCGCTGGACCAGCGCGACCTGAGTGCAGCGGATGTGATTCGACGATTGCAGACGAAGCTTGGCAATGTACAAGGTGTGCAGTTGTTCATGCAGCCGGTGCAGAACATAACGGTGGATGACCGAGTGAGCCGCACGCAGTACCAATACACGCTTGAAGATCCGGATATCGATGAATTGAACATGTGGACGAGCCGGTTTGTGGACAAGCTGAAGCAGATGCCGCAGCTGGAAGATGTGGCGACGGACCAGCAGCTCGGCGGTAAAGCGCTGATGATGACCATCGACCGGGTGACGGCTTCACGCATGGGCATTGCGCCGTCGACCATCGACAATACCCTTTACGACGCGTATGGACAGCGGCAGATCAACACGCTGTACACGCAGCTGAACCAGTACCACGTGATCCTGGAGGCGATGCCGGAATTCCAGGCGGATCCCAGCAAGCTTCAGAGCCTGTATATCCAGGCGAACGGATCGTCGGGTGCGAGCGGTGCGGGAGCATCCACTTCATTTGCGGCGTCGGGATCTTCGTCAGCCGGATCGAATGCGACGACGCAGGCGGCGATGTATACGCCGACGTCGGGTGTGTTGACGCCGGGATCGGGAGCGCTGGCAAAGACGCAGCCGGGATCGAGTGCTGCCAGCGGAACGACACCGTCGACGGCGGGTACCAGCTCGGCGATCAGCAATCGGGTGCCGCTGGCCGCGTTTACGCACATTGAAGATACGAATGAGCCGCTGGCTATTACGCACCAGGGGCAATTCCCTTCTGTCACAGTGTCGTTCAATCTTGGACCGCATGCGGCTTTGGGCGATGCTATCGCGGCTGTCGATAAGGTGCAGAAGGATCTGAACATGCCGCTGAGTGTGCAGGCGGCATTCCAGGGAACGGCGGCATCGTTCAAGAATTCGCTGTCGAATGAAGCGCTGTTGATTCTTGCGGCGCTGGTGACGGTGTACATCGTGCTGGGTGTTTTATACGAGAGCTTCATTCATCCGATCACGATTCTTTCGACGCTGCCTTCAGCTGGCGTGGGAGCGCTGCTGTCGCTGATCCTGTTCGGACAGGACCTGAGCGTGGTGGCGATCATCGGCATCATCCTGCTGATCGGCATTGTGAAAAAGAACGGCATCATGATGGTGGACTTTGCGCTGGAGGCAGAGCGCGAGCATGGCAAGAACTCGACCGATGCAATTTACGAGGCGAGCCTGTTGCGCTTCCGGCCGATCATGATGACGACGATGGCTGCGCTTCTGGGTGGATTGCCGCTGGCCTTCGGGTCAGGCTTTGGCTCAGAGCTGCGGCGGCCGCTGGGTATTGCGATGGTGGGCGGCTTGCTGCTGAGCCAGGTGTTAACGCTGTATACGACACCAGTGATTTACATTTTCTTTGACAACTTCGCGAAGCGTTTTTCGAAGAAGCCGAAGGCATCGCCGAATATGCCGGATGTGCCGCCGCCTGATCGGCCAAACCTGCAACCGGGGCGAGCATGAGTTTATCGTCTCCGTTCATACGCCGGCCGGTGGCGACGACGCTGCTGACGTTGGCGATTGCGATTGCCGGAGCGATCGGCTACGTGGTGCTGCCGGTATCGCCGCTGCCGCAAGTGGATTTTCCAACGATCAATGTGAATGCAGGATTGTCCGGCGCCAGCGCAAATATTATGGCGTCGTCGATTGCAACGCCTCTTGAGCGACAGTTCGGGCACATTGCCGGCGTGACGGAGATGACGTCGCAGAGCTCGCTGGGCTCTACCAATATCACGATTCAATTTGACCTGACCCGGAATATCGATGGTGCGGCGCGCGATGTGGAAGCAGCCATCAATGCGGCGCGCAGTTATCTGCCGGCGAACCTGCCTGCCAATCCGACGTATCGCAAAGTGAATCCGGCGGATGCGCCGATTATGATTTTGGGCCTGACGTCGGACAAGTACGACAAGGGCAAGATGTATGACGAAGCTTCAAGCGTGATGGAGCAGAAGCTGTCGCAGGTTCAGGGCGTGGGACAGGTGGTGGTGGGCGGCTCGTCGTCGCCGTCGGTGCGGGTGGATGTCGATCCTACAAAGCTGAATAGTTATGGGCTGCAGCTGTCGGATGTGCAATCGATGCTGAGCCTGCAGAACTCAGACATGGCGCGTGGGCAGCTGACCAGCCACGGCGTGACATCCGACATCATTACGAACGACCAGATTTCGCATGCCAATGAATACAAGCCGCTGATTGTGGGCTATCACAACGGCGCGGCTGTGCGGCTGGAAGATGTGGCGGACGTGATTGATTCCGTATCGAACCTGCGGACTGCCGGGTACCTGAACGGGATTCCTTCCGTCACAGTCATTATTTTCCGGCAGCCGGGCGCGAATATTATTCAGACGAACAACCGCATTCGCGCTGAATTGCCGGCGATTGAGGCGTCGATACCGCAGGGCATCAAGACGACGATTGTGCTGGACCGGACGACCACGATCAAGGCCTCTGTGACTGATGTGGAGCGGTCGCTGATCCTCTCTGTCGTGCTGGTGATCGTGGTGGTGTTCATCTTCCTGCGCAAGGGGCGCGCGACGTTGATTCCGACGGTTGCGGTGCCGGTGTCGTTGATCGGCACATTCGCGGTGATGTACCTGCTTGGCTTCAGCCTGGATAACCTGTCGCTGATGGCTTTGACCATTTCGACCGGGTTCGTGGTGGATGACGCGATCGTGGTGATGGAGAATATTTCGCGTTATCTCGAGCAGGGCATGAAGCCGATGGAGGCTGCGTTGAAGGGCGCGCAGGAGATCGGCTTCACCGTGTTTTCGATCAGTATGTCGTTGATCGCGGTGTTCATTCCGATCCTGCTGATGGGCGGTATCGTCGGCCGGTTGTTCCGTGAATTTGCGATTACGTTGTCGACGGCGATCCTGGTGTCCATGGTGGTGTCATTGACGACGACACCGATGATGTGCGCGTTTTTGCTGAAGCATGAAGACCCGAATGAAAAGCACAATATCTTTTATCGCGTGAGTGAAAGCGGCTTCAACCGGCTGCTGGCGGGATACCGGAGCACGCTGCTGTGGACGCTGGACAACTCGGTGCTGATGCTGATTGTGCTGCTGCTGACGATTGCGTTGAACGTGGTGCTGGTGGCGAAGCTGCCGAAGGGATTTTTCCCGCAGCAGGATACGGGTGCGCTGGTGGGCGGCCTGCAGGGTCCGCAGGATGCGTCATTCCCGGAGATGGATAACTCAGCGCGCCGGCTGGTGGCGGTGATCAAGGCTGATCCCGCGGTCGAGAATGTGAATGCTTACATCGGCCAGGGGAACGGCGGCTTTGTGTACATCGCACTGAAGCCGCTGGAAGTGCGCAAAGTCGGCGCGATGGAGATTATCAATCGGCTGCGGCCCAAGCTGAACCGGATGCCGGTAGCATCGTCCTTCCTGCAGGCAGCGCAGGATCTGCGTATCGGCGGGCGCGGCAGCAATGCGCTGTATCAGTACACGATTCAGTCCGACAATATCGACGATCTTTCGAAGTGGGGACCGATCCTGCTGGCGGAGATGAAGAAGCTGCCGGGATTTCAGGATGTAAATTCCGACCAGCAGAACGGCGGCCTGGACACGCAGATCACTTATGACCGAAACACTGCGGCCAGGCTGGGATTGAACCCGACGACGATCAACAGCGGCTTGTACAACGCGTTTGGCCAGGCGGAAGTTTCGCTGATTTACACGCAGTTAAACCAGTACTACGTGGTGCTGGAAGTAGCGCCGCAGTATCTGCAGACACCGGCGGGTTTGAACTCGGTGTACTTCCACACGACCAACCATGGTGTGGTTCCGCTGAGTGCGTTCTCGAAGGTACATGACGGAACGACACCGCTGTTTGTGAATCATACGGGGTTGTTTCCATCGGTGACGGTTTCGTTCAACCTGGCGCCAGGATTTTCGTTGAGTGATGCGACGAAGGCGATCGACCAGATGAAGGAGCGGCTGGGCACGCCGGATACGATTCGCGGATTTTTTGCCGGAACACTGCAGGCCTACCAGGCTTCGTTGAGTACCGAACCTTACCTGATTCTGACTGCGCTGCTGGCGGTGTATATCGTGCTCGGCATTTTGTACGAGAGCCTGGTGCATCCGTTGACGATTATTTCCACGCTGCCGTCTGCCAGTGTAGGCGCGATGCTGGCGCTGTTGATTTTCAAAATCGATTTGAATGTCATTTCGATTATCGGGATCATCCTGCTGATTGGCATCGTGAAGAAGAATGCGATTATGATGATCGACTTTGCGCTGCAGGCAGAGCGGCTTGACGGCAAGACCACCCGGGATGCAATTTTCGAGGCGTGCCTGCTGCGTTTCCGTCCCATCCTGATGACGACGATGGCGGCATTATTCGGGGCATTGCCGCTGGCGTTCGGTACGGGCACTGGATCCGAGTTGAGACGACCGCTGGGTATCACGATCGTTGGCGGCCTGATCGTGAGTCAGCTGCTGACGTTGTACACGACGCCGGTGGTTTACCTGATGCTGGACAGTCTGCGGCTGCGCATGTCCGGCAAAACGCATGACACGTTTCGCGCCGATATAAACCCTGAGCTGAGCACAGGTGCAGGACACACACTGTAGTTGAGGTTGCGATTGACTATGAACGAATTTATTCACAAAGAAGAGTCACGGACCGGGTTGCAGGCGCAAGCCTGGAGACGAGCGGTACTGACGGCAACTGCGGTGATGGCTGCGCTGGCTTCAGGATGCACTGTGGGTCCGAAATACCATGCGCCGACGCCGGCTTCTTCGCTGGCGCCGACGGCAGCGGCCTACAAGGAGTCTCCGCAAAGTGGTGATGGATGGCAGGTGGGCACGCCGCAGGATGCAATGCTGCGCGGCAAATGGTGGGAGATATTCGGCGATCCGGAACTGAATGGTTTAGAAGAGCAGTTGAATATCAACAACCAGAACATCAAGGAATATTTCGAGAATTTCATGGCCGCACGCGCGTTGGTGCGCGAGGCGCGGTCGCAGTATTTTCCGACGGCTTCGATCGGCCCGAGCTTCAATCGGCAGAGGTCTTCTTCGAACCTGCGCAATTCGACGGGTGTGCTGGGCGGCTCGGGCGGATCGACTGGAGCGGGTACGGGCACGGGGACGAGTGTAGCGACGAACACGGGTACAGAAAGCACTCTGTGGTCAGCGCCGCTGGATATCTCCTGGGAGCCGGACCTGTGGGGTCGCGTGCGCAACACAGTGCGTGAGCAGCAGGCTGCGGCGCAGTTGAGCGCTGCGGATCTTGAGAATGAACGGCTGACTGAGCAGGCTTCGCTGGCTGAGTTCTTTTTCGAGTTGCGCGGCCAGGATGCGCTGGTAGGCGTGTACAACCAGACGATTGAGCAGGACCGCAAATCGCTTGAATATACGACTGCACAATATGAGACAGGTGTAGGCGACAAGATCTCCCAGGTGGAAGCTCAGAACACGCTGCAGGCGGCGCAGGCGACGCTGACGAATCTTGGCGTCGCGCGTGCGCAGTACGAGCATGCGATTGCAACACTGATTGGCAAGCCGGCAACCGAATTTTCGATTCCTGTGAAGCCGATGCTGGCGACGCCGCCGAAGGTGCCGACCGGCGTGCCTTCCGCGCTGCTGCAGCGGCGCCCGGACGTCGCCGCGGCCGAGCGCACGATGGCGTCCGCCAATGCGCTGATTGGTGTGGAGTATGCAGCGTTTTATCCCTCGCTGACCTTGACGGCGGATGGCGGATTTGAAGCGTCGACGCTGAAGCACTGGTTTGACTGGCCGAGCCGCTTCTGGTCAACAGGTCCGGCGTTTAGTGAGACCGTTTATGACGGCGGCCTGCGACGGGCTACGGTGAACCAATACATTGCGACCTACAACGCGGACGTGGCGAGTTATCGACAGACTTGTCTGACGGCCTTTCAGCAGGTAGAGGATTACCTGGCAGCAGTGCGTCTCTACGATCAGCAGATCAAGCAGCAGCGGGAGGCGGTCACGTCAGCAGAGACCTACATCGAGCTGGAGCGCGCGCGCTATGAGACTGGGATCGATCCGTACGTGGACCTGGTGACGGCGCAGAATACGCTGTTGCTGGATCAGCAGACGCTGGCATCGCTGCAGGTTTCGCAGATGACGTCGGCAGTGCAACTGGTGGCGGCACTGGGCGGAGGATGGGACCGGTCTGATCTGCCGACAGCGCGCCAGGTGACGCAAAAGCCGTCGAAAGCAGAGACCACGATCCAGCAATAGGTACTGGCTGTACGGTGGGGGCTTTGCCGCTTTACATCTGTACGGCCCCGTTGGTCGCTGGTGACTCTGATCTGGTCGACGTGAAAGCGGTTGGTGTCTGGGCGAAGCTGGAGTTTGGGAGCAGGCAAATGGATGCAGTGCTCAAGCGCCGGGTGGGAACGATCGTGCAGGTGCTGCTGGCATCATGCCTGCTGGTGTATGCCGCGGACTGGGCGTGGATGCGGCTGCGGATGTTGCACGCATCGACTTTCGGCTCGGCCACCGGGTCGGTGCAGGTGGAGCAGTATCTGAAAACGCCGTTGAAGGGCAACAAGGCTGAGTACGATTACATGGGAACGGTTGCGCAGGTTTGCTCCCGCAGTCTTTTCCCGCAGGCTGACCACTCTCCCTGCTGGTGGCTGCGGCGGCATCCGACGGACTGGCAGCAGTGAAAAGCTGGGGACGGCGGCCTTGTAATAGGATGGATCGGTTGTCGAATGATGGCTTGTTCTGCCCGCCATGTTCATTCTGCTGTGAAAGAGGTGTTCTTTTGCAATTCATGTTCTCTGCATCGTTCTCTGCAGCCGCGCGTGTGGCCTTGCTTGGGCTGCTTGCCACGTTCACGATCGCCGGCTCCCATGCGCAGACTGAGCATAAGGGTGAATCGCGCAAGACGACGCCGGGCGATGCGCCGGGTGGTGTCGCGCAGGCTACATTTTTCGTTCATCGGCTGGGGACGGATCATGCGGAGGGGGTGTCCTCGATTGATGTGAATGGTGATGGGCGTCCGGACTTGCTGAGTGGTTCGTACTGGTATGAGAATCCGGGGCCAAATGGCGGCGAGTGGAAGCGTCATCAGTATCGGACGGTTGGCATCATGAATGAATTTGTTTCCGACTGCGGCGAGTGGGCGATCGATGTAAACCATGATGGCGCGATGGACGTGGTGACCGCCGGATGGATGCTGAATGGTGTGCGCTGGTATGAGAATCCTGGCAAGAATGCACCGGAAGGCACGATGTGGAAAGAACACTTCATTACTGACAGCTATGACACCGAGGGCGGCGCCTTTGCCGATATCAATGGTGACGGCAAGCCGGATTTGGCGTTCGGCCACTACAACCATTCCGGCGTGTTGTGGATTGATTTTTCTGGTCCAACACCGAAGGCACATCACGTGGGCGGCAAGGAACAGGATGGTCACGGCATCGGTGTTGCTGATGTGGATGGTGACGGCCGGCCAGACCTGCTGACGCCATATGGATGGTTCCGCAATGTCGACGCGAACAACGATAAGTGGGAGTGGCACGGAGACTGGCAGCTGGGCGATGCGGGCTTCCCGATCCTGGGCTACGACGTGAACAAGGACGGCAAGCTGGACATCATCTACGGACAGGGCCACAGCTATGGGCTGTACTGGCTGGAGCAGAAGGGTGACGGTCCCAACCGCACGTGGGTGAAGCACACGATCGACGAATCGTATTCGCAGATACACGCGTTGAAGCTGGTGGATATCGACGGCGATGGCGAGATGGAGCTGGTGGCGGGCAAGCGTTATCGCGGGCACTCAGGGCATGATCCGGGCTCGTATGATCCGCTGACGATTTACTACTACAAGATCGATCGTGGCACCGGAACGTTCACGCGCTATCCGGTTTCGATCAATGGGACAGCGGGTGCGGGTACGCAGTTCCTTGCGGAAGACTTCGATGGCGACGGCGATATCGACCTCGCGACCGCGGGCAAGACGGGTGTGCACTTCTTCGAAAATCTGAAAGTGAACAACGTGCCGAAGGCGGAACGCGAGCAGGAGATATTGCTGGACAAGAACTGGCCTTTCCCTGGTGAAGGCAAGATAGTACAGCAGGAAGACGGCCCCAAACCCCAATAGGGTACTAGCCGTTCGGGCGTCAGCGGCTTTGCCGCTTTGCTTTCGTAGGTGCTCCCGTTGGTCGCTATCGGGTTTGTCTGGACCGACGGGAATGCGGTTTGCGCCTTGTGCAATGGTGAGTCGCCTTACTGCGATGTATGCGTTTACAGTGCTAGCATGGCTCGTCGCGGTGATGGTCTGCGAGTGGGTAGATCGTTTTACAAGACTGGAGTTCTGCATGGATCGCCGTAATTTTCTAAAAACATCAAGTGCTGTGATCGCGGGTGTAACGGTCGAGTCGAGCCTGCCTGGTACGCTCGCGGCGCAAGGCATGAGTGCGTCGGCGGGGCGGATGACGCTGCCGATGAATCGCGGGTGGCTCTATTCGCCGAAGGTGCTGGCGGGCGGACATGATGCGGGCTTTGACGATGCGGCGATGGAGAGGGTGGTGGTGCCGCATACCAACATCAAGCTGCCGTGGCATTCTTTCGATGAGAAGGATTACTGCTTCACGTCGTTGTATCGCCGGCATTTCAAGTTGCCTCCCGAGGCTGCCGGCAAGCGTGTGTTTGTCGATTTTGAAGGCGTGATGACGGCGACGACAGCGTGGATCAACGGCAAGCCGCTGGGCGAATACAAGGGTGGCTATACTCCGTTTTCGTTTGAGCTGACGCCGCACCTGAATGCGGGTGGGGACAATGTGCTGGCGATCGAAGTCGACTCGTCGGAGCGGGCGGACATTCCGCCGTTCGGCTACCAGATTGACTATCTGACGTTCGGTGGTTTGTATCGCGAGGTGTCGCTGCGCGTGGTGCCTTCGGTGTTCATCGAGAACATGGTGGCGCGTACATCTGACGTGTTGAGCGGAAGTCCGAAGCTCTCTATGGAGTACTACCTGCAGACGGCGGAGAAGCAAGCGCGGCCGGTGACCATCGAAGCGACAGTGATGGATGGCGAGCGCGTGCTGACGACGCAGAAGCATGAGCAGAAGCTGGCTGGATCGGGCGACGAGCCGCAGAAATTTTCGATCGCGATGCCCGCGTTGACGGGTGTGGAGTTGTGGGACCTGGATCATCCAAAAATGTACACGGTGCGGTTGCGTCTTCTGCATGGGACGGATGTGGCGGATGAGCAGACACGTCGCTTCGGCTTTCGCGAGGCGATGTTTACCGATCATGGATTCTCGCTGAACGGCACGGTGATCAAGCTGCGCGGGCTTGACCGGCATCAGACGTTTCCATTCGTTGGGCAGGCGATGCCGGCGCGTGTGCAGAAGCGCGATGCGTACATTCTTAAGCATGATCTGAACTGCAACATTGTGAGGACGTCGCACTATCCGCAGTCGCAACATTTTCTGGATGCGTGTGATGACTACGGACTGTTGGTGCTGGAAGAGATTCCGGGATGGCAGCATATCGGGCCGAAGCCGTGGCAGGATATCTCGGTTGATAACGTAAGTCGGATGATCCGGCGCGACTGGAATCATCCTTCGATCATTCTTTGGGGCGTGCGCATCAACGAGTCGCGCGACAATCACGATTTTTACACTCGTACGAATGCCATGGCGCACTCGCTGGATTCGCGGCAGACCGGTGGCATCCGCTATTTCCAGGAATCAGAGTTTCTGGAAGATGTGTTCACGATGAATGATTTCGGATGGCCGTTGAAGGCGCCGAACCATCCGCGGTATTTGAATACGGAGTTTGTGGGACATACCTATCCGGTGAAGCAGACGGATGACGACCAGCGCCAGAGAGAGCTGGCGGTGCGGCATGCGCGAGTACATGACACGCTGGCTTCGAATCCGCAGTACGCCGGTGGGATCGGCTGGTGCGCGTTTGACTACAACACACACTACGATTTTGGCGCGGGCGATCGTATCTGCTATCACGGCGTGACGGATATCTGGCGGGAGCCGAAGCCGGCTGCGGGAGTTTATAAATCGCAGCAGGCGCCGGAGAAGGAAGTGGTGCTGGAACCGGCGTTCCATTGGGCTTCGTCGGATGAAGCGACGCATCTGCAATCGATTCTGATTAGTTCGAACTGCGATCACTTGAAGCTGTACCTGGTGAAGAATGGCCAGGCGAAGATGGTGCTGGAAGGTGATCCGGACCGTGCGCAGTTTGCGCATTTGAAGTATGCGCCGTTCACGTTCGATGTATCGCAGATGAATGAATTTGGCGATCTGCGGATCGAGGGGTATGTCGCGGGCAAGCTGATGGCCACGAAGAATATGTCAGGGCTCGGTGTGGATCAGAAGTTTGTGCTGCTGCCCGATGATGCGGAGTTGATGGCGGATGGTGCGGATACGACGCGCGTAGTGATGCGGGTGACGGATGAGTTTGGAAATATTCGTCCGTATGCGAATGAT
>CAZZUX010000055.1:0-22193 GCA_964657395.1 uncultured Ktedonobacteraceae bacterium
GAAATGTCTGGTATCCCGTCAATGGAGGATTGTTTCTTGGCCAGGAGGTGACGGACGCCAATACGCAACTGGCGGGACACTTTCCCGATTCGCAGGATCAGCGGCACACGGGTCGAGCGCGCATTCAGTACCAGGTGCTACCGCGGTGGTGGATTGCCGGGACGCTGGCGTATAACACTGGGCTGCCGTTTGAATTTGAAGGCACGGCCGCGGACGCGCAGGCACAGTATGGGATTGCGGTGCTGGACCGCTTGAACTTCGATCGTGGGCGCATCCGGCCGAATTGGCTACTGGGTGCGTCCAGCGGTGTGGAGCTGTATCGGCAGCATGCGGGCACTGGAGAAGCGGCGCCGGCCAGGAATGTCCGTCTGCAGCTGGATGGTGAGAACCTCACCAACCAGCTCGATGTGATTGACTTTGGCGGACTCTTTTCCGGCAACGCCATTGGACCGGGACGCAGCGTCGAGATGCGCCTGACGGGCAGCTTCTAGGTTTTCTCCTACAGCTTAAAAGTTGAAGGAGGCTGAGACGTAAATGCTGCGATTGCCGGCACTGCTGGGTCCGAAGAAGCCTCCTGCCAGCGATTGCGAACGATTGAAAAGTGTGTTGACCGAAGTTGCGCCGCTTGGATCGCGATTCAGCAGGACACCATTCGGTGTTCCGAGATTTGTGTGGTTCAGCACGTTGGTCGCGAAAGCGGAGAGTGTGAGGTTGTAGCGTCGCGAGGTGCCCTGATCGAGCCGACCTGGTCCGCCCTGGTTTCCACTGAGACCGCGACCTCCGATGCCGCCGCCGCCGGGTCCGCGTCCGCCACCCGGAGGTCCACCGCCGGGTCCGCCGCCCTTGACCTTCCGGCCGATGCCGATGACTTTGCTGACGCGCGAGTTGAGAGCGATATTGTAAGGACCGACTCCTGAACCAAAGGGCAGCAGCCTGTGGCCCGCAACCGTTCCGAGATCAAGGCAGCCGTAAGGTGTGGACTGCGCACCGTTCGCGTTGTTGCAGGCTTCGCCGGTGAGCGGTGAGATGGTCGGCCGGAAGTTGAATTGATTGTTGCCGCTGGTGTCTTCGCCGGTCGTGATGTCAAAGGGCGTGCCGGCATTGAAGCTGAGGAAGGGCGCGATCGAGATTCCGTAGGGAGCCGAGACGTTGCCGAGGAGGGCTCCGCGCTGGGGCGTGTCATAGCCGGTGCGCCCGTAATCGAGACCGATGTTGTGCGGGTCTGAGGGTTGGCTGGTCGCGCCGTTCGTGTCGCCCAGAACGCGGCTGTAGGCGTAGTAGCCGAAGACATTGAGCCGTTTGATACGCGTGTTGCCGGTGGCGATGATCTGGTTCTGGCGATAGAAGCCTTCTGATTGGAACTGGTAATTGAACTGCGGCGTGGCCACGTTCGGATCAGGCGTCGTGGTGTACGTTGCGAGGTCGAGGATCGGCGCCGTGACGTTGTTGGTCAGGTATTGATGGACACCTTGTGAGTAAAGGTAGGTGATGTTCGAAGTGGTGTTCTTGCCGAACTGGTGATCGACGCCGATGGCTGCCTGCATGTCGAGGGCAGCATGGAAATGATGATCGATGGTGTAGTAGGTGGGAATGCTCGACTTCGAGGAGAGTGCGCTATCCGGCTGGCGCAGGGCAGAACTGTTCGGGTCCTGCGGATTGGCCAGCAGGAAGCTGGGAGTGTTCGCAGTGAATCCCTGCTGATTGGGCGTGCCAATAAACGGATTGTTCTGGTGGATTGTTGTGATGACGTACGGCGTAGAAGTGGAACTGAACGAACCGCCGGCATTGAAGCGGTTGAAGAACCAGCCATAGCCGGCGCGGATCACGGTCTTTGGCGGAGTCTTGCCGCGGCCTACGGCGTAGGCGAGAGAGAAGCGCGGACCAAAGTCCCACTTGTCGCGAATGCGGTTTTGGGCTTCGTAGCGCAGACCGTAGCCGAACGTCAGCTTCTCGTTGACCTTCCAGTCGTCCTGAAAGTAGAGAGCGGCGTCGAAGATGGTGGCGCTGGCCGTTGGCTTGTTCACGACGGTCACCGAATATTGACTTGCGGTTGCCGGCAGGCCAACCGATGCATTATGCAATGCCGTGATGTAGCCGGCGAGCGAAGTGAACGTGTAGGAGCCGTTGGTGCCGGACTCGGACAGGTTCACGTCGTTGTCGGCACGCAGGCGGGTGCCGAAGTGGATCGCGTGATTGCCGTGGCTGGCAGTCGCATAATCCTGGAACTCGTACTGGTTCTGATGGTCCTGGACGGTCTGCTCATTGTTGCCGCCGGTCGAGAGCGCGCCCTGCACACTGATCGAGGGAGTGGCATTCTGTGCGAACTGCCGGTTCCGAATGCGACGGTAGCGGAAGCGGGTGTCATTCACAATGCTCTTGCTGAGTACCTGCGTATCCGCAAACGTGAAGGTGTTCTCTTCATTGACACTGCCAGACGCTTGCGGCAGCAGTGAATTCTCACCCAGATCCGCATTCGATTCGGCACGGCGGTAGAACTCGTAGTTCACGGTGAGCGTGTTGTTTTCGCTGAGCGCGAAATCGAAGCGCGGGTTGATATCGAATCGTGTGGAGGGATTGCCGTACGCGGTGTTGAAGTTGATGCCGGCAGTGTTCAGCGAGCCGTCGGGATTCAGGTAATTATTGGCAGCGTCGGGGATGAGCGTGTTGACGATGCTGATGTTGTCATTGTGGCGAGCGAAGAGGCTGACGTTGTAGGACGCCTTTTTCGACAGCGGACCGCCGATGCCGCCATTCAGAAAATAGGAGTAGTAGGGCGGCTCGGTGAGAGGAGTTTGCCCGACCGCGAGGTTGCGGTTCAGGATCGGGTTCTGTCCATTAAAGGCAGAGTCGTTGCCGTTTATCTGGGCATTGCCGTGGATCTTATCCGTGCCGGGCTTGGTGAGAATCTCGATGCGGCCGTAGCCCAGACGGTCATACTCGGCGGAGAAGGGATTCTGGTTGACGCGGATCTCGCGGATGGAGGACTTGGGCGGAAGCTGGCCGCCAGTGAATCCATCGATGTAGATCTGGCCGCCGCTGGGTCCGGCTGCTGGTCCGGCGAGTGCCTGCAGTTCGTCGGAAAGCTGGTCGGGGTCGTCGGAGAGGGCGTCGAGTGCCTTGCCCTTGATGACCAGTGCGTTGGCGTTACTGTCCGGGTTGGTGTCGACTGTCGTTTGTTCCGCGGTGATGGTCACCTGCTGATCCTGGGTGGCGATCGAGAGCGTGACGTTCAGCAGTTTGGACTGGCCCGGAACGATGTTGATGCCTGACTCCGAAAAGGGCGTGAAGCCGGCTACGTTCGTCCCCAGCGTATAGGTCCCCGGCATGACGCCGTGGAAGGTGTAGCTGCCGCTGCCATCGGCCTGCGCCGAGAGGCTTTTGCCGGGCGCGGTGAGGGTGAGGGTAGCGCCGGGAATGATGGCACCGGAGGGATCCGTGACCTGGCCATGCAGACTCGCGTCATTCTGGGCGTAGGCTGGCGTCAGAGTGGATGGAAACAGGGACAAGAGGAACGCCAGGGCAATCGAGATTTTTGTCATTCGGATAAGGCGGGTCTTTCGCGGAGTCGGGACAGGCTTCTCCCTCGTCACGGAAACTGGATTAGGTGCCGGTTTGCTGCCGTACCGTTAGACGGCATCTTTATGCAAAAGCCGCACTTGTCCAGCATAAATTGAGTGAAAGCAGCAGCTGTTGGTGAACAAGTCACCCCTGGCGGGAGTCTGCCCGAAGCGCGTTGATAGAGTAAAAGGATGTTTGCAAAGTGGTACGCACAGCGCATGTACGAGTGGGAAACGGCGCTGACGACGCGGGATGAAAACAGGATTGTACGGCCGCTGGAGTGGGGTTTCGACTGGCTGCATGGTTCAAGCAGCGGGGCAGCAGCAGAGATTCTGCGCGAGGCTGGACGTTTGTCCGGCGGTCTTGAAGACGCGCAGGCCGAGGAACTGCTGGCTCGTTGGAACCAGGAAGTGATCGCGCATAGTGAGGAGTATTTCGGGTACGACACGCCGAGGGATTTTCGGCTGGAGGAGCGGCATCCGGAGCTGTTCCCGACGAATATTCGGCCTGAGACACTGGCACAGGCCGCAAAACTGAAAGCGGATGCGGAGGCGGGCAAGCTGAAAAAAGCGCAGTATCTCCGGTTTACTTCGGCGGAGCAGACTCCCTATCCGGAAAATGACCAGGTGAATGCGCGATGGTATCCGGCTGACCCGGAAAAGCAGGAGGGCAAGCCGAAGCAGGCCATTGTCGTGATGCCGCAATGGAATGCGGATGCTTTCAGTCACAATGCGCTCTGTAGCCTGTTCAATCGGTTTGGGATTTCGGCGCTGCGGCTGTCGAAGCCTTATCACGATATCCGGCGACCGGCGGAACTGGAGCGGTCGGACTATGCCGTCAGTGCCAACCTGGGACGGACGATTTCCGCTTGCCGGCAGGCGGTAGTGGATATTCGGAGCTGCGTGGACTGGCTGGAGACGCAGGGGTACCAGCAATTTGGGGTGCTGGGAACCAGCCTGGGGTCGGCTTACGCGTTCAATGCGACAGCCCACGATGCGCGGCTGCAGGTGTGTGCGTTTAACCACGCTTCGATGCGCTTCGGGGACGTGGTGTGGACGGGGCAGAGTACGCGGCATATCCGGGCGGCGTTTGACCCGATCCTGACCCAGGACCGGCTGAACCGGCTGTGGGCGGCAGTGAGTCCGATCAGTCACATGGACAAGTTTGCGGCGAATCCGAAGAAGGTGCTGCTGGTGCATGCGGCGTACGACTTGTCGTTCCTGCCGGTGTATTCGGAGGAAGTGGTGCGGTATTTCACACAGTACGAGCTGGATTTTACGAACAAGGTACTGCCGTGTGGGCACTATACGACGGGGGAAACTCCTTATAAGTACATGGATGGGTGGTACCTGGGGTCGTTTGTGTATGGGGCGTTCCGGGATCTGGCTGGGGGTTAGGAGCGGGTGGCCTGGCGAGTAGGTTCCGCATGGAGCATTGCTGATGGCGGCTCCCTTGCTTTATTGCTTGTTCCGTAGCTACATTGTTGCTACAGTAGAAGTGTCAGAGTTGAAATGATCAAGACTCGACGGCACTGGGAGACGACGATGAAAACGATTGAACGGGATGCGCACCCGAAGTCCCGAGAGGAATACCAATGTTTTTGTGGGATGCCTCCAATGTCGAACACATCGCTAAACACGGTGTCTTACCAGAAGAAGCTGAACAGGTAACACTAAATAATCCAGTTGATATAGAACGGCAACTGCGAAGCGGGGAATCGCGAATAGTACAACTCGGCGAAACGGATCGTAACCGAATCCTGATCGTCGTTCTGACGCTCCGTGAGGGCATGATCCGTGTCGTTACCGCATTTCCGGCGAACAGGCGGCTTCGTAACTTTTACTTAGAGGAAAAGGGAGGATCGGGGAATGCCGAAGGGCCTCAAAACACCTGACTTCCAGAGCGAAACCGAAGAAGCGCAATGGTGGGCTGCGAGTCAGGACAATCTACTTGGCGAGTTCGAAACGGCTGCAAAAGATGGATCTTTAGGTCACGGAACAGCTGCCAAACGTGCCAAGACGCCTACTACGACAATCCGTCTGGATCCTAAGGACATCGAGATAGCAAAAAAGCAGGCAGAGCAGCTTGGATTGAAGTACCAGACCTACCTAAAAATGATCATCCACCAGGCGCTGCAGCAAAGGTCCCGTAAAGCCTGATTCTCCAAAGTACGCTGTCAGGATGCGAGATGAGACATTGCTCCAGCAATTCTGGCGTTCGCTAACTTGATTAAAACTCGGCGTGCCGTAGGGCAACAGGGCAAGTAAACTCGTAGCTATGTCCGACTTGATGAACCGTTCGCTTGAGCAGGCTGATCCGGAGATTGCTTCCGCTATCGATAACGAGGTGCGCCGCCAGCACGAGGGGCTGGAGATGATTGCCTCCGAGAATTTTGTGAGCCATGCTGTGCTGGAAGCAGCCGGATCGGTGTTCACGAACAAGTATGCCGAGGGCTATCCTGGCAAACGATACTATGGCGGTTGCGAATATACCGATGTAGTGGAGAACCTGGCACGCGAGCGGGCGAAGCAGTTGTTTGGTTCGGAGCATGCAAATGTGCAGCCGCACTCGGGCTCGCAGGCGAATGCCGCGGCGTACATGGCAGTGATTAATCCGGGTGACACGATCCTGGGATTGGACCTGGCGCATGGCGGCCACCTGACGCACGGACACAAGCTGAACTTCAGCGGGAAGCTTTACAAGGTCGCGAGCTACGGAGTCGAGAAAGACAGCGAAGTGATCGACTACGACAAGCTGGAGGCGATTGCGGAGCGTGAAAAGCCGAAGCTGCTGATCGGCGGCGGCAGTGCGTATCCGCGGCAGTTTGACTTTCCGCGAATGCGGCAGATTGCGGACAAGGTAGGGGCGACACTGCTGATCGACATGGCGCATTTCGCCGGTCTGGTGGCGGGTGGCGCGCATCCTTCTCCGGTGCCGCATGCGCATATCGTGACGACAACGACGCACAAGACGCTGCGTGGACCGAGATCGGGCATGATTCTTTGCCGGGCTGATCTGGCTGCGGCGATTGATCGCTGCGTGTTTCCGGGCCAGCAGGGTGGACCGCTGGCGCACGTGATGGCGGCGAAGGCTGTTGCCTTCAGGGAAGCACTACAGCCGGAGTTCAGGAAGTATGCCGCGCAGGTAGTAGCCAACGCCAAGGTGCTGGCGGCGACGCTGGCGGACGAAGGCTATCGCGTGATCTCCGGCGGCACGGATACGCACGTGATCCTGATGGATGTTTTTGCCAAGGGAATGCTGGGATCTGAAGCAGAGAATGCGCTGCACGAGGCTGGGATTACGGTGAACAAGAATGCGATTCCGTATGACACCAATCCTCCGATGAAGCCGAGTGGTATTCGCATCGGCACGCCTGCGCTGACGACGCGTGGCATGGGTGAAAACGAGATGCGGGTGATCGCCAAGTGGATTGTGGAGGCACTGGATGGACGCGGGGATGGTGCCACGCTTCGGCGGATACGCGGCCAGGTGCTGGAGATGGCAGAGCAGTTCCCGCTGTATACGTGGCTGCGGCAATCAGAACCGGTACACGCCTAGCCGCGATTGCATCAGGCTGGCAGAAATAACAAGGCCGTCTCTCAGAGGAGACGGCCTTTGTTATGCGTGGTGAGGATTAGTAGCGATCGATGGTGAGTTTATCGATGAAAACCTTCATGCTGCCGTTACCGCCGCTGGCTCCATCGAGCTGGAAGTTGAGCAGCAGGTCGCCGCGTGACCAGCCAAGGGCGAGTGACGAATAGCCGCCTGCGTTTTTGAAGTCTTCTTTCTTCCCGTCGAGGACAACCGAGTCATATGTCACATCGCCGGAGCCATTATGGTGCGAATAAATCTGAACGTGGTGCCAGGTATGCGCGGACCAGTTCTTGGGATTGCAGGCGATGTTCGACGAATGCCAGTGCGGGCTTTTTCCGGAGGTCGTGACAAATTCCCAGCTGCCGGAGTAGCTCGAGCACTGTGTGCCGAGGATCATGGTGCGGTCATTGGAAAGGACCTGGTTGATGTCCATCTCGATGTTCGCGATTTCCGACGGCTCTTCGATGTAGATATAGGTGTCGTAGACAAAGTGCGTGGCCGACTCGTCATTGCCGAAGCTGAGGTGATAGATTTCGCCGCCGTGATCCCAATAGGAAACAGAGAGTTCCCGCGCTTCGTTGTCGATGGAGGGGCTGTGGACGGCGAACGATGAGTAGCCTGTCGAGGTTCCTGGCGTGCCTTTGTCGTGGTTCCATTCCCAGCGGCTGGAGCCGGTGAGATTGCCGGAAGAGGTGGAAGCGAATGCGGTAGGAGCGAGCAGGGAGAGTAGTAGGAATGCGTAAGTAAAAAGCTTCATCCATGTGCCTTTAGGTATGACAATTTTGTTCAAGTAATGCGCATGATTCAGGACTTGCCAGTTTCTGCTTTCTTCGGGCGCCGTTTGATCCGCATCGGTCTTCATGCGGTTCAAGAGCCTCTTGGTTCCGCCGTGTCGCACACGAAGGTGCAGCGCGGAACGATGGGTCGTTCACAGGTACGAAGAATGATGGTTGCAACTCCGCAGGACTCCGCCTGGATGGGGGAACTACCTACTCAGCTTCCAACGACACTTCGAAACTAAGATCTGCTTTGCAGCAGGAAACAATTTGTTACTAGGCGGATAATTACACAGATTGCAGGTGCTGTTTAGGGGTTTTAGACAATATCTCGAAAAAAGTTTGCGAGAAGGCAACCTTTTTCTAACTTCGTGCAAATACTGCATGTTGCGGGAAAAAAGACGCTAGTACAAGGAACGAATTTACCTGTTCAGTTCCTGACAAGATGGTGATTCTCCAAGGTCAAATCGCAGTCACCTAATGCAGTAGGTGGAACGAGTCATGCGCATCCTAGAAGCCATGATGGAAGCAATTCTGCTGGATATGGATGGAACGTTGATCGACAGCAATGCGCAGCATGCGAAGGCATGGCAGCAGGCATTTGCGAAGTTCGATGTGCACATAGGATTCGAAACGCTGCTGCGGCAGATTGGGAAAGGCGGCGACCAGTTGCTGCCGGTGTTTCTCGAGAAGGCACAGGTTTCATCTGTCGGGCCGGCTATCGAGAAAGTGCGCAAGGAAATTTTTCAGCGCGAGTATCGCGATACGCTGCAGCCCTTCCCTAAGGTGCGGCAGCTAGTGGAGCGGATGAAGAAAGCAGGATTGAAGATTGCGATCGCCTCATCCGCGGGCAAGGACGAACTGCAGTACTACAAGAAGCTGGCGCGAGTTGACGACCTGATTGAAGAGGAGACAACGAGCGAGGACGCAGAGAAGAGCAAGCCGCATCCTGACATTTTCGGGGCAGCGTTGGAGAGGCTGGGCGTGCAGGCCAGCCACGCATTGTCCCTTGGAGATACGCCCTACGATGCCGAGGCTTCCGGCAAAATCGGCATCCGGACGATCGGGTTGACGTGCGGTGGGTGGTCGAAACAGGATCTGCAGGCAGCAGGGTGTATTGAGATCTACGCTGATCCGGCTGAGCTGCTGGCGCACTTCGACAAATCTGCTCTTGGCCCGCGCTGAGCCGGTTTCTAACTGGTGTAGTCGAGAACCAGTACCAGTATTCCGAAGATGGCGATCAACGCTGCCGAGAAGGAAGCCCATCGCTGTCGCTTTCCGGCCTGCTCTGTTACCGCCTTGGCTGCACGCCAGTATAAGAAGGCACCCACGATGACCAGAGCCAGTTCCATGCATACTGCGATGGGCGGATGATTCCACAGGCCGAAGCCGAGTCGTGGCAGGCCGCCGATGTTTCCAGGGAGGATCGGCATGTCCGGACGGTGAACCAGCAGATCAAGCAACCAATGGGACGCGCTGACGAGGGCAATGACGAGCGCGATCCGTCTCCCGAGCTTCGGCAGGAAGATGGCTCCGAGCGCTGCGGACAACGCGAGCATGCCAAGGATTGAGTGCGTGTAGTCGGCGTGGATGAAGAGGCCGCCGTAGCCGGGATGGATGGTGTCGGTTGTCTCGAGGTGGATGACGAACAGCGGCACGAAGAGGATGTCCAGCCAGACGGTGGCCAGCATGAGGGTCCAGAGCGGTGCGGAGCGTTCCCGCGACTTGACGATGGCGGCGAGGCCGAAGTGACCGGCGATCATCGCGCCACTTCCTGGTGTTTGCTGGAGGGATTCTCCGGGCGCGGCCAGGGCAGGCGCTGGTCGACGAGCCCGGCTACGACGACGAAGAGCAGAGTTCCAAGGATGAATGCCATTATGGCTCCTTTGATAAAAGGTTGAAGAGAGCCGCGGCCAGCCATGCCCCGCTCGCATGACTTACACCGTAAGCCATCGACCGAAGCGTGTCAAGACTTACAATGTAAGCGATGGCTTATAAGAAGCTGATTTCGCCGCAGGACATCCTGCAGGCAGCAGTGCAGATGGTGGAAAGGGAGGGGCCGGACGGGCTCTCGCTGCGGGCTGTTGCAGAGGAGCTGGGAGTAAGAGCGCCCAGTCTTTACCGCTATTTTCCGCAGAAAGAAGCATTGGAGGTTGCGGTTGCCGAGGAGGCGCTGAAGGCCATATTGAGCCGGCTGCAGGATGCCGCGACTGTTTCCGATCCAGAGAAGAGGTTCCGAAAGACGGTGGATGCGTACCTGGAATTTGCGCGTGAACGGTTTGCCCTCTATTCGTTCCTCATGCAGAGCCGCTACCCTGCGTCGTACCGGCTGGCAGTGGGGAAGACAGTCTGGAACCTCCTGTTAGAGGCCGCGAGTGGCGTCTCCGGACAGCCGGACGATACTGCTGCCGCGGTCGCCGTGTGGTCGTTCCTGCATGGCTACGTCAGTCTTGAGCATGCCGGTGCGTTTGGAGTATCGGGGCCAAAGGGCGGGCTGGAGCGAGGCGTGGAAGTGTTTTTGAAGACGCTGCGAGATCCGCGTGGCGCTGATGACGAATTACAGCGAGGAAAGACCGTATGGCGCAGAAAGCAGCCTTGAGCCGGGGTCTCTTCCCGGTGGGAAGAAGTGTAGTCGTGCGACGGAGGCCGCTGGAAAGTAGAAGGCCCTGCCGCATGATGCAGCAGGGCCTTGCTGTTGCGGGCGGCTGTTACCAGCGATAGATGTTCAGCTGATCTGTGAATACGTGCATCGAGCCGCTGTACTGGCTGGCGCCATCGAGCTGGAAGTTCAGCACGAGTGCGCCGAGTGCCCACCCGAGCGGCATCGCGGCGTTGCCGCCTGCCCCGGAGAAGTAGCTTACCTGTCCGTCGAGGTTGACCCAGTCGTAGGAGACGTTGCCGCCTGAAGTGCGGTGTGAGGCTATCTGGACATGGTGCCAGGTGTTTGCGCTCCAGGTTTGAGGATTGCAGGGAAGGTTGGAGGGGTTCCAGTGAGGGGTTAATCCCTTGGCTGTTACAAATTCCCAGGTGCCGGAGTAGATGGAGCACTGGGTGCCGAGGATGACGGTCGAACCATTTGAGATGACCTGGTTGATGTCCATCTCGATGTTTGCGATCTGCGAGGGATCGGTGATGTAGATGTTGGTGTCGTAGATGAAATTGCTGGCGTTGGTGTCATTGCCGAAGTCGACGTGGTAAATCTCGCCACCATGATGAGCATACGAGACGCTCATGGAGCGCGCCGCGTTGTCAGTGGACACGCCGCTCACCGGATAGGAGCTATAGCCGATTGAAGTGCCGGGGGTGCCGTTGTCGTGTGCCCAGACCCATGAGCTGGAAGCATCCATGTCGCCGGAGGAGATGGCGTTGGCTGGTATGCCGGGAGGGTTGTTGGTGGCGGCGGGTGCGCCCACGGTGAGGTTGTTCACCGGAGTGTAGGTGGAACCGCCGCAATAATCCCATTCCTGGACCACGGTGTTGTGTGTGCCAGTGGGAAGTGTGATGGAGGTGTTGAGAGTGCTTCCCTGTGAAACGAAGGTGAGGTGGTTATCGACATACACACCCATGGAAGCTACGCCCAGCGAACAGTTTGTGGTGGAGGTGGCACTGTAGGCGGTGGGGGAGCTGACTGCAGAGTTGCTTGCCGGGCTGCTGACTGTCACATCGGCGGATGCGGTTGCTGCAGAGATGGCGAGGCTGAGCAGGGATGCGGCCAGAAGGGAAATGCGGGGAAGTCTCATGTTGGAAAATCTGCCTTGAGGAATTCGTCGAGCTTCAGAAGCGAGTGCGGAAATAAGCAAAAAATTGCGGATGACGGATTGCGTGTAAGCGGAAGGCGTGGACGCAGAACCGCGACAACTAACTTAGGAAAAAATCAGGGTCAATCAGTGATCGGGTGGCCGGGGCCGGGACCGCCGAGAGGAGAGTGCATCAAGTCAGGAGAAAGGCTGGAGAAGATTTTTGTGGGGCGCCGCTCGATCTTTCCAGATCTACTTCGGACTCGCTACCTCGGCTGGGAATGTTGGAAACCGTGTACTGAAGCGGATAATTACACAATCCCGCATCATGCAGAAGCTCTTTTCAAAGCAATTTAAAAATTATTTTCAGAGGCAGGCAACCAATTGCAAACGGCTAGGAAAATACTTCCCCAGTTGCGTATTTTGCGCCTGACGCGAGGTCCCCTATTTACGTAACGGTTACCTCTGTGGGCGCTTCGGCACCAGATGTGCAGGCTCGTTGTGACGCCCTGAACGACAAGCGAAATACGAAATTGTTGTAGATACAAATAGAGACGGTTTGTAGGTGCTGGAGTTAGTCGGCTTAGAGGGCATCTTCTGAGAGTCGGGGTGGCTTGAGTTAGGATGGAGGGGCAGGTGGGCTGGACGGCCGCTGCCGCGTGGGTGCCTCTGTACTCCGTACATGGGCGTGTTGCGCGGGGGAGGAAAGTCCGAACTCCGCAGGGCAGTGTGCCGGATAACGTCCGGGATCCAGGCGTCAAGGCCTGGAGACGGCAAGTGCCACAGAGAAGATACCGCCTCGATAGCCTGACGGCCATCGAGGTAAGGGTGAAAAGGTGCGGTAAGAGCGCACCGCTCGCGCTGTAAAGCGGCGAGGCAGGGTAAACCCCACACGGAGCAAGACCAAATAGGGAGGGAACTTCCGGGCTGACCCGATTGCCTGGAGGTGCGTGCCGGCCCGGTGCGCCAACGAGGGTCTGGGCGTGTCTCACGATGCGTTCACGGAAACTTCCGGGTAGGTTGCTGATGAGTGTCCGCAGTGATGCGGCGCCTAGAGGAATGGTCGTCCACGACAGAATTCGGCTTACAGGTCCACCTGCAAAATGACCGAGCCGGATTAGTATTCTGCATAGATGATGTCTACCCCGCCGCGACCGACGCTGAGATTGTTTGAGCCGCGGCCGGTGCGTACCTGGCTGGCTGTGGGCGTGGTCTGCGTGTACATCGCGGTGTGCTGGATGGTCTACTCTGTGACCGTCAGCAATGCGTATCACAACCTGATTCCTTACACGATCGAGGCGGATTCAGGCGCATATTACGCGGCAGCGGGTGTGAACCAGTATGCGGGTGAAGGTGGCACGCAGTTGTCGGACCAGGTGAGCCTGGGCGGCAGTGTGATCGGGCCGGCCATCATCGCGCTGATCTTCAGGAATCCGCTGAATGTTGCGATCTTCAACTGCGTGCTCTTCGCACTGAGTGTGTATGCTGCCGGAGGTATTCCCGGAGTACGGCGGCGGACCTTTGCGGTCCTGATGGTGGTAAACGCGCTGACTTTGTCTTCGCTGATGACGCTGAACAAAGAGATTATGGCGCTGGCGGGGATGGTGCTGTTCGCGAAGTACCTGTATTCGGAAAAGCGCTCGCTGTGGCTGCTGGCGCTGGTGTTTCTGATCTCGACGATGGCGCGCTGGCAGCAGACGGCGTTCATGATGATCTACCTGATGCTGGAGGCGAGGCACTCTCCGTTCCGGACGCGACCGAAGTGGGGCATCGCTGCGGTGATTGGATTTTTTTCGGTGCTTTGGGGGGTGATTGCGTGGCGCTTTTCGGGGCTACTGTCTGCTTATTCCGCGCTGCAACAGGAAATTACGACAGGCACGGTAGCCCGGCTGAATGCGATCCAGGCGCATGGCGGGTTGTTCCTGGTGGTGTGGCCGAAGGTGCTGATGAACCTGTCGGGCCGGCTGGTGCAGATCGATTATGTTCTGCATGGCTGGGTGGAATCAGATTTTCACGAATTACAAAATACCATTATCGGCAACCTGCACAGTGTTGCGACGCTGACGCTGCTGGCGGTGACGATCTTCAAGGGAAGATTCCGGATGGGTCGGCCGCTGATCCATTTTGCGCTGGTGTACATGGTGTTATCGGCGATCAGTCCGCTGATCCAGAACCGCTACGAATATCCGGCGTACGTGCTTCTGGCGCTGGAGATGTCGCGGAGGGAAGATTCGCTTGAGCCTGTGGAGCCGATGCGGATGCCGCGACGTGTGCGGTCGCTGGAGGTGACGCCTTGAAGGTGGGCGTTGTTCAAGGAGGACCTACGACGCGAGATTGCTGGTGCGAGTCGCTGGTATTTGTTTGCCGTCCAGTTTCGCCAGGGCGAATGTAATTTCTGCTGCGACCAATGGGGTGAGCAGTGCCAGCATGCGAGCGGCATTGAGCCCGATGTGCGTGATGATCGAAACAAGGATGAGCACCACACAGGTGATCAGCAGCGGCACCATCCGGATGGTGTATTCGCGAAGACGCTTGTAGAGCAGCAGCCACATGCCGCAGAGCAGCAGCAGCAGGTTCTGGCCAAGGATGACCTGGTTGATGTAGGGCAAGGTCAGGCGGAAGTCCCGTATGCCATGCCAGAGTGAAGGCAGGTCTGCCTGGTACTCGTTGCCAGGCGCGTGGATGATGTGGCGGAGAAGCAGATAGGCCGCAAAGGCGATTACGGAGACAGCGGCGATCTGGAGCTGGTACCTCCGTTCGTTAGGCGCATGCTGTTCGGGCTCGGTGCCCGGCAGGCGTGGCAGCAGCAGGGCGGTACTGGCAGCAAGTGTGCAAAAGATGATGGGCAGGATCTCGCGCTGAAGGATGCTGAACAGCACGACCAGTGCGAACCAGCGCAGCCGGTGCTGTTGATAGAGCAGGTAGCAGAGGGCGACGAGGGTCCAGCTTAGTCCGTCAGCCTGGCCGGTGAGCGTGGTTTCCTGCAGCAGGAAGCTGCAGAAGCAGAGGATGCCTCCGAACAAGGGGAGGATGTGAGAGCCCCGGCCGAGCCAACCCTCCACAACGAGGCTGACGAGCCACGCGGTGAGGACGACGGCGAGGAAATTGGTGAAGAGGGCGGCGAAGAAGATTCGCTGATCGTAGTGGGGATCGGAGAACTGGATGACGCCTGGATAGTAAACGTGGGCACGCCAGAGCAGGTGGGCGAAGAGGGCGTTGGCCTGCCGATAGACCCAGGGAGACGGCGCTGCCTGGAAGTCGAACGGGTGGACAATCATTCCGTAGTACTCGACGAAGTCCGTATTGACGGCGGTGGGAATGAGCCACTTATAGGAGAAGTACAGGAAGCCGTAGCCGGTGAGCAGGTAAAACGTCAATCGGTAAAGGTGGGTGCGCAGCCTCAAAAAAAGTTCTCCCGCGCTAAGGGTAGCGCGGGAGAGGGTTTACCGGGGTTCAAACGGCACGAAGCGCTTAGGCTGCTCTTTTGCCGGCGACGGAACCATGCGGGTCGATGACGAACTTCTTGGCTACGCCCGAGTCGAAATCCTTGTAGCCCCGAGGCGCGTCATCCAGCTTGATGACGGTGGCGTTGACGATCTTTGCGATCGGCAAACGGTCGTGGAGGATGGCCTGCATGAGCTGGCGGTTGTACTGCAGGACGGGCGCCTGGCCGGTGTGGAAGTGCAGCGACTTTGACCAGCCTTTGCCGAACTTTACCTTGAGCATGCCATTCTTCGCGTCCTCGCTGGGGGCGCCGGGATCGGAGACGACGTAGAGGCCGGGGATGCCGAGACCGCCGGCGACGAAGGTGACTTCCATGAGCTCGTTGAGGACAGAGGCGGGGGCGGGTTCGTCCTTGCTGCCGTGGCCGGTGGCTTCGAAACCGACGGCGTCGACGGCGGCATCGACTTCCGGAACGCCGAGGATCTGAGCGATCTGTTCGCCGAGTTTGTCATGCTGGCTGATGTTGATGGTTTCGTAGCCAACGCTCTTTGCGTGGTCGAGACGGTCCTGATTCTTGTCGCCGACGATGACGACGGCGGCGCCGAGGATGTAGGCGGATGCGGCGGCGGCGAGCCCGACGGGACCGGCACCGGCGATGTAGACGGTGGAGCCGACGCCGACGCCTGCGGTAACGGCGCCGTGGAAGCCGGTGGGCAGAATGTCCGAGAGCATGGTGAGGTCGGTAATCTTCTCCATGGCGCGGGCTTTGTCGGGGAACTTGAGGAGATTGAAGTCGGCGTAGGGAACGAGGACGTAGTCGGCCTGGCCACCAACCCAGCCGCCCATGTCGACATAACCGTAGGCGCCGCCGGGTTGCTGCGGATTGACGTTGAGGCAGACGCCGGTGTTGCGCTCACGGCAGGCGCGGCAGCGGCCGCAGGCGACGTTGAAGGGAACCGAGACGAGGTCGCCAACGTTCAGGTATTCGACGTCTTTGCCTTTTTCGATGATTTCGCCGGTGATCTCGTGACCCAGAACGATTCCTTTCGGCGCGGTCGTCCGGCCGCGTACCATGTGCTGGTCGGAGCCGCAGATGTTGGTGCTGACGATCTTGAGGATGACCCCGTGTTCGATCTCTTTGCCCTGGGGGTTCTGCATCCTGGGGTAGTCGATGGATTGAACTTCGACTTTGCCGGGTCCTAAGTAGACGACGCCGCGATTGCTTGCCATGTGTTTCTCCTTCGTACCCATAGGAGTGGATGCGTGGCCGGCATGTTGCCCTTGCGGGTGAAGACTGCCTGCTACACTTTTTCCACACGTATAAGGACTGCGAGACCTATGCAACTCCAGGAAGCCGTTCGTATAGCCTTAGCATCGCTCTGGGCGAACAAGCTGCGGTCGATTTTGACGCTGCTTGGCATGGTGATCGGTGTGGCGTCCGTGATCGCGGTGGTGACGCTGGTGAATGGCGCGAACCACTATGTGGCGACCAAGGTGTATGGCTACGGGGCGGATGTGTTTACGGCCAGCAAGCAGCCGCAGGTGATCTTCGACGCCGAAGAGTTTATCCGCTACAAGAAGCGGAAGGATCTGAAGCTTGCGGATTACCAGGCGGTAGCAGACGAGTGCAAGTTGTGTAAATCGACCGGCGCGATGTTGAGTACAACGGGAAATGTGATTTACGGCAAGGAGTCGAGTAAAGGCTCGCGAGTGCGTGGCTGGACGTGGACGATGCCGCCGATCTACAACATCAATCTCGATCGCGGGCGAGTTTGGACGGCAGCTGAAGAGAGTCATGCGACGCACGTTGCGATTATCGGCTACGACATTGTGGACAACCTGATGCCGGGCGAAGAGCCGCTGGGTAAAGAGATTCGCGTGGACGGGGAGCAGTACACGGTGATCGGCATCGGTGAGCGGCAGGGCAAGACGCTGGGCCAGAGCCAGGATGACTGGGTAGCGATCCCGATTACGGCCTGGCAGCATGCGCACGGCACGGTCGACAGCGTCGACATCTATGCAACGGCGGGCGCCACGGGCGAGCCGCTGGACCGGGCAGTGGATGAGGTGAGGACGATTCTGCGTTCGCGTCGGCATGTGGCGCCGGGTGCGGATGATGATTTTTCGATCGATACCAATGCGACGTTCGTCGGGTTGTGGCAGAGCATCAGTTCGAGCTTCTCGATGATCCTGATCATCATTCCTTCGATTGCGCTGGTCGTAGGCGGCATCGTGATCATGAACATCATGCTGGTAAGTGTGACCGAGCGGACGCGCGAGATCGGCGTGCGAAAGGCACTGGGCGCGAAGCGGCTGGATATTCTGACGCAATTCCTGATTGAGTCGGTGACGATGTCGGTGATCGGCGGATTGATTGGCGTGATGCTTGGAGTGGGACTGGCCAAGATGATTACGCTGGCGGTGGGATGGGAGTCGGACGTGGCGTTGTGGGCAGTGTTTGCCGGGCTGTTCGTGGCATTTGGAGTGGGCGTGTTCTTCGGGGTGTATCCGGCACAGAAGGCGGCAAAGCTGGATCCGATCACGGCTTTGCGATCTGAGTTGTAGCGTTCGACGTTGTAAGAGAGGCTGCTGGGATGAGATTGCTGGACGCGCGTGAATCGGTTCGGATGGCGATGGACACCCTGCGGACGAACAAGCTGCGCAGCGGGCTGACGGTGCTGGGCATCGTGATCGGCGTGACGACCGTGATCGTCATTTCCTCGGTCATCAATGGCCTGAATAACAATGTGCAGAACTGGGCGAACTCGCTGGGCACAAATACGTTGTGGGTGTTTCACATCCCGGTGATTGGCGTGCGGCCGACGACGGAGATGCTGACGCGCAAGAAGCTGACGTATGACGATGGCATTGCGATGCGCTCGCTGCCGCATGTGGTCGCCGTCGATCCGGGACAACGCTATACCAATCCGGTGGCTTATAACGTCGGTTCGGTGGCGGTGAAATATGGCAAGAACAAGGTGCAGAACACGATTCTTGAAGGCGATACCACGGCAGTCAAAGACATCAACGACCTGGTGCTGACGTCAGGGCGGATGTGGACGGACGAGGAAGAAAAGCGCCGAGCCAATGTTGTGGTCCTGGGGCATGACGCGGCGGAGAAGTTGTTTGGCAACGAGGAGCCTACCGGCAAAGAAGTAGAAATCGAAGGCGATGTCTTCACTGTGATCGGCGTCTATGCCAAACAGAAACAGGCGTTCGGCAGTGGCAAGAATCCTGAAGATAATTCTGCCGGGTTTCCCCTGGAGACGTTCCGCAAGCTGCATCCCGAGGTCCTGGATTACTGGATCTCTGTGAAGTATGACGATGCCAAGAACAAGGGCCTGGTGACGGATGAGGTGACCGAGCTGCTGCGTCGCCGGCGCAAGGTGCATGTGGAGCAGCCGGATAATTTCGCGATCTTCGGGCCCGACTCGCTGACCCGGCTGTGGAGCCAGATTACCGGCGGCCTGTTCGCCTTCATGGTGGCGGTTGCGAGTGTAGGCCTGATGGTCGGCGGCGTGGGCGTGATGAATATCATGCTGGTGAGCGTGACGGAGCGAACGCGAGAGATTGGTGTGCGTAAGGCGCTGGGCGCAACCAAGAAGAACATTCTGCTGCAATTCACGCTGGAAGCCATCACGTTGTGCGCGCTTGGGGGCGTGATCGGCATCTTGATTGGCGGATTTATCACGCTGGTCATCCACGCGTTGGTCGCCGTGTTGCCGGCAACGATGTCCTCAGGCTGGGCACTCACCGGGTTTGTCGTGTCCCTGGTCATTGGACTGGTGTTTGGGATCTATCCGGCCTACCGCGCATCCACACTCGACCCCATCGAAGCCCTCCGCTACGAATAGGCTCTGCCAGCCGGGCACTGCGCCTTTGGCGCTTTATTCTCCCGTTGGTCGCATAGTTTCCTGGTGGCCTGGAGGCGTTTGCGAGACGAGGCGGGTGGCTGATCCCATCTGGCACTTCATTGCTGCGTCACGTTTAATTCACAGTGACGTGTGTTCCGCCGTGCGACTATGATCCGCGTGCCGGAAAAGGCATGAGGAGGAACCGCATGACGACGCAGGAAGTGGCAGAAGAGTTGATCAAGTATTGCTCGCAGGGCAAGTTTGAAGAGGCGGTTGAAGCTTTGTACGCACCTGATGTTGTGAGTGTGGAGGCGGCTGCGCCTCCGGGTGGTTCGCGCGAGGCGAAGGGCATCGAGGCGGTGAAAGCGAAGGGTAAGTGGTGGGTGGAGAACCACGAGGTGCATTCCGCGAAGGTGGAAGGGCCGCTGGTGGCAGGTCAGCATTTCGCGGTGACGTTCAAGATGGAAGTGACGTTCAAGCCGGCTTCACGACGGTTCGTGATGGAAGAAGTCGCGGTGTACAAGGTGGTCGACGGCAAGGTGGTGTACGAGGAGTTCTTCTACCAGGTGTGACGCTTCATTTCAAGAAGGCAGCGCCTGCCTGCTTCCATCCCGGGACGGCTTCAATGTCGCTACACTGGAGCGAGGCATGATGCTGGCGACGGTGGTGGCGGGGATCACGACGGTTCTGACGCTTGCAGGGTTTGGCTATTACCTGCTGGCGTTGTGGAGCGCGCGTGCGTTCGGCCGGGCGGCACGGCATCCGCTGCCAGGGTTCGAGACGCCGGTCAGTGTCCTGAAGCCGGTCAAGGGGCTGGATCCCGAGATGTATGCCGGCTTTGCCAGTCACTGCCGACAGCAGTACGCGGCGGAGTTTGAGCTGATCTTCGGTGTCAGCAGTCTGCAGGATCCGGCGGTTGCCGCCGTGAAGCAGTTGCAGCTCGAGTTTCCCGAGCGGACGATCCGGCTGGTGGAGTGTCCCGAGGTGCTGGGGACCAATGGCAAGGTCAGCAACCTGGTGCAGATGGCACGGGCCGCGCGGTATGACTACCTGCTGATCAATGACAGCGACATCCTGGTGTCTCCGCTGTATCTCGGCAGGATCATGTCCGCGTTTCAGTCTGGGATGCAAAGGAAGCGGAAGATCGGGCTGGTGACGGCGCCGTATCGCGGGAAGGCGCATGGGACGCTGGGTTCGAAGATGGAGGCGCTGGGGATTTCGACGGATTTTCTGGCGGGGGTGCTGACGGCGCGGAAGCTGGAGGGAGGCATCCGGTTCGGATTGGGGTCGACGCTGGCGATTTCGCGCGAGGCGCTGGTGGCGAGTGGTGGACTGCTGCCGCTGGTGGATTATCTGGCGGACGACTACGAGCTGGGCGCGCGTGTGTATGGCGCCGGGTATGACGTGGCGCTGGCCAGCGAAGTGGTCGAGACGTATGTGCCGGCGTATTCGTTTGCGCAATTTTTGGCGCACCAGATCCGGTGGAGCCGGTCGACGCGGGATTCGCGCAAGTGGGGGTATGCGGGGCTGGTGTTTACGTTCGGCTTGCCGTGGGCATGTCTGAACCTGCTGGCGAATGGCTTCAGTCTGCCGAGCTTTGCGCTGTTTGTGCTGACGCTGGTGGCGCGGGTGGCGCTGGCGCTGGCGGTGGGTGTGGGGATTGCCGGGGATGTGCAGGTGCTGCGGGACATCTGGCTGCTGCTGCCACGGGATTTAGTGGCGCTGGGGATCTGGGTGTGGAGCTATGCCGGGGATACGGTGGTGTGGCGGGGGCACCGGTTCGCGTTGAAGGACGGGAAGTTGATGCGGGTGGCTGCTTAGTCGGGTTAGAGCCAGTGGTGATGTTGGTGCATTGCTGGTAAGCGGATGCGAATCGGTTCGACGGCATCGATGAACACTTGAACATCGGGTCGTTCAAGAAGCTCGAGGGAAACATAAATCGGTCGAACATCCACCGTGGAGCCGCCTCCTACCTGGAGCCCAACACGAATTTGACTTTCGAGTGAGTGATTATCAATTTCCCGATCCTCCTGCCGGAACCCGGGACTGGCGGCGGTCAAGTGGTAGGGCTTTGCGGGAAGAACGATTGTAAGTTTTCCCTGCGAGTCGGCGGCGTGCTTCACGACGGCATTTGTCGCGGCGTCGTTGATGCCGATGAATGCTCCTGGAACGACGGCTTCGGACCCGTCGGTGACTTCGATGTGAATTGACATCGTCGTCTGGGCGGTAGCGACGGCGCCTGCACATGCGAAGACACCTGCTAACAAAGCGCACGATAATTTCAGGCAAGCCATGGCGTACAGCGTACGCCACGTTGTTGCTGTGTCAGCCGGATTCGACGAGTCAAGTCTTCAGACGATAGTCGAACGGGTATGTCTGGGCTTCTGTGATGCGGAAGAGAGGCGCATCCGGATGGATGGGGTTGAAGAGGTAGTTGGTGGTGTGGGGCACGATGGCGCTGGGAACCCTGAGCAGGGCGGAGGTGTTTCCTTTGAGCCAGGTACTGCCCAGGGTGCGCGTGACTTCGAAATCTTCACGCCAGTTCGACGGCAGGATTGCGGGATCGATGGACGGAAAGGACTCGGCAGCGCCGGATGTTTCGACGCGAAGCAGGGTGAAGTCCGGTGGGACGTCGTTGGCGGCGGTGTGTACGCAGACTTCCAAGAGAGTGGAGGCAGGACTTTCGCTCAGGTAGACGACAGGTCGTCCGGCATGGTGCCAGCGGCCCCTGGCACGGATGCCGCCGATGCCGCTCAGATCCCGGTGGAGGCTGATGCGCCACAGGACCATCCAACGCCGCCTTCCTCGTTTCTGCGGTGTCTCTCAGTGGATAGGAAATGGCTCTTTCTGGAAGAGCGAATTGAATTTCAGGGGGTCGCTTAGGTGAACATGCCTTCATCGATCTGGCCGAGGAACTCTTCGACCATGCGGCCGCCGATTTCGGTGCGGAGCATCTGGATGGGAGTGCGGCCTTCGAAGCGTGTTTTTGGAGTGCTGAGCCATTCGCGGGCGCGGTCGGTTGTGCTCCAAACCTGAACGGCGTGATCGAAGACGCGGGCGAAACGGGCGAGTTTGTCGGATTCGTCGATGCTGAGGGGTTCGTTGCGGGCTTTGCGGTGCTTTAGGGTGCGGGCGGGCAGGACGACTTCGTAGATGTCGTTGGGTCGCAGACCAGATTCTCCCAGGAACTTTGAAAGGGCGGAGAGGGGCACTCCGCTTTCGACGGTTTG
>CAZZUX010000055.1:22293-25033 GCA_964657395.1 uncultured Ktedonobacteraceae bacterium
TTGAGGCCTTCGGCCTGCTGGATCATGGTTTCCTGGTCCTGGCGGACGAAGCGGGCCCCGAAGAACTTCGCGATGGTGGTGACTCCCGGGACGGCGTAGAAGATGTTCCAGGCGGCGGCTACGTCGATGCGGCAGGTGTTTGGCGTGGTCGGGGTGACGGTGGTGAGGCTGGAGAACCACTTGGGACCGCACCGGATGGTTTCGAGACGGCGGTTGGGAAGGACGAAGTCAATGGTGGTGGTGATGGGTTCGCCGTAGACGCCCAGAAGCTTGTAGGGCGCGCTGTTGCCGGAGGGTGCGTGGGCGGACATGCGGAAGCCTTCCGGAATGGGCTCGAAGTGCTTGGCTTTTTCGTGGATGGAATGTTTGCTGCGCCACCACCAGGACTGGTGGACGAAGGGGCCGTGGGCGGGATCCATGAGTCCGATGATGCCGTGGTCGACGTTGCAGGGCAGGTCGGCGGTGAGGTGAGCGGAGCGGAAGCGGTCGCCAAATTTCGGGACTTCCGGGACTGGCGGCAGTTGATCGCGATCTTCAGAGCGAAGACGGCCGCGTCCGGCGGAGGGCAGGTAGACCCAGGCGTAGCCGTCGCGCTCGACACAGGGATAGGCGCTGGCGTAGATCCTGGTGGGGTCGAGGGTGTCGGACGGGGTGAGCGAGGGGATCTGGGTGCATTGGCCGGAGCCTGGTTCGAAGGCCCAGCCGTGGTATTTGCAGACGACATTCTGGCCGTCATACCAGCCGCAGGAGAGCGGAATGCCGCGATGGGGACAGCTATCTCGCATGGCGAAGAGGGTGCCGTTGTTTCGCCGTCCGAGCACAAGGGGGATGCCGAGGAGCATGGCAGTGGCCATCTTTCTGTCGCGGATGGTGCTGGAGCGCAGTGCCGGATACCAATCGTCGAAAAGGAGAGTGGCTGCGGGTTGTTGCAGCTCTGTCTCGGCGGTGTTCGGCGGTGTGGCGCTGATGATGGTGAAGATGCCGTCTGCCATGAAATATGAACCCTAGTATCGCAGAGGACCATCTTTAAGGGCACAGCTTGATGTGTTGAGTTGAGCGTCCATGAATCCCCCTCGTGGACATAAAGCTGTTTTTCACTCGAAAGAGGATCGCTATGGAATACCTGCTCGATATCACAGGATTCGCTTCCGGACTGTTGCTGGTGTGGTGGATAGAGACGCATCACCATGCTGGAAGTGAGCCGGGTAAGTGATGCGTTCCGGTCAACTATTAACCAGTTTGCCGCAGAGGGCTTATGGATAGTGGGTTGGAGGGGCGTGGACCGGATGCGGGTGGGTTGAAGCCGCTGCCGATCAAGCGCTTTCTGCTGGTGCTGCTTGGTTTCTGGCTTCTGCTGTATGGCAGTTTTACGCTGGTCAATCCGTCGCTGCTGGACGATGCGGATTCCGTTCATGCGGAAGTGGCTCGCGAGATGCTGGCTCGGCATGACTATGTGACCTTGTATGCGGATGGGATCCGCTACCTGGAAAAGGCACCGCTGCTGTACTGGAGCATGGCGGCGAGTTTCAAGCTGTTTGGTGTGTCGGAACTGGCGGCGCGTCTGCCACTTGCGTTGTCCATGCTGGCACTGGTGCTTGCGGTGTTCGTGCTGGGGCGAAGGCTTTTCAGCGATCCGGGCAATCTCGAAGAACGGGGTTCGACGGCGGGATTTTACGGAGCGCTGATCCTGCTGACTTCGTTCGGAATGTTCATTTTTACCCATATCACCATACCGGATGGCATGGTGTGCCTATGGGTAACGGTGGCAATAGCTTGTTTCTGGAACTCGCTGCGGGAGGCTGCTGAGCAGGGCCGCCCGGGCTGGGGCAGTGCGCTGGGGTTTGCGATTGCAACTGCGCTGAATGTTTTGACCAAGGGGCTGATCGGTGTGGTCTTCCCGGTGGCGATTGTTCTTGTTTATCTGCTGGTGACGCGGAATGTTCGGCACCTGTGGCGCTGGCATCCTGTTGGCGGCACGGTATTGTTTCTGTTGATTGCCGCACCGTGGCATATTGCCGCAGCGTTGGCGAACCCGAGCTTCGGCAATCCGGGCAGCTGGCTGCATCCTTCGCTGCCGACCCAGGGCAATGTGCATGGATGGACATGGTTCTACTTCGTTAACGAGCACTTGCTGCGGTATCTGAACCTGCGCATTCCGCGCGATTACGATACGGTGCCGCTGTTGTTGTTCTGGGGATTGTTGTTTGTGTGGCTGATGCCGTGGATTGCGTTTGTGTTCAAGGCGATTGGGCGGGTTCCGTGGCGGATTGCAGGACGTCGGGAGGCATTGACGCGTGAACAGCAGCCCTGGACGCTGCTGGCGATATGGGCGCTGGTGCCACTGGTGTTTTTCAGCTTTTCGACACGGCAGGAATATTATGTGCTGCCATCGCTGGTGCCGCTGGCGCTGCTGATTGGCGGATGGCTGGCACAGGATGAAGAGGCGGATCCGGCCACGGATGCGGGCCTTGCAGGAAGACGGATTGCGGTTGTGCTGATGGTTCTTGGCGTGGTGCTGGCTGCGGTGGCGGCGTTCTTCGCGCTGCATGCTCCGCGGCCGGTGGCGGGGGTGGGGCTGGCAACTGTGTTGAGTCAGAATCCCCAGGAGTATGCGCTTTCGTTCGGACATTTTCTGGATCTGAGCGGAAGGGCGATGGGTTATTTTCATGGACCGCTGCTGGATACGGCTGCTGCGCTGTTCGTGGGAACGCTGGGGAACTTCTACTACCGGCTGCGTGGC
>CAZZUX010000056.1:0-24761 GCA_964657395.1 uncultured Ktedonobacteraceae bacterium
CCGTGCACGCCTGGGCTGGTGCCGAGCTCGACCGCGTAGTTCACGACTACCATCTCGATATGCTGGAGCACGATGGCTACGTTGTCGCGCAGGGATGTGATCGAAGCGATCATCCGCATGCCTCTCCCAATCCGCAATCCATGCGCAAATATGAAGACTCCGGCTTTTGGTGGGTCGACAGCTCGAACTCCACCGATGTCAGCTACTTCGCTACCCGCGCCTACTATGACATCTATGCGAAGCTTCGCCGTGAGCATCCCGGTCTACTGCTCGAGATCTGCAACGACGGCGGCCGCATGGTCGACTTCGGCAGTGCTGCCCACGGCGACTATTTCTCCATCTCTGATGCCTATGATCCTCTCTCCAACCGCCGCGCCTTCTATGACAGCAGCTATGCTTTGCCACCAGCCATGCTGGAAACCTACGTACAGAAATGGCCATCGACGGATTCATCCACGTTTCTCTTTGGACTGCGCAGCGGCATGATGGGCTGGTTCACGTTGATGATGGATACGACCAGCTGGACTCCCGAACAGCATGCGGCAGCAAAGCAGGCTATCGCGCTTTACAAGGATCGGCTGCGTCCGCTCATTCGCACCGCAAGTCTCTATCATGTCTCGCCGCGGCCGGATGGCGTCCACTGGGATGGCATGGAATACATCGACCAACAGACGGGCCGCGGCGTTCTCTTCGCCTTTCATGGCACCACTCAGAACGAAGCAACACATAACTTCCTGCTGCGCGGGCTGAACCCGGCAGCAAATTACCAGCTCACCTTTGAAGATCAGAGTTCTACAAATAGAATCCAGCGGGGAAGCATCCTCATGCGAAGCGGCTTGAAGATCACTCTGCCCAGGCCGCAGTCTTCCGAACTCGTGTTCATGGAAAAGCTCAGCCGCTGATTAGTGAACAGCTGTTCCGCTGCCTTCTTTCAGCGTTATAAATCGATCGACATTCGGCATCGCGGCAAAGGTTTCCTTCCCGCCGTTGGGCCATCTCACCACGATGCCGTTCACCGCCGTACTGGCACCCAGTCCGAAATGCAATCGCAGGTCGCTGCTCGACAGATAGCTTGATCCGCTCCTTACCTCTTGCACCCAGCTCCGGCTGCCTGCCTTCACCGTCACCTCTGCTCCAATGCCATCGCGGTTCGATTGCGTGCCCTGCAGTGCGATGCCCAGCCAGTGATTGTTATTCGCCGCCGTATTCACAAGCAGCATCGGTTTGCTGTCGATATTGTTGACTACTGCTGATATCCGTCCATCGTTCCACAGATCCGCAGTCGCCAGCCCACGGCTCGACGCAGGTTCGCTCAAGCCTGGCCCTGCTTCCTTGCTGATATCCCGGAATTTTCCGTCACCGCGATTTGAATACAACAGTCGCGGTTCCTTATAGGAAGCGCCAAGGTGCGCCGAGTCTACCTGCGGATACACATGGCCATTCACCAGCAGGATGCTCGGCCACCCGCTGTTATCCAGGTCCAGGAACGTCGTGCCCCAGCCAAGATATTGCGTGTTCAAGCCAAGACCCGCAGCAAACACAGCAGGCGTAAATGTGCCATCCTGATTATTGCGGTAGAGAGAAGAAGTATCGTCGCTGAAGTTTGTCTTGAAGATATCCGGCCAGCCATCGCCATCGTAGTCGCCGATTGCCGAACCCATGCCCGCCTGCTCGCGGCCATCTTCGTCATACGCCGCGCTCGCATCTGCAGCAACATCCGTAAACGTTCCGTCATGATTGTTGCGGTAGAGAATGCTAGGCGTACTGTCGCATGCCACGTAAATATCCGGCCAGCCATCGCGGTTATAGTCCAGCGTTGAAACACTGAAGCAGTAGTGACCCGTCGTCTTCGTCACACCACTGGTCTTGCTCACATCTTCAAACTTTCCGTTTCCCACATTGCGATACAGAATGTTGGCCGTCGATGCCATGCCTCGTGGCCCGCACATCACGGGTGCGCCTTTCCATAGGCACGTCACGCCCTGCCCGGGCTTCGGCATACTGCGCACATCCAGGTCGACATAATTCGCTACCATCAGGTCCAGTTTGCCGTCGCGATCGTAATCGACGAAGGCGCAACCTGTGCCCCAGTCCTTTCCATTGCCGGAAACTCCTGCCGCACCAGCCACTTCCTTGAACGTGCCATTGTGTTCGTTGTGGTACAGACGATTGGCGCCAAAGTAGGTGATGTACACATCGTCGTAGCCGTCATTGTCGTAATCGCCCACGCACCCACCCTGCGCCCATCCGGTCACGTCAAGGCCGGCTTTCTTCGTCACATCCTCAAACGTCCCGTCATGCTTGTTCCTGTAAAGATGACTTGTCGGATGCGCCACCGGCGATGTCTCTCCCGGCAGAGTCTGCCCATTCAGCAGAAGAATGTCCTGCCAGCCGTCGCGATCAAAATCAAGCACCGCCACGCCGCTGCCCGTTGTCTCAATAATGTAGGGCTTGGTCGTCGGCTCGCCATTCACATTCAGCATAGTGAGCCCTGCCTGCCTCGCCACATCGACAAACCACGCCGCACCCGCATGCTCGCTTTTTTCCGCGTAGGGATGCGCCACCAACCCTCGTTGATCAGGCGTCCGACCGCTCGGCTTCGTTGCCTGCGCAGACACAGAAGCAGCGATCATCGCAATCAGCATCCACGTAAAGATCAGAGACGTTGCACGACCCATAGGCAAAGCTAACGAAGAGTATCCTTTGAAGCGTATGGTATCGGTTTTTCTGCTCTTGCTCCTTATGCCTGCCTCAGGCATCGCCCAGTCCGTCTCTCCATCTGTCGAGTCCACGCCGCTCAGTCATGAGCGCGTACTTCTGCAGCAGGGCAAAACAGAAGAAGCTCTCGCCATCCTGCAACAGCTCGCAACAACCACTCCGGTTCCCGCAGGCCTGCATCACGATCTCGGTATTGCGTACTATCGCACCGGCAAGCTGGTTGAAGCAGAAAAAGAATTTGCGGCCGCTGTCCAGGAAGATCCCGCCGACAAAGAATCAGTCCAGATGCAGGGACTCTCGCTCTACCGCATGGGCCAGCCGGCCCGCGCCATTCCTCTTCTCGAGCAGGTGCGGCAATGGATGCCCAACGCCGACGCCGATTCAAACTACGTCCTCGGCCTCTGCTATCTCAACTCCCGTCGATATGATGACGCTCGCTCTGCCTTCGCACAGGAGTTCACCGTCGATCCGGCCTCTGCCTCCGCCTACCTGCTGCTCAGCACCATGCTCATGCATGCCAATCTTCCCGAACTTGCTGCCGACCAGGCCCGAAGAGCGCTCGAGCTCGATCCGAAGTTGCCCCTCGCCCACTTCCGCATCGGCGAAGTCCAGCTGTTCAAGTCCAACATCGCAGAGGCTACACAGGAGTTCGAGCAGGAGCGGCGCCTCAACCCCAGTTACGCTCCCACGTACGACCGTCTTGGCGACGTCTACCTGCGCACGGGAAAACTGCAGGAGTCTCAGGAGGCACTCACCAAGGCCATCTCACTCGATGTCACCAGCACCGGCCCCTTTATCCAGATGGGCAAGGTCCTACTGCATCGCGACGATCCCGGCACTGCCTTGTTGTATCTGCATCACGCCGAGAAGATGGATCCTTCCAACTACATCACTCATACATTGCTCGCACAGGCCTATCGCAGGCAGGGTCATGAAGACGAAGCAAAGCATGAAATGGAACTGGCAGGAAAGATTCACACTGATAACCAGCCGACGCTGCAGCCAGTGCAGTAATCCGGATCAGCGCAGGTGTACCGTGACCAGCTTCGCCTGTACCGGTACCCCACCTGTGATATTCGTCTCAATCAGCGCCTCGAACGGCAGAATCTCGCCTCTGGGTCCGGTCACCTGGCGTAATAGCTCCGCCACGGTTTCCGGCCTGCAGGCAAATTCAACCGCAGCCTGCGTCCCAAACGTGTTCAACCCGCTGAAGATCAAAATGCGTTCTCCCGGCTGCATGCCCGGCAGCAGTGCCAGGATCGCATAGTCATTCGTCAGCGGCCGCTCCGGTCTGGAGTAAATGGCTGGCTCGCCAGCCTTCGGATGATGGTTCACATACCCGGAATACTCATGCGTCGCCGTGATTGTAAATTCGCGAGTCGACTGCAAGGCACTCAGGGAGGGATTCTCCGCTGTCGATCCGATAAAGATCAGGTTCCTCACCTTGGCTTCATCCCAGGTCATCAGCCGGCTGCGCTTCAAAATAAAGTGCTCGTGATGAGCGTCGAACAAGCTGGTCAGCGTGTACACCGCCGAAAGTTCACCTATTCCTGTATAGGTATCGACCAGGTCCTGGTCGGCCGGCTTCCCGGCTTCAGGAAACTGGCTGGCGTAGCTGAGCCCACTCTTGGAATCTCCGACAAAAAGCGCGTTGCTGAAGACCACCAGTGGTGGCTCGCCATTGAAAAATGGCTTCCAGAATCTTTCGACTGCTGTCGTCGGAGGGCGCCTCCACAAAAGGCTCCCAGCAACCACCGCGAAAGCAAGCAGCAGGATCAGTGCACCAAGCCACCAGCGCCCGGCCAGACGAGCCAGGTGCGTATGCTTCGGTACCCGTTGCAGCACAACCGGAGGAAGCACCATCCCCGATGGCTTCTCTTCGATGACGCCAATCCCATCGATTGCCGGTTCGGCAGGCAGCTTTATCGGCGATGTCCTGGGTGCAAATACGGGCAGATAGTGCCCTTTGGGTACCTCGACGATCAGCTCTTCATCCAGCCCTTCGTCCAGGTAATAGGCCGCCAGCTTCTGGCGAAGGAGCCGTGCGTGGGTCCGCACGATACTGTCTTCACTCGAATTGTATCCAGGGCTGCGATGAAAGACCCGAAAGCCAATCTGCTGCTCTGTCGCTTCTTCCGGCGCGTTCCGAATGGCACAATCCGCGATATAGAAGAGAAATTCACGAAGCCTGGCTGACGCTCTGAAGTGCGAACTGGCAGCAATCCGATCAATCAGCGCCCAGCGCACGTCCTCCGCAAACGCACGGATGAACTCGGGAGCAGCGCTGGAAGGTCTCATCGCCTACCATCTTATGTCTTTCACCGTGGTTTTGACGGGTCAAATCACCGTCAAAAACGTTGCGTGGACGTATATAGGCATCCATGCTTGGTATCGGCTCGCCGTCCACCCTTCTGCTTAGCCCTCAATCTTTATAAGGGGAGAGGTTCCGGCAACCTCGCTCCATCAGCACCATTCAGCGAAATCCAGACAAGCAGGATTCGCGGACTAAACTGCCCAGTCGCAGAGCAACAGTTTCGGAGGCACTAGGATGTACACACTTAAGCAACTCGCGGGAACTTCGAAGTTCCCCAGTCTCAGCGGACCCGGTCTCACGGCCTCGTTCGTCCTCGCCACAGCCGCCTTACTTGGCACCATTCCCGCAAGCGCCCAGGCCGTCTACGGGTCCATCTTCGGAACCGTCAGTGACAAATCCGGCGCCGTCGTCCCGAACGCCAACATCACGGTCACTGACGTTGCCAAGGGCACATCAGTCACGGCACAGACCAATGGCAGCGGCGAATTTCGCGTCCAGCATCTCATTCCGGATACCTACCGGGTCGACGCCGAGTCAGCCGGCTTCGATAAGACATCTGTCCAGGGCGTAGTGGTCTTTGCGGACACCGCCCCTAAAGTGGACCTCCAGCTCTCCGTCGGCACCGCGGCCAACAACATCGTCGTCAATGGTGGAGCCTCTCTCCTCGAGACGGATCGCGCCGAGGTCAGCACCATCCTGAACGCTCGCGCCGTTGAGAACCTGCCCAACCTGAACCGCAACTTCACCGCCTTCGAACTACTCACTCCCGGCACCACCTATATCGGTTGGGGACCCGGCGAAGGCAGCGGCAATCCTCAGCGCAGCCAGTCCATTGAAGTCAACGGCCAGCTCCCCTTCGCCACCGGCTATGAGCTGGACGGCACCGACAACCAGGAGCCCATCAACGGCGTCGCCGTCATCAACCCGAACCTAGATGCCGTCTCCGAAATGAAGGTCACCTCCCAGAACTACGACGCCGAGTTCGGCAAGGCTGTCGCCGGTCTCGTCACCGCGCAGACCAAATCCGGCAGCAACTCCTTCCACGGGTCAGCCTTTGAGTACCGTCGGTCCGACGCACAGCAGGCACGCGATCCGTTCGCCAACGCAGAACCGGACTCGCTTACCGGCAAGTACCTGGCGCCCACCCTGCATAACCAGTTCGGCGGCTCCGTTGGCGGTCCCATTCTTAAGGACAAGCTCTTCTTCTTCGGCGACTATCAAGGTCTGCGCGAGAAGACCGGCACTGCCGTCCTGACCACGGTTCCCACCCTGCTGGCCCAGACCTCCTGCACCTCCGGTAACGATTGCAACCTGAGCGATTACCTCACCAGCAGCCAGATCTACAAACCCAACTCTCTGCAGGACACGTCCAACACCGGCCGCGCTGCCTTCAACGGCAACGTCATTCCAGCAGCACTTCTGTCACCGGCGGCCGTCAACTTCTTCAAGCTCTTGCCCAAGCCCAATGTCGCCGGCAACGGCATCATCAACAACTACTCCGCTTCCGGATCGGGCCTCTTCAACACCAACCAGTTCGATGCCCGTGTTGACAGCAATACCTTCCAGAAGCTGCACCTCTTTGGCCGCTACACCTACTTCAGCGCGGCCCTCTCCGGCAATCCATACTTCGGCGCCGCTGGTGGTCTCGGCTTCGGCTCCAGTGGCTTTGCCGGTACTGACAATGCACGCGACCAGAGCGTGGCAGCCGGCGGCGACTACGTCGTTTCGCCTACCTGGCTGACCGACTTCCGTTTCGGCTACTACCGCATTCACAACAACACTGTCGGCCCCAACTACAACCAGCCCCTCGGCAACACGCTCGGCATTCCCAACTCCAACGTCGGCGATCTTTCGCTCAATGGCGGTCTGCCCCAATTCAATATTGATATTCCCAGCAACGGCACCAACAGCAGCCAGAATATTGAGTACGGCACCTCCGCCAACCCGAACCTGCAGCAGACCGCGCAATACCAGATCGTCAACAACTGGTCGCACACCATGGGCAATCACACCATCAAGTTCGGTGCCGACTACCGCTATGGAACGAACCAGACCGTTTCCGTAGCCAGCAACGCCCTGCGCTCCGGCACCTTCTTCTTCGCCGCGCCGCGTACCGGTGGAGTCAGTGCTACCGGCGTCTCCTCACCTGGCGTCGGCTTCGCAACCTTCCTGCTTGGTGACACCACCCAGTTCTGGCGCACGCAGACCTCGAACGTGAATGCCGCGACCCGTCAGAATCGCTTCTTCACCTACGCCCAGGATCAGTGGCGTATCACGCCCAGGCTCACCTTGAACTACGGTGTGCGTTGGGAGCTCTACACCCCCGAGTCTGTTACCGAGAAGGGTTCGGGCGGCCTGCTGAATCTTGAAACCGGCATCCTCGGCATCGCCGGCTACGGCTCCAATAATCTAGCCATCAACGTTAAGAACAACTTCGCCAACATTGCTCCTCGCGTCGGTATCGCCTATCAGGCCACACCCAAAACGGTCTTCCGCGCCGGCTACGGCATTGTGTATGGCCAGGGCTGGGCAGGGAACACCTTCGGCGGCGTTCTCACCTCCTCTTTCCCCACGCAGATTCAGCAGACAGTCACCCCGGCAGCCAACAGCGGCGCCGTCTTCAATCTCACTACTGCTGAGAATGGTGTGCAGGCCGGACCGCCGGGCTACACCTTCCCAACCATTCCCGCCGACGGCAACTATGTTCTGCCCGATGGCATCTCGCAGACCGCTCGCCCTGACCAGGTCCGACTGCCAACCGTTGCCGGTTACAACGTGATGTTCCAGCAGCAGCTCACCAACACCATGTCCCTGCAGATTGGCTACGTCGGCAGTGAGGCTTATCACAACATGTTCGAATCTTCCCCCTCGTTCGATTCGAACCAGCAGACTCTTCGCGGCTTCAACAACTGCGCAACTGGTGATACCGCCGCTGCCTTCACACCGACCTTCAACTGCACCGCTGCGGACTTCAACAGCGCCACCGGCCTGCCCTACAACGCCAACGATCGCCGCCCCTTCTACAACGGTGTGGCTCAATCGCAGCTCGGCGTAAAGTACGGTGTGCCGCACCAGTGGACGCAGCGTATCGACTACATGGCCAACCAGGCCACTGCCAGCTACAACGCCTTACAGGTTGTCTTCCAGAAGCAATTCGGCAGCGGACTGCAATTCCTCACCCACTACACCTGGTCGCATGCCATCGGTCACGAAGCGTATGAGTTCCTCATCGATCCCCGCATCGGGCGCGGAAACGGCTACTACAACCGCAAACAGGCCTACATCTTCGAAAGCAACTACGAGCTCCCATTCGGCCGCGACAAGCTCGTCGGCTCCAGCGTTCCGGGATGGGTCAACCAGATCATCGGTGGCTTCCTGTTAAATGGCACGGTCACCGCAGATGGCGGCCTGCCCTTCACCACCAACTATCAAAGCTGCAGTGATGATCAGGACCTCGGCATCTGCTTCCTGAACAAGACAGGCGCTTCCTTCCAGCCTCATAAGGGCTCCTACAACGCAGCTGGACGATACGTGCCGTACTTCACGCCATCGCCCTATGTGCTGCAGCCTTACGGACAGGCGAATAATTCATTCGGTCCCTTCGCTCGTCCTGCTGCTGCCACCTTCGGCAACATCGGTCGCGATCAGCTCTGGGGACCTGGCCTGGTTAACGTCGACGCATCCATCGCCAAAAGCTTCAAGCTGCGCGAGTACCTGAACATGCAGCTCAGCGCCCAGGCATTCAACGTCTTCAATCATGCCAATCTGAATGAGCCTGATTCCTGCGTCGACTGCCAGGACCTGAATGGCTCCGGCGTCCAGAATGCCGGCACCATCTCGGCAACTGTCTCCGAACAGGATGGAACCTCCATGCGGCGCCTGCAGTTCGCAGCTCGCTTCACCTTCTAATCTCTCTTCACCAGTCTTCAACCCGGGGATACGCGCCATGTGCCGTATCCCTTCCTTTTTTGGCTCAGAGACAGCACCAGACATCGAATCAACTACTCTTATGCGATCGTCCAGCTCGTTGTGCATCCTTGCACTCGCCGCATCCAGCGTCCTTCTCGCCCAGTTACCTTCAGCCCTCGGCTCCGATACGCAGTTCTCCGGCACTAATGTAAGTACCACGGATACAAATCGCTTCGTGGCCGTACACGGACAGCGCGGCGTCATCATGGGTTATCCCGAGAAAGGCCTTGAAGTCTGGGCCTACCCCTTCCAGGTTCTGGACAAATACCGAATCGGCTTCCGCGAAGCAGGTTCTTCTACCGAGACAGAAGGCCAACTTCTGTCACGCCGCCTTGTCTACGCGCCCGACAGCGTCACCCGTATCTATGCTGGCCCCGACTATGTCGTTAAAGAAAAGCTCTTCGTCCCCATTGATCAGCCCGCTGCCGTCATCAGCTACGAAGTCGAATCAGCACACCCACTCGATATCGTCATCCACTTTGAAGCCGTGCAGAACCTGATGTGGCCCGGCGGGTCAGGCGGTCAATACACGCAGTGGAACGCCGCCTCCTCAAGCTACGTCCTCACCGATCCCGAACACCGAACCTCCTCCGTCATCGCCTCACCCCAGACCATCGCACACGACACTACTGTCAACACCACCACCGGCAACGATAATCATCTCTCCTTCGCGATTCGTCCGGCGCCTCTTGCCGGGTCCAGGGAACACTCTGCCGCACAGGTCTTCATCGCTCTCCAGCCAGACTCGGCTCAAGGTACAGAGCCCGACCCCGCCGAGACCATTCGCGTCCTCGCGACTTCCTGGCCCGCTTTACAGGCCGCAGCCATTGAGCATTATCAGCACATCTTCGACCATCAGGTCCGCATCACCACCCCCGACGAAGCCGCGAACGCAGCCATCCAGTGGGCGCAGATCGATCTCGATCAATCCTGGGTTTGCAATCCAAAACTTGGCTGCGGCATGATCGCGGGCTACGGTCCATCCCGCCCCGGCCGCCGTCCCCAATATGACTGGTTCTTCGGTGGTGACGGGCTCGTCGCCACCAATGCATTTATCTCTGCTTCCAATTACGCGCGCGCTAAAGAAGAACTCAACTTCATCATCAAGTATCAGGATCCAAAAACCGGCATGGTCTGGCACGAACTCTCGCAAAGCGCCGGCTACATCGATTGGTCAAAGTATCCGTACATGTTCGTTCACGTCGACATCACCTTCGACTATCTCGAGACCGTCTCCCGATACGTTCGCACCACGGGCGATGACGCCTTTGTACAGGATCACTGGCAGTCCATCGCAAACGCGTACACCTACTGCCGATCGACCATTCATCCCGATGACCACCTGCCCCACATCCCCGCAGGCAAAGAGGGCGGCGACGAACAGAACCGTCCGGATGACGACCTCAGTCTCTCAACCGCGTGGATTGTAGCCAGTCATGGCTTCGCCGAACTCGCACGGCTCCATGGAGACACGCAGCTCGCGACCAAGGCAGAAGAAGAAGGTAAAGCAGCCCGCGCTTCGATCGCGCCGCACTACTGGGACGCAAAGGAGAACTTCTGGATCGACGCCCATACGGCATCCGGCAAAGCCGTTCTTACTCATCGCAGCGGCTTTGGCGCAGCGATCAACGAGAACGCCTTCACCCCTGAACAGAACAAGCACCTGCTCGACGAGATAGCCTCGTCCCGCTATCAAACAGATTGGGGCAGCCGCGGCGCCACTTCTGACACACCCACCTACAATCCGTGGGCCTACACCACGGCCAGCACCTCCGCCCTGCAGACCACATCCACCGCTTCGCTCTACTGGCACAATCACCGTCCAGACATCGCCAGCGCCATCTGGAGCGCAGTCCTGCCCCTCAACTGGCTCGACTCGCCCGGCCACCTCCACGAAGTCCTGGCCGGTAACGTCTACATCCCTGAAGCCGAATCCGTCCCAGAGCAAACATGGTCCTCCGCCGGCATGGTTGACTCCGCCGCTCGCGGATTGTTCGGCATCGATCCAAACGGCTTTGAAAACAAACTCGACTTCCATCCCCACATACCCGCTGCTTGGGACCACGTCTCCATCGAGAACATCCAGTTGCCTCACTCCACCCTCGCTTTTAACATCCATCAGGACAGCACTAGCATCGCTCTCGACATTCGCAACAAAGGCGAAGCTGCAACCATCGAATTCGCTCCGCAGATTCCACTTGGTGCCAGCATCACCAGCGCCATCTGCGGTGGCCACTCCGTGACTGCCAAACTCGAGCAGCACGAAGAAGACGAGCACGCCCATCTCACCATCCATGCGGCTTCAGGTAACAGCCATTGCTACATATCGTACAAAGGCGGAGTCGCCCTGATCCTTCCACCCACCAATCCGCAATACGGCAATCCCAGCACTGGCATGAAAGTCACCAGCCTGCATCTCGACGGGCAGCGCCTCTTCATCGCTGCCGATGTGAACGCCGCAGGCTCTCACCACTTCACCATTCGCACTCCCTGGAAGATCACCAGCATCGAAGGCGGCCGAGTCACACCTACGACGACAACTGGCATCTCCGAAATCGAGGTCACATCGCCGGCCAGCTCCGTCGATCCATACAAAAGCGCTCGCATCGTGATCAACTTATCCCCACGTTGATCGTCCAGGGTGGTACCGTAACCGGTGTGACGATCTTTGCCGATCTCCCACTCGCCCGACGCCTCGAAAGTGCGGAAGGCCATGCCTGTCGCGGCTTTGCCGAAGCACGCCTGGCTCTTGCTCCCGCCAGCAGCGCAGCATGGTTTGAAATCGCCGGCACTATCGCGGTCTACGATGGTGCCAACTCACCTATCACGCAAACCTTCTGCCTCGGCATGTTCGAGGAAGCCTCCGACACAGTGCTTCAAAAACTTGAAGCTTTCTTTTTCGATCGCGAAGCGCCTGCCATCCATGAAGTCAGCCCCCTCTCCGGCATCCCCCTTGCCGATCGTCTCTGTGCCCGCGGCTACCGTCCCATTGAATACAGCAGCGTGCTCTTCCAGGCGCTACAGCCGCAACCGCCATCGCCACCGCATAACGGCGTCCGCGTTCGCATCGCCCACGAAAACGAAGCCGATCTCTGGGCCGATACCAGCGCGCAAGGCTGGGCCGCCGACTATCCCGCCATGCTTGACTCCATCCGTCAGTTCGGCCTGGTCGCCTTCGCACGACCGCAGAACATCTGCTTCCTTGCCGAACACAATCAGCGTGCAGGCGCCGCCGGTATGCTCTTCCTTCACGAAGGAGTCGCCCTGTTCGGCGGTGCCGCAACCATCCCCGAACTGCGACGGCATGGTCTGCAGGCTGCCTTGCTGCAGGCTCGTCTTACCTATGCGCTCGATCATGGCTGCGATCTGGCCATGATGGTCACAGAAGCAGGCAGCCAATCGCAGCGCAATGCCGAACGAGCCGGCTTCGGCGTCGCCTACACTCGCACCAAGTGGCGCTTGTCTGCCGATCAGCGAGCCGACTGACAAGCATCCCCGGTCACATCCCTTGAAGCTTATTCCACCATTGCCTGTCGACGAGCTGCTGCCGTCCATTGTTGCGTCTCTGCAGCACACGCCCCGTCTCGTCATCGAAGCCGCACCCGGAGCAGGCAAGACCACGCGCGTGCCTCCCGCTTTGCTCGGCGTCGTCAGCCGGGAAGTGATCGTGCTCGAACCGCGTCGCATTGCTGCTCGACTGGCGGCACGCCGCGTCGCATGGGAACGCAACGAAGAAGTCGGCAACACCATCGGCTACCAGGTCCGCTTTGAAGATGTCTCTAGCCCGCAAACACGACTGCGCTTCGTCACGGAAGGCATCCTTACGCGTCGCATGTTGTCCGATCCCACCTTGAAAAACGTCGATGCCATTGTGCTCGACGAGTTTCACGAACGCCATCTCGACAGCGATCTTGCGCTCGCTCTGCTGAAGCGTCTTCAAGTCTCACGCCCGGAACTTCTCATCGTCGTCATGTCCGCAACTCTCGACGGCGCACGCATCGCGGCTTATCTCGACAACTGTCCCGTCCTTCGTTCGGAAGGCCGCCTCTATCCTCTCGCGGTCGAGCATCTACCCTATTCCGCTGAGCCGCTCCACGTGCAAATCCGTCGCTCCGTAGAACGTCTTCTCGCGGAAGGTCACACCGGTCACACGCTGGTCTTTCTTCCCGGTGCCGCAGAAATCCGCCGGGCCCTCCGCGAGTGCGAGCCGCTGGTTCAAGGCAATGGATGGCTGGCGCTTCCTCTTCATGGAGAGCTCTCGCCATCCGAGCAGGACCGTGCCATCCAACCATCGTCCCAGCCAAAACTTATTCTCTCCACCAACGTTGCCGAAAGTTCTGTCACCATCGAAGGTGTCGCCGCCGTCATTGACAGTGGACTCGCGCGCTTCGCTGCATACTCTCCGTGGACCGGCTTTCCCACGTTGCAGATCGGTCGAATCAGCCAGGCCTCTGCGCAGCAGCGAGCAGGTCGCGCGGGTCGCACCGGCCCGGGTCGAGTCCTCCGCCTCTTCGCAGAAGAAGACTTCCGCCAGCGAGCAAAACACGAAGCACCAGAAATCCTCCGCAGCGATCTCTCGCAACTTGCCCTTGCTCTGCGCGTGTTGAACATCGACGATTTCCATGCGCTCTCATGGCTCGACGCTCCGCCAACCGCGGCCATCGAGCAAGCCGAGTCTCTGTTGGACCGTCTCGGCGCGACCGGAGCAACAGCGAACGAGCTGGCTCGCTACCCTTTGCCGCCGCGCCTCGCGCGCATCCTGGTCGAAGCCGGAAAGCGCGGTGTCGTGGAGCAGGCCTGCCTTGCCGTCGCTCTCCTCGGATCGAACACGCGCAGCAATCACGCCGGCTCTCTCCCGCAGTCTGATCTACTCTCACGGATGGATGCACCACTCGACGACCGCACTGCGCAGCAGCTTCAGCAGCTTCGCAAACTTGCTCGCCTGCCTGCTCGTCAACACTCACGACACAACGGCAGTGATGACGCTCTCCTTCTTTCTATCCTCGCCGGCTTTCCGGATCGCGTCGCCCGTCGTCGCATCGGCTCGCAGATCCAGCTCGCGAATGGCATCACCGCTGAAATCGAAGGAACCGTTACAGCCTACGAGTTCATGGTCGCACTCGATGCCGAAGATCGCAGCGACAAGCCTCTTCCACTCGTTCGCATAACTTCGCGCATTGAACCGGACTGGCTCATCGACATCTTCCCCGACCATGTGCGCGAACGCACAGAGATGGTCTGGAATCGAATTGGCGAGCGCGTAGAAGAGGTCAGCGCATTACTCTACTACCAGCTTGTACTTCAGGAATCACGCGGTTCTGCAACAGACACAGTTGCCGCAGCCGATCTCCTCGCAAAAAAAGCCATGGAAGCTGGCATCGAGCGTTTTATCGATGCTGAAGCACTCCAGTCTTTCCTCGCCCGCGTAAAGTTTGCTGGCCTCCCGTTGCCCGATCTTGCAGGCACCATGCGGGAACTTTGCAGCGGCATCAGGAGCTTCGCCGAGCTAAGAATCGAAGCAAAACACTTCTTGTCTTTGATCGAGCAGAAGACCGACTCCCGTCGACTACAGGAATATGCGCCGCAGTACGTTCGTCTGCATGGCGGACGCCAGGTAAAGATCCACTACGACCACGACCAGCCACCATGGATTGCATCGCGTCTGCAGGACTTTTTCGGCATGCAGGACACGCCGCGCATCGGCCCCGAGCGAACACCGCTCGTGATTCATCTGCTCGCGCCGAATCAACGCGCCGTACAGACCACAACCGATCTCGCTGGTTTCTGGACTCGCCTCTACCCGGAAGTTCGCAGAGAACTCATGCGTCGGTATCCACGCCACGCATGGCCGGAACGCCCTTACTAGAGCGGCACCCCGGACTCGAACGCCTCGTTCAACGCGCTCGCCGGCTGAGCCTTCCGTGCCTTATCACTGAAGGTAACCAGGAAGAACAACAACACCAGCGCCGAGATCGCTGCAGAGATCAACCAGATCGATCGCCAGTCATACGTGATGGAACCCTGCGCAGCCGCCAGTGCATAATGGCCCACCACCATGCCGGACAGCCACGACCCTACAAACATTCCGAGCCCATACGTGATGAACGTAATCAATCCCTGGGCGGCTGCCCGTAAATTGACGCTCGCTTTCTGATCGATGTAAATCTGTCCCGTCACAAAGAAAAAGTCGTAACAGATACCATGCAGCAGGATTCCGCCCCACAACATCCACATGTGATCCGTCGCATTGCCGAAAGCGAAGAAGAGGTAACGAGCCAGCCATGCCACCATGCCGGCGACAAGCATGTACTTTACCCCGAGCCTGCGGAAGAACCACGGGATCAGCACCATGCAGAACAACTCTGACATCTGGCCGCCTGTCATTTTGCCCGCAGCATTCACGACGCCTGCCTGGTTCAGGTAAAGGTTCGTAAATGCGTAGTAGAACTGCAGCGGAATACAGATCAGGAACGATGAGATCGCGAAAATCATCATCGGCCTTTCCTTCAGCAGCGCGATTGCCTCACGCGGGAAAATCGAGTTGAGCGAGAAGGTGTCTGTCCGTGCCAGCGGCGGCGTATGCGGCAGGCTAAAGCAATAAAGACCCATGATCGCAGAGCACAACGCGGCCAGTCGCATCGGCATCGCCGTCGACTCCAGCCGCAGCGAGCCAATCAACATGCCTGCCACAATCCAGCCGCCCGATCCCAGCACCCGGATTGCGCCAAACTCTTCCTTCGGATCGCGCATCTGCCGGAACGCCAGTGAGTTCGTCAGCGACAGTGTCGGCATGTAGCAGAGGCAGTAGAGCAGCACGATCCCGTAAAACGGCGCGAATGCCGTCTGCGTCGATCCGAAGAAAAGAAGCGCCGCGCCCAGCAGGTGCAAAATGCCCAGCACAATCTGTGTCGCGAAGAAGCGGTCGGCGATCAGCCCCACGATGAATGGTGCAAGGATCGCACCCACTGCCGTCGCACCCGCAGCCAGGCCAATCTGCTGGCCGTTGAAGTGCAGCCCCGCAGAAAGCCAGGTACCCAGCGTCACATACCAGGCTCCCCAGATGAAATATTCCAGGAACATCATGGTGCTTAATCGCGCCCGCATCTGCAGCTTCATCCAGCCCTCTTTTCCCGAATATTCCATGCCGCTCGGAATTCCGGGCGGCAAACTGAAATCGAAAGCAAGGTTAGCACTTGCGAGTCACGATGCGCTCGCCTTGGTTTACCGCTTGAATTCGAAAAAATCACCCTCGGCAGTATTCGTCACGGATCGCAAACTATAGCCGCTCTGCACAAAATAGCGCATGCAGTACTTGCACATACTCACATCATTGTTCAGAACATAGAAGTGTTCGTGCGTTAAAAAGAAGGTTGAAAACAGAGTAGTCTTCAGATCAAGGTTCGCTCCATCAGCCAGCCGCCGATACACCGCGAGCCCGAAGTCACCCTGCAGCGGACTGCCGTAATACAGCCTCCGCACGATATCCGGAGAAGCATAGCGGTACAGGTAGATGTACTTGAATCCGTCGACATCCAGGATCGGCAAATCTTTTTGCAGCTCGACCATGCCCGGATCGTGCATCAGGGCATCGTCACTCAGTGGTCGAAATGTCGTTCGGGTATTCGATTCAACCAGCCGGTCATTCCAGCCACGCAGCGAATTCAAAGCGACCGAGCCCAGATCCACCATCATGAAAATCAGCATGCCTGCGGCAATCATCTGCTGCATCCCCGGGTAGATCCGCAGCCTTGCCATGGCATAGCCTGCAAGAATCGCCAGGCCTGCAGTGCAGCATAAGAAGTAGCGATAGAAAAAGAACACGTGTGTCGCGATAGCACCCATCATGCCCGCGAGCGGCAGCACTATGAAACAAGCTGCCAGCACCAGTTCCGTGCCCGCCAGCCGATCCGCCTGAGAGTCGATACCGCGCTTTGAAGAAGGCACGAAAGCAAACGCACTCACGGCCACCACGGCTATCAGCACAAACAGTCCGCCGCCAATCATCTGCTGGGTGAAATCAATCGTGGTAGCGATCAGAAACGCGGGTCGTAACACATCCGTCGGCTTGATCGCCTGGTAGACACGAATGATTGGCAGATACAACAAAACAGCGAGAGCGCCCGAGATCACCACGGCTGCGATCACATCGTAGTGGACACTGCGCTTCCTGATGAAGCTGTTGACCTCTACCGCCGCAAACGGAAGCAGAATGAACAGCGCATACACATGCGTGGCGACGGCTCCCGCCAGGCTGATGAAAAACAGCAGCCTCCAGCCCAGCCTGGCCCTGTCCTCCATCATTCGCTGCCAGCCCAGTAGCGCAACACCCAGCCACCCCAGCAGAATGCCGTGTGGCCTTGCCTCGTAAGCGTAGAACTGGACCAGGGTGCAGAGTGGAAAGATCCCTGCAAGCAGCCCCGCCAGCCGTCCACATCGCCGCACCACAAACAGAAAGAGACATATGCAGAACAGCCACACGCCTATCATCCCAGGCAGCCGCGTCGCAATCCTTCCCTCGCCAAGTACCGCGTTTGCGGCCCGGGTGAAGAAATAGAAGAGAGGTGGATTAAAGTCTGCACCATGCTGTACCGCAGACAACGTTGCGTGCAGGCTGGGCAACCTGCAGAGATAAACGGTGAACAACTCGTCGAACCAGAAAGGCTTGCGGATGGCCCGCCACATCACATCTGCGAAGTAGAGGATGGAAACGAACAACAAGCCGAACAGTGATCGCAGATCCAGGCCTGCACGTCGTACCGTCACCCCTGCAGAACGACTTTCCCGGGCCCCAGGTAAATCCACTTCGGCTGGATTCAAAATTAAACTCGCGCTCCGATTTTGTCCCTTACGCCCGCGAGCTATGGACCGGTAAATCGTCCGTCATCCGTTCAGGCGCATCGGAGAAGTTGATGCGCTCCTTTTCTATCACCAGGGGACGTGCCTGCACCATGGTATGAATCGAGCCGATATATTCGCCGATAATCCCCAGCGCTACCAGCTGCACGGATCCGAAGAAAAAGAGCCCCACGGCCACGGGCGCAATGCCGATTGAGAAGTGATTCCAGAACAACAGCTTCGCCAGCAGGTAGCCCGTGCCCACCACCATGCTTAACAGCGCGAACACAAACCCGATAAACGTCACCAGCCGCAGTGGGACCTTTGAAAGGTTCGTGATCCCCAGCATCGCCAGGTCGTACAGCGTATAGAAGTTGTTCTTGGTAATGCCGCGTTCACGCCGTTTCTGGTTGTAATAGAAGATCTTGTAGGGCAGCCCGATCTCCGCAATCATCCCCCGAAAATAGGGATACGGATCACGGAAATTCGCACGAAGAATATCGATGACCTTCCGGTCGTACAGTCCAAACCCGGTGAAGTGCTCCAGCACCTGCACACTCGTCAGTCGCGCAATCGTTCCGTAGTACAAGGTGCGGATCTGGTACATTACCCACGATTCTTCGCTCGTGTTCTTGATGCCTACCGAGATCGGCGTACCCCGCTCCCATTCTTCAATCATGTCTCCCATCAGCTCCGGCGGATCCTGCAGGTCCGACAGCAGCATCCCTACGGCATCTCCATGCGCATGCAGAATGGCATGCTGTGGCGAGCGAAGATGGCCGAAGTTCCGCGCATTCACAATCACCTTTACGTTCGTATCCCTCGCAGCCAGTTCGCGAAGAATCGCGACCGTGTTATCCGTCGAAGCGTTGTCGATAAAAATGTGCTCGTAACGAAATTGCGGAAAACGCGCGAGCGTAGCACGCGTGCGCAGGTAGAGCTGTTCCACGTTGTCCTGCTCGTTGTAGCACGGACTAACGATGCTGATCAGCTTCAAGAGAATGCTCCTTGCGGTTGAGGATGAATATCGCTGGCCTTCCAGCCATGCCAGCTCGCCGTCCTTCGAATAGCATCACGCAACGATACAGTCTGCCGCAAACCCAGCAGCTGCTCCGCCTTTGAAACGTCCGGCACATATTGCGCTCGCGGTATGTCCGGTTGTACTACCCCGGCAACATGCACCGGCAACCCCGGCGATAAAACGTCGACCACCTCGGCAGCAAGGTCACGAATACTGATTGCTGCATTCGACCCGACATTGATCGGAACCAGCGAAGGTGCTTTCATCAGCATCGTCCAAAGCCATACCGCAAGGTCCGCTGCATACAGGTACGAACGCAGGGCAGTCCCGTCGCTGCGTATCTCGATCGGACTGCCCGCCATCGCACTGCGAACAAAATCGCCAATCGCGAATCCTTTATCCAGCGGCAGATGCGGCCCTATAAAGGCGAACGGCCGTGCAATCGGACACTCCAAGGATCCAGCCGACGCGTACGACGCACACAACGCCTCGGACGCCCGCTTGCCTTCGCCATACGCGCTGCCCGGCAAACAGGTATCCGGCGCTCCGCTGTAACTCTCAGGAATGTGGGAAAGACTCGATGGCTGTGGTCCATACACCGCGCCTGAACTCACCATCAGGTACCGCCGGGTCCGATGCGACGCTGCAAAATCAAGCGTCCGCCGCGTGCCATCGAACGTCGCTGCAAGCAATGAGTTATCTTGCAGACCGCCCTGGCCGCGTGCCGCAGAAACATCCGTTGCTGCATGAATCAGAAATCGAAAATCGCCGTCCGGGAATCGAAAATTCTGCATGTCGCCGGGCAACATCTCGATAGCAGCATCATCAGCAAGATGCGGACAGGTCTGCTTAAACTTCTCTGGCGAACGCGTAAGCACCATCACACTTGCGTTCAAACCAAATTGTCGGTTGGCCGCAACAAAGCTTTCCAGCAGCCACCGACCGAAAAAGCCTGTACCGCCAGTCAGGAACAATCGCTCTTCACGGAAGTCTTCCCACAATCCTTCAGTTGCATCGAGGATGAAGTCCAGGTCGTGCTTCGCGAGTCCTTGCATCTCCAGGTTCGACCTCTTGGCGGCTATCGCAGACCTCAGGAGAGTACGGGGAGCGTAGCTGACACGTTCGAAGCTGACGGCGACGCGGCCTCAGCCGCGAACTGCGTGACCGTTGTAACGATGTGGTCCAGCATCTCGCGCGTCAATCCCGGAAACACCCCAAGCCACAGAACATTGCGCATCACGTAATCCGTGTTCTCGAGGTTGCCGATCTGCCGGAACTCAATATCCTGGTAGGCTGGCTGTCGCAGCAGGTTCCCGGCAAACATCAAACGCGTACCGATTTTCTGACCTTCCAGTGTCCTCACCAGTTGATCGCGCGTGAACGGCGCATCTTCCTTCACGCCAATCGGAAAGCCAAACCAACTGGGATCCGCGCCCTCCGTCGCCTGCGGCAGCATGAAGAGGTGCTCCAGCGGCTCCAGTGCCTGCCGAAGATAGCGGAAATTCGCCTTCCGCTTCTCGATAAACTCTTCAAGATGCTCAAGCTGTGACAGTCCCAGGGCCGCCTGCATGTCTGTGACTTTCAGGTTGTAGCCAATGTGCGAGTAGGTGTACTTGTGGTCGTAGCCGCACGGCAGAGTTCCAAGTTCCCAGTCAAAGCGCTTGCCACAGGTATTGTCCACGCCCGGCTCACACCAGCAATCGCGGCCCCAGTCGCGGAAAGACTCAATCAGTGTCTGCAGCATCGGCGTATTGGTCAGCACTGCTCCGCCCTCACCCATGGTGATATGGTGCGCAGGATAGAAACTCAGTGTCGCAATATCCCCGAACGTCCCGACCTTCTGTCCTTTATAAGTCGAACCCAACGCGTCGCAGCAGTCCTCCACCACCCAAAGCTTGTGCTTCTTGGCGAAAGCCATGACCGCATCCACGTCGAAGGTATTGCCGAGTGTATGCGCCATCATGATCGCGCGCGTCTTCGGACTGAGCGCCTGTTCAAGCTGCGCTACATCAATTTCCAGCGTCGGGAGAACCACATCTAGAAACACCGGGACGAGCCGATTCTGAATAATCGGGTTCACGGTCGTTGGAAACCCGGCCGCGACCGTAATCACTTCGTCGCCCGGCTTCAACCGGCGGTCGCCCAGCTTCGGCGAAGTCAGCGCAGTCAGCGCGACCAGGTTAGCCGATGAACCGGAGTTGACGATCGAGCACCCGCGCACGCCCACAAATCTCGCCAGCTTTTTTTCAAACGCTTTTGCAAAACGCCCCGTCGTAAACCACGCGTCCAGCGCTGAGTCTACTACCGAGCTAAGATCAGCCCCGTCAATGACTTTGCCGGATACAGGAACCACGCTTTGTCCCGCCACAAACGAGCGGGCCGGGAAGGCCTCCCGGTGATATTCCGCAGTCAACTCCAGGATCTGTTTTCTCAGTTCTTCAGAGCGTTCACTCAACGGGCATTATCCTTTTAGCGCGTGGTTTGTCCTGCCGATTCTGCTGTCTATGATACCCCACCCGTTACAAAGGTTAGTTTTTCGCTACGGGTCCCCGGCAGTCCCGCGAAACGTACGCCTGCCCGTCTATGATGAGAGAAGAGGTACGCGGCAGCCGGGTTGCGGGAGTCCCGGCAGGCAGCAGCCAAAACAATCCTGGAGATGCAAGTTTGGGCATGAAAGCAGTGATCCTGGCCGGCGGCCTCGGCACGCGTATCAGCGAAGAGACCTCTATCCGGCCTAAGCCGATGGTCGAAATCGGCGGTCGCCCCATCCTCTGGCACATCCTCAAGATGTACTCGCATCACGGCATCTTCGATTTCATCATCTGCCTCGGCTACAAGGGATACGTTATCAAGGAGTACTTCGCCAACTACTTCCTCCACACTGCTGACGTCACCTTTCACATGACCGAGAACCGTATGGAAGTGCACGGCAACACTACCGAGCCCTGGCATGTCACCCTTGTCGAGACCGGCGAATCCACCGGCACCGGCGGCCGCCTCAAGCGTGTCGCCCAGCATCTCAGCCCGGACGAGCCCTTCTGCATGACCTACGGCGACGGGGTTTCCGACGTCAACATCACTGAACTCATCCGCTTCCATAAGAGCCATGGCAAGGACGCGACGCTCACTGCCGTCCAGCCCCTCGCCCGCTTCGGCTTGCTCGGTATCGAAGGCACTGAAGTCCATACCTTTCAGGAGAAGCCCACCGGCGATGGCGGCTGGATCAATGGCGGCTTCTTCGTGCTATCTCCAAAAATTTTGGCTACTCTCCCCGACGATCCGTCCGTCATGTGGGAGCGGGAGCCGTTGGAAAAACTCGCACGCGAGAAGAACCTCCACGCCTACTACCATCACGATTTCTGGCAGCCCATGGACACCCTCCGCGACCGGCAGCAACTCGAAGCGATGTGGGCAGAAGGCAAAGCTCCCTGGAAGACCTGGTAATGGAGAAGCACGTGAACGAGCAGATTCCACAGCAGCAGGGAAGCATCTGGAATGGTCGCCGTGTCTTTCTCACCGGGCACACCGGCTTCAAAGGTGGCTGGCTGGCCCTGACGCTCACTCGTCTAGGCGCCCTTGTTCGCGGTTACGCACTCGACCCCTCCACCGATCCCAACTTCTTTGCTTCCGCCAAAGTAGGCTCTCTCGTCGACGATGTCCGCGGCGACATCCGCGACGCCTCCACTCTCAGTGCTTCCATGCGCGCCTTCGCACCGGAAGTCGTCTTCCACCTCGCCGCCCAGCCGCTCGTCCGCCGTTCCTATGCCGACCCCATCGGTACCTATGCCACCAACGTCATGGGTACAGCCAACGTCTTAGAAGCGGTTCGCGCCATCTCCTCCGTCCGCGCCATCGTCATCGTCACCACCGACAAGTGCTATGTCAATCGCGAATGGCACTGGGGCTACCGCGAAACTGAAGCCCTCGGCGGTTACGATCCCTACAGCAGCAGCAAGGCCTGTGCGGAAATCCTGAGCGCCTCCTACCGCAGCTCCTTCTTTTCACCCGAAAGCTTCGATCAGCACAAAGTCGCCCTTGCCACGGCACGTGCCGGCAACGTCATCGGCGGCGGCGACTGGTCGGAAGACCGCCTCATCCCCGATCTCATTCGCGGCTTCATGAGCGGCGCACCCGTTCCCATCCGTCGTCCACAATCCATTCGCCCGTGGCAGCATGTCCTCGAGCCCATTGCCGGTTACGTAGCCCTAGCCGAACGCCTCCTCGCCGGAGAAAAGAAGTTTGCCGACGCGTTCAACTTCGGCCCCTGGGACGACGACGCCTGGCCCGTCGCACGCATCGCCGATGCCATGTCCAAACGCTGGGGCGGCAGTGCTTCCTGGTTTCTCGATGGTAATGAGAGCGTGCACGAAGCGGGCTATCTAAAACTCGATTCCAGCAAGGCTCGTGCCGAATTGGCATGGCAGCCTCGTCTCCGTCTTGAATCGGCACTCGAGTGGCTCGTCGATTGGTATCGCTCCTGGCAAGCCGGCCAGGACATGCAGGCATTCAGCCTCCAGCAGATTGCCGCCTACGAACAATCTCGGCTGACCGGCCGCACTACACAGGACAGCACCATCGAACACCCGCTGCAGACTGCTGGCACCAGGTAGCGCGTTCCCAAACGGGAAAGGGGTAACACCATGATCTTGAAAGCGTCGGACTACATCGCACGATTCCTCTACAGCCGCGGTGTCCGGACTGTCTACGAGCTCCCCGGCGGCATGATCACGCACATGCTCAACTCGCTCTACGAGTTCCAGAAGATCCGCGTCGTCAGCGTCCATCATGAGCAATCCGCCGCCTTCGCGGCCGACGCCACTGGCCGCATCACCGGCGTTCCCGGAGTCGCCATGGCCACCAGCGGCCCCGGCGCCATCAACCTGCTGACCGGCATCGGCAGCTGTCACTTCGATTCGTCGCCTGCCGTCTTCATTACCGGCCAGGTCAACCGACACGAACTGCGCGGCGACCGTGCGATCCGGCAGCTCGGCTTCCAGGAAAGCGACATCGTCACCATGGCGAAACCCATCACCAAGGCGGCATGGCAGGTCAGCACCCCCGAAGAGCTTCCGCTGCTCCTCAAGAACGCTTTCGATCTCGCAGTCGCGGGACGTCCCGGCCCCGTCCTTCTCGACGTCCCGATGGACATTCAGAACACCAGGATCGATGTCCCCGAACCCGAAGCCCATCTCGGACCGCCGCCCCAGGCCGCAGCCATCCCCGCCTCCATGTGGGCCAGCCTCAAGGCAGCGCTGCAGAAATCGAAGCGTCCGCTCGTGCTCGTCGGAGCAGGCATTCGCGCCGGCAACGCACTCTCCGCCCTGCACACCTTCGTCGAAGCCCTAGGCCTCCCCGTAGTCAACTCGCTGCTCGCCGTCGACGTCATGCCCTATGACGACCCCCTCCGCGTCGGCATGATCGGCAGCTACGCCAATCGCTGGGCCAACCACGCTCTCGCCAACAGCGACCTCCTGCTGGTGCTCGGCAGCCGTCTCGATATTCGCCAGACCGGCAACGACACCGCCTTCTTCAAAGGTGAGCGCGAGATCGTCCACGTCGACTGCGAACCCGGCGAAATCAACAACCGCATACCGGGCTGCATCGCCGTCCACACTGAACTCAAGCCCTTCCTCGAAGCCGCAGCCCATGAACTCCGCGGAACCGCGAAGCCCGAATGGGAACAGTGGCGGAGCGAAATAGCCGCCCTCCGCGAGCGCTACGACGATCGCCTCGAACTGGGCAAAGTCAACGGCATCAACCCCAACATCTTCATGCACCAGCTGTCAGCCGTCTCGAAAGCCGCCGGAGCCTTTCTCATTGACGTCGGCCAGCACCAGATGTGGGCCGCCCAGTCCATCGAAGTCGGCCGCGACCAGCGCTGGCTCACCTCGGGCGGCATGGGCT
>CAZZUX010000057.1:0-24728 GCA_964657395.1 uncultured Ktedonobacteraceae bacterium
CGCGCGACAGTTGAGACAGGGCGATGACCGGCACTTTCAATTCTTTCGCAAGTGCTTTCAGTCCGCGCGATACGGCGGCGACTTCCTGGGTGCGATTTTCCTGGCGCTTGTTTGAACCCGGCGTGGAGCCGGACATGAGTTGCAGGTAGTCGACGACGATGAGATCGAGCGAGCCCATGGTCTGCTTCAAGCGTCTTGATTTTGCGCGCATCTCGGCTAGAGAAATGCCGGGAGTGTCGTCGATGTACAGTTTCGATTCGGTCAGCCTTTCAGCAGCTTCCAGCAGCTTTGCCTGATCATCGCGGCTGACAAACCCGGTCTGGATTTTACGCATGCCGACGAAGGCTTCAGATGCGAGCATACGTTTCAGCAGCGACTCTTTTGACATTTCCAGCGAAAACACTCCAACAACTTTACCGCTTTTGATGGCGGCATTCTGTGCGATGTTGATGGCCCACGCGGTCTTGCCCATGGAGGGGCGCGCGGCAATGATGACGAGTTCGGAGGGCTGCAGGCCGCTGGTCATTGCATCGAAGTCTTTGAAATGCGTGGCGAGGCCGGTGACTTCGCGCTTGTGACTCCAGATGGCATCGATGGTGCCGAAGGAATCACGAACGATGGTGTGGATATCGGCGAAGCCGCCGGTGATGCCGCGGTCTGTCACTTCCAGCAGCGCTGCCTCGGCACGGTTGAGGACGTCGAGAGCGGGGTCGGTCTGATCCGATGCTTCGGTCATCGCCGAGGACGCGACATTGATCAGCTGACGGAGGAGGGATTTGTCCTTAACGATGCGTACATAATCCTCGATGGAGATGCGGCGCGGCAGGCCTTCCGTGAGCGAGGCAAGGTACGCGACACCACCGATGGCTTCGACTTCCTTGCGTCGTGACAACTCATCGGCGAGCGTGACGATGTCAACGGCGCGGCCATTGTCGATGAGCTCGGCCATGCGCTGGTAAATGCGCCGGTGCGAGTCGAGAGCGAAATCCTCAGAGACTATACCTTTCTCTGCGGCTTCGTTGTGATGGGTGTTATCGAGCAGGATCGCACCGAGGATGGAACGCTCTGCATCGAGGGAAGCCGGGAGCCCGCGCTCGAGCGTGATGTCAGACAGTGTGGCCATGTATTCAGCGATTGTAGGTGGATTCCGGGTGGTGCAGTGCGGTGTGAATCACCGGGGTTATGTGTGCCAATCATGGCCCCTGGAAGGCAATCCTGCAGTAGATTTTTGTTGCGGGCACGTCCGCTCTATGATTGAAGAGTGAAGTTCAAACGCAAACCAGTTTTCGCTGCTGCCGCTGCATTGCTGTTCGTTGTCTCCCTGGCGCTTCCCATTGCGTCTGCACAATCCGGCGGGCCGGGTAGCAATATCCGCGGGGAAGCTGTGCTGCGCGAGATGCAGCAGGTGGAAGACAGCTGGGATGCTGCTATCACCAAGCGCGACCAGTATGCGCTGGAGAATGTGCTTTCGCCGCAAGTGGTGGATGTTGCCGCTACAGGGGATGTCAGCACGCGTGACCAGGACGTGGCGAAACTGTTCATCAAAGATGCGTTGCCTGCCTGGCTGAAGCAGACCGTCCTGAATGTGCGAACGATCGGCGACAACGCGAAGGTAGTGAACGGAACGTACGTGATGCATTGGACGGCTGGTTCGGGCGCGCCATCCGGAACTCCTGCGAGCGTGGATGAGAAGGGTATTTTTACGCAGGTCTTCCAACTGGTGAACGGGCGCTGGATCTGCGTCAATTCACAACGTACGGTGGTTGCGGAGCAGGCGCCGACTGTGAAGACGAAGGCGGCAACGCCGCGTGCGAAGAGCAATGCCGCGGAGCCATTTCACATACCGCTGATCTACAAGGGTGCGCAGCCGGCTGCCAGCACTCCGGCCACCCCGCCACAGTAACGGGCTTTAAGCGAGCAGGGCGGCGGCTTGTTGCTTTCGCTTGCCCTGAATCTCGATGAAGACGCTGACCAGGGTCAGGGCTGCTGGAGTAACGCCGGGGATTCGGCTGGCCTGGCCGATAGTTTGTGGACGAATGCGGGAGAGCTTCTCCTGCATTTCGCGCGAGAGGCCGCTGACGATGGAGTAGTCAAACCAGGCGGGGATGAGGCGCTCTTCGGACTGGCGGAGTTTTTCGATGGCACGACGTTGCTGGTCGAGATAGCCGGCGAATTTGATCTCTGTTTCGACGGCCTTCAACTCGTTGCGGGCACGCGCAGTAAGTTTGCCGGTGGGGCCTTCTGCGTTTGCGAGAAATGCCGCCAGAGAACCTTGCCCGTCCAAAGTATTTGCAACTTCGTTCCGCAGGAGGGGATAGAGCAGCTCGATGGTCATCTCCGGCCGCTTTAATAACTGGGCATAGGTTTGTTGGGCGACGTTGCCGACCTGGGCGGCGACGTCCGGGAGCAGGGCTTCGAGAGCCGATTGATTGACCCTGCGCATGGAGAGCAGCTTATCGAGAGCGACGGCGCGCTGCTGTTTGGCTTCGTATTCGGCCCATGCGCGATCGTCGATGAGGCCGAGCTGGCGTCCATAGGGGGTGAGCCGGCGGTCGGCATTATCGATGCGCAGGTGCAGCCGGAACTCGGCGCGCGAGGTGAACATCCGGTAGGGCTCATTGGTGCCCTTGCTGATGAGGTCATCGATGAGGATGCCGGTGTAGGCTTCGGTGCGGTTCAGGGTAAAGGCGGCTTCGCGTTTGACGTACAGGGCTGCGTTGATGCCGGCCATCAGGCCCTGGCAGGCTGCCTCTTCATAGCCGGAGGTGCCATTGATCTGGCCGGCGAGGTAGAGGCCTTCAAACGATTTGACGTTGAGGGAGCGGTCGAGTTCGGTGGGGTCGATCGCGTCATATTCGATGGCGTAGCCGGGCCGCAGCATCTCCGCTTTGTCGAGGCCGGGGATGGAGTGGACCATCTGCAGCTGAATGTCCATGGGCAGCGACGTCGACATGCCGTTGACATAGACTTCGTGCGTGTTCAGGCCTTCGGGTTCGAGGAAGAACTGGTGCTGTTCCTTGTCCGGGAAGCGGACGATTTTGTCTTCGATGGAGGGGCAGTAGCGTGGGCCGACAGCGGTGATCTGTCCGGAATACATTGGAGAACGCGAGACATTTTCGCGGATGAGCCGCAGAGTTTCCGGTGTAGTGTGCGCGATGTGGCAGGAGATCTGGCGCATCGGCAGGTCGGTAGTGCGAAAGCTGAACGGGGTAGGGTCTTCGTCGCCGGGCTGTTCTTCGAAGCGGGACCAATCGATGGATCGGCCATCCAAGCGGGGCGGGGTGCCGGTTTTCAGGCGGCAGCCGCGCAGGCCGAGACGCTTTAAAGCTTCGCCGAGGAGGATGCTGGGCGGTTCTCCGCTGCGGCCGGCGGAATACTGCTCTTCTCCACAATGAATGAGGCCGTTGAGGAAGGTGCCGGTGGTGATGACCGTGGCAGCTGCATGGATGGTGCGGCCGTCGCGTAGTTTGAGGCCGAGCACTTTTGCGCGGCGCGGTTCCTGAGCTGCATCTGCGGGATCGATGAGGAGGTCGACGACTTCGGCCTGCTTGATGAACAGGTTGGGCTGAGCTTCGAGGACTTCGCGCATCTTCACGCGGTACTGCTGCTTGTCGCATTGCGCTCGCGGCGACCAGACAGCTGGTCCGCGCGAGGTATTGAGCAGGCGAAACTGGATGCCGACGGCATCTGCTACTTCGCCCATGATGCCGCCGAGGGCATCGACTTCGCGGACGAGATGACCCTTGGCGATTCCACCGATAGCGGGATTGCAGGACATTTGCGCGATGAGGTCGAGATTGAATGTGAACAGCGCCGTCCGCAGCCCCATGCGGGCAGCAGCGACCGCGGCCTCGCAGCCTGCGTGTCCTGCGCCGACGACGGCGATGTCATACTGCTCTGTGTGCGCCATGCTTTCTTGATTTTACCAAGCCGGTCAGTAGTCATGATCGCGCCGGCAATCTAGAAAGCGAGCTTCATTCCGAGCTGGAACTGCCGCTCGCGATATAACGTGTTGCTGTTTGCATTGGTGATGGTGCCGAACAGGGGCACACCTGTCTTGCTGGTGTTGTAGGTGAGTGTCGGCAGTTCACCGGCCTTTGTTGGATTGCTGATGTAGTAGCCGGTGGTATCGACAGACGTTGCATTCTGATGGTTCAGCAGGTTGAAGATTTCTGCCAGCAGCTCGATATGGACGTGTTCGGTGAGGGATGTGTTCTTCGAGAGGCGCGCGTCCGTGCTGATGGTTCCGGGATAGCGATAATCGTTGCGGGGCAGGCCGGGAATGCGATTGTCGCCGCCTGATCCATTCATGCTGTAGCCCAGACCGCTCCGGGTCTCCAGGCGATTGACCCGGTCGTAGTAGCGAAGCGCCGGAATGGATCCGCCGGTGCGCATGCTGAATGGCAGTCCGGACTGCGCAGAAACCACGGGAGCTGCAGCGTAGCCATTCAGCAGGAGACCGGCGAAACCGTGCGCGTGGAAGGGCGAGCGCATCATCAGGTAGCCGGTGGCTCGCTGGCGTACGTCGAAGTTGGATGGTCCGTACTCGGCAGCAAAGTTGGTGGGGTCCATCAGGTCGTTTGCGTCTGCAAAGGTAGTTTCGTTCTGATTGAAGTCCATGGCGTGCGCATAGGTGTAGTTGGCATTGAGCTCGAAATGGCTGCGCATGTGGTGCTTCAACGTGACTACGGCTGCTTCGTACTTTGAGTTCGTCTCGCTGAAGATGTCGGTGATCTGCTGATAGTTCAGATTGAGCCGGCCGGCAAAGAATTTCGTTCTGTATTCGAGTGGCAGTGGTCCGGAACCCGAAGGATCTTTGACCTGGTAAGTGATAGTGGTGATGGCAGCAGGATCGATGTTTGTGTCGACGAAATCAGGCAGTTCGCGGCCGAGACTTGCGAGCGCGCTGATCGTCAGGTCGGTGCGGAAACCAAGCTGCTGCTGGATTGAGACTTCCGCCTGGTGGACTTGCGGCGCCTGGAATCTCGGATCAAAGAAGACAGCGGCCGGCTTGATCGAATTGGCGATGAAGGAGTTGAAGATGTACGGGAACTGCGGTGCTCCCTGGTCGACTGGTTTGATCTTGTAGGTCAGCTGGCCGCCAGGTGAGCCGGTATTGACGAGGGCTGAAGAGATGGTCGAGTTGATGATGCGTCCGTAGAAGATTCCATAACCGGCGCGTACGACCGTACTGCCACGGCCGAAGACATTCCAGGCCAGTCCCAGTCGCGGACCGAAGTTGTTGCGATCTTCCGGGATCTTTGCAGTCTGAGGTATGTCCGGATTGACGAGGGTGCCGCTCGGCTGCGGGAGCTGTTCGAATTCGTAGCGGACGCCGAGCGACAAGGTCAGGTTGTGGAGCACGCGCCACTCGTCGGTTACGAACAGTGCGTAGTCGTTGGTGCTCATGTTGAAGCGGGAGGGTCCGAGGGCCTGCTGAAAATAGGAGTAGCACGGAAGATTGCCGTAGCTGTCGACGCCGATGCCGCAATGACCCGGGTTAAGCAAGTCGGCGACAAAGCCGGTCATGCTGTCGTAGACGTACTGCCCGCCGCCGCCGTATAGATTCTGGGTAAGGTCGGAGACGTGATTAAAGTCGAGGCCAGCTTTCAGTACGTGGCTTGCGATCACCTGGGTGTAGACATCCTTCACCTGCGTGCGATGCTCATCCGGGAAGGCGGCTCGATCGAGGGCCGCAGGCTTGCCGATGGTGAGGCCGTAGCTGGAGCTGAGAATGGAGACCTGCGGTGCGGTACCGACGGGATTGCGTGTCAAGGGTTCTTCGAACGATGTGGACGGCGTGCTGAGCTCAGCCTCGAAGTCGCGGCCATATTGAAGCAGTACTTCGTTCATCCGGGTGGGCGTCAGGAAGGTGTTCCAGCGGGCGACGCCCCAGTCGCCCTTGATAATGCTGTCGCCGAAGCTGGAGACTCCATACTGTGCCGAGGTCTGTGACTGCACGCCGTTTGGCGAGTTCGACTGCATGTGGTTGTACTGGAGCGTGTAGTGGTTGCGGTCATCCGGCTGATAGTCGAGTTTCGGAAAGAAGATCAACTGGGATGCGGATCGAGGCACCATCCCGGTTTCAGTTGCCAGCCCGGTAAGCACGTTGTTGTACTGCTGCAGGACGACTTCGTTGGCACCAACTCCGAGCCGGGCAGTCAGCGCGGTCAGTTCGTTGCTGGTTGGTCTCGCGTAGAAGGCGGATGCGTTGCCAGGCTGCGAGATTGCAGGATAGTTGCGGGCCTGTTGATCGTAGGCGAAGAAGCCGAAGAGCTTTCGATGGACGACCGGGCCGCCGATTGCCAGGCCCCACTGCTTGCGCTGATCTCTCGGGGTGAAGGGTGAAGAAGTGAAGATGCCGGGCTGTGGCTGCGTCGTCAACTGGGTAAACGGATTCTGGGCGGCCCACTCGCTGTCGCGATCGTAGAAAAAGGCCGAGCCGTGCGGGCTGTTGGATCCGCTGTGGGTGATAGTGTTGACGGCTCCGCCTGCCGCCCGTCCATATTCCGCCGAGTAGTTCGAGGCATTTACCTGGAACTCCCGCACGGAAGCTTCCGTGGTCGAGTAGGCCATTTTGGTGCGGCCCCGCTCCTCGGAGAAGAAGGCCTGGTTGTTGTCAGCGCCATCCATGGTGTTGTTGTTCAGCAATACGCTGATGCCGCGAAAACTGAGCAGACCGCGCCCTTCCTGGTCTGGTGTAACTGTCGGCGTCAGCAAGGCAAAGTCGGACCATCGCCGGCCGTTACTGGGCAGCCCGTGCACCGCATTCTGGTCAAGGTTGGTAGAGAAGCCCGCCGAGGTGGTGTCGATCACCGGCGTTTCTTCCTTGACGACAACGACCTGCGTTTGCGAGCCGAGCGACAGTCGCGGCGAAAGGGTCGTGACCTGGCCAATCTCTACCTTGACTGCATTGGCGGTAAAGGGTGTGTAGGGAGAAACGCGGACCTCGACGCGGTAGCTTCCTGGCGGAAGGCCGGCAAACCGAAAGTCGCCCGCGCTGTCGGTAGAAGTGGACGCCTCAAAGCCGCTGCCGCGACCTGTGGCAACAATGACGGCGTCACGAATAGCAGCCCCTGAAGGGTCGAGCAGCGTTCCGCCGATCGCGCCTTCGGTCGTGGACTGGCAAAAGGCCGCAGGCGTGACGAGGGTGAAGCAAAGCGTCGGGATCGACACTGCGATGGATAGACGTAGCGCAAAATCCAGCAGGGAAACTGTGCGGAATTGTGGGCGACGGGGCAAAGATCGAGAAAACGGCAAATTCAGCATCGGCGCAATCCTTCAAATGACAGCAAACGCCGGTCTCATATGCCGGCTGTTCACCTCCAGTGGACGCAGGAGTCCATGGAGGCACAGGTTTCCCACCGATAGAGACAGGCGCGCTCCTGGCATCCAGGGTGTGAACGCGTTCGCTGCGTTGTCTGTCGCGAGAGTGGGAGAAGTGAAGCGAGCATACCCTTTCCGCTAGACTGGTAAGTAGAAATGTTCATTGACGAAGCAAAAATCCGTATCAAAGCGGGAAACGGCGGCAACGGCTGCATGGCTTTCCGCCGCGAGAAGTTTGTCCCGCGAGGTGGCCCTTCGGGTGGCGACGGCGGGAAGGGCGGCGACATCATTATGGAGTCGACGCAACGTCACAATACGCTGATCCATTTCCGGTTCAATCCGGAGCATAAGGCCGATCGCGGACGGCATGGCGAGGGTTCGAACTGCACTGGTAAAGATGGGCTGGACATGATCCTGCAAGTGCCTGTCGGGACTTCTCTTTATGACGAGGAGACGGGCGAGCTGGTGCATGACTTCGAGCGGCCGGATGAGCGCGTCATCATCGCGCGGGGTGGTCGCGGCGGTCGCGGTAATCAGCATTTTGCTTCGCCCACGCACCAGGCGCCGCGCGAACATGAGCTTGGCCGCGAAGGCGAGGAGCGGGTCTATCGTCTCGAATTGAAACTGCTGGCGGATGTTGGATTAGTCGGATATCCCAATGTAGGAAAGTCCACGCTGATTTCGCGTATTTCCGCAGCCAAGCCGAAGATTGCCGATTATCCTTTCACTACGTTGGAACCAAATCTTGGTGTTGTCTCGATCGGAGAGGCGCCGCATGAAGAGAGCTTTGTTGTCGCTGATATTCCCGGCCTGATTGAAGGCGCGCATCTGGGTGCGGGGTTAGGCGTACAGTTTCTGCGACATATTGAACGGACACGCGTGCTTGCACACCTGGTGGATGTTTCGGATGGCAGCGGGCGCGAGGATCCGGTTGAAGATTTCAAGGTCATTTCGGCTGAGCTCGAGAGTTTTGGCCATGGGCTGGATGAGAAGCCTGTGATGGTGGTTGCGACGAAGGCGGATGTGGCAAATCCGGAGAAGTTGAAAAAGCTGCAGGCCTTGGCCAAGCGGAAGAAGATGCCGGTGTATCTGATCTCGGCTGTCACGGGTGAAGGAATCGAGAAGCTGAAGTATGCGATTGGCGAGCGAGTGCGGCTGCTGCGCGACGAGGAACACGCCGCAGCGAGTTGATGCTGTTGTCTTCCTGCGAGGGGTTCGTGAACGTGCAGAAAACGGCTCATGAAGTCGCCGGAGGACTCTCGGACCGCAGCGGACTGGCACTTGCGAACGGGCATCGTCCGGCAACAGGCGGGCGATCTGGAAGGCGCGGTTCGCAGCTACAAGCAGGCCATTGCTCTCGATCCGGAGTGCTTTAGTGCGTACAACAATCTCGGTAACCTGTTTGCAGCGCTTGGCGATTTCGATACGGCCCTGATTTTCCTGAAGGCAGCGGCGGAGATCAAGCCAGGCAATGCGGAAATTCATAACAACGTCGGGAACATATATTTCAAGCTGGAGCTGGCGCAGCCCGCGGTTGATTGTTATTTGAAGGCTATCGCGCTGCAGCCAGAATCGGCGCCGTACTACAACCATCTTGGTAATGCGCTTCGGCTACAGGGCAGGTATGCAGAGGCCGAGACTTGTCTGCACGCGGCTTTGCATCGTCGGCCGAACTACCCGGAAGCCCACGCCAACCTGGGTTTTCTGTTTGCAGAGCAAGGCAGGTTCGCAGAGGCTGAGGAGCACTATCGACGAGCGATTCAGCAGCAGCCGGAGTACGCCATGGCGCATGTCTGCCTGGGCCACCTATTGCTTCGGCGCGGCGATTTTACCGGCGGCTGGGCTGAACAGGAATGGCGCTGGCAATGGGGTGACTTCCCTTCGCCAAAGCGCAATTTTGTTCAGCCGCAATGGAGGGGGGAGTCTGTCGAGCGGGGCGCGCTGCTTCTGCATGCCGAGCAGGGTTTTGGGGATACGATCCAGTTTTTGCGCTACGTTCCGCTCGTGGCGGAACTGCTGCCTGGCGTGGCTATTGTCCTAGAGGTTCATCCTGAGCTGAAGCGACTTGCTGCAGGCCTGTGCGGGGTGTCGCTGCTGCTGTCACGCGGTGAAAGCCTGCCGGCGTTCGACTGGCACTGTCCACTGATGAGTCTACCGGTCGGGTTTGCAACCGATCTGGCTACAATTCCGAAGGCTGTTCCTTACCTGTTGCTTGATCGAAGCCGGCTGGCCTTCTCGCCGGCCAGGAGCCATGCCGATCTTCGTGTGGGCCTGGTCTGGGCTGGAGCGCCGGGCAACCGGGTGGATGGCCGGCGCTCCCTGCGGCTTTCCTGCCTGAGAGGCTTGTGGAAGGTGCCGGGAGTCAGCTTCTACTCGCTGCAACGAGGAGCCGTTGAGCAGGTGGCAGAGCAGCCGTTTGTGGGCGTCCTACCACAGGAAGGTGATTTTGCGATGACAGCGTCGGTGATCAATGGACTTGATCTGGTGATTGCTGTCGATACGGCAGTAGCTCACCTGGCGGGTGCGCTCGGGCGGCCGGTGTGGCTGATGCTGCCCAGGAACGCCGACTGGCGGTGGCTGGTCGATTGCGCGGAGAGTCCGTGGTATCCCAGTGCAAGACTGTTTCGGCAGGAAACCGCGGGCGACTGGGAGGCGGTTGTTGCGCGGATTGCCGAGGAGCTGGCGGTGCTCGCGGGTCACGCGACTCCGACTAAACAGTTGCGAGCTGCTGCGCACGAACCGGAATCGCCCTGGCTTCCTTGCTGACGGGCACCTGCGCCAGCACCCAGGCGGAACGGTCTTTCATCAGGCGGGAGACCAGGGCGGTGTGCATGGCGTGGCCTGCGCGCTCGGCCACGACGCGGCCCCAGATGCGATGGCCGGCGAGTGCGAGGTCGCCGATCAGGTCCAGGACCTTGTGCCGGACGAACTCGTCTTCATAGCGTAGGGGGCCGTTCTGAACCTTCTCACGGGTGAGAATGATGGCATTCGACTCGGATGCGCCGCGAATCAGGCCCATGTTCCGGAGTTTCTGCTCATCTTCGCGGAAGCCGAAGGTGCGGGCGGCAGCGATCTCGGTGCCATAGGCGCCTGAGGCCAGGTCGACTTTGAAGTGCTGTTTGCCGATGGGATCGGGAAAGTCGATGGCGTAGGCAATGTCATAGCCGTCGCCGGGATACACCCCGATAAATTTTTCACCATCCCGCACTTCGACGTTCTTGAGGATCCGGATGTATTGCCGGCGGCGCCGCTGAACCTTGATGCCGGCCTGGCGGAAAGCTTCGACATAGGGCAAAGCGCTGCCATCGAGGATGGGGAGTTCGAGGTTATCGATTTCGGCGATGACATTGTCGATGCCGGTGCCGATCAGTGCGGAGAGCAGGTGCTCTGTGGTTGAGATGAGTACGCCCTGCCGCATGAGACTGGTGGCGTAGCTGACGCGGGCGACGTTCTGACCGTTGGCGGGAATCTCGAAGTTATCGAGATCGGTCCGGCGAAAGACGATGCCGGAACCTGCGGGGGCTGGCAGCAGTCGGAGCGAGACGGGTGCCCCGCTGTGCAATCCGATACCAGAAAACTCAACGATGGCTGCGAGACTCTGCTCGTAGTGGTTGTCCATGGACAAGCTTGGCTACCTTGGCAACTCTGTATGTTGCTGACAATGAAATAGACTAGTGACCAGCCGGAAAGTTGCGTTGTGGCAAATTTGACACACTAATCGTCAATCCGGTCACAAAGCATTCATTTTCTGGATTCAACGAGCATTGGAACCATGCCGCTACTTACCCAGGTAGATACCCACAGAAGTTTGAAAGTCCTCCAGCAGAGCATTGCAGCCGAGCGGAAGCAAATGATCGCCCAAATCATTGAGCTGGCGGGCGTGGAGTCTCCCAGCAGCAGCAGGCTGGCTGTGAACAAGGCTGCCGAACTGGTGGGCACTTGGTGTACAGAACCAGGGGGCAAGGTCCGAAGGCATCGGCAGAAGGGGTACGGCGATGTCCTCGAGGCACGCTTTGTGCCGACGGGCCGGAAGCTGAGGGCGAGTCCGCCGATCCTGCTGCTGGGGCATCTTGACACTGTCTGGGAGGCTGGCACGCTGCAGACGATGCCGCTGGTGACCCGCAAGGGCCGTCTGCATGGACCGGGCGTGTACGACATGAAGGCCGGCGTGGTGATGGCTCTGACTGCGCTGCGCTCACTGACGGCAAACGGTCTGCTGTCGCAGCCTGTGACGCTGCTGCTGGTGGGCGACGAAGAGGTCGGCAGTCCTGAATCGCGACCGGTGACGGAGAGGATTGCTGCAAGGTCTGGGGCAGTGTATGTCCTGGAGCCTGCCCAGGGATTGAAGGGCGCCTACAAGACTGCCCGCAAGGGCGTAGGCGAATTTCGGCTGGAAGTGCGCGGGGTGGCGGCTCACAGTGGCGTCGACTTTGAGGCTGGACACTCGGCGGTTCGTGAACTGGCAGGGCAGATTGAGCGTATCTGCAGGATGACGGACCTGGTTCGCGGACTGACGGTCAATCCGGGAGTGATCCAGGGAGGCACGCGTTCGAATGTTATTGCTTCCGAAGCATGGGTCGATATAGATGTCAGGGTGCGCAACCAAAGCGATGTTGCTTGGATTGAGAAGCAGTTCCGGGGTTTGAAGCCGACCGATCCGGCCTGTTCGCTGCGGTGGGAAGGCGGTATGAATCGGCCGCCGATGGAACGGACGAGAGCGACGGTACAGTTATTTCGCAAGGCCGCGACTTACGCGGAGCAACTCGGGTTTGTACTGGAAGAGGCGGCAACCGGCGGCGGGTCCGATGGTAACTTTACTTCTGCGCTTGGTATCCCCACACTAGACGGGATGGGTGCAGTAGGAGAAGGTGCACACGCGGCGCATGAATCCGTTTTGATCAATGCGCTCGTTCCTCGAACAGCATTGCTGGCGGCGATGTTGCTGCCAGATGAAAAGGCTACTGAGTCGAAGCTGCGATGAGCAGCATCTGTTCTACTGTGTACGATCATTTAAGAAGAGGCTGGAGGCTTCTATGCTGCTGACTATCGAGGTGGTTCTTCTGGCATCGGTTCTGTTACAGGTCAGCGGATTGCTCAAGCTGAAAAAGCCGACTCCTGTCCCGGTCCGCTGCAAGCGTTCCTGATCTTCCCCATACATTGCTGACGAGAGCTTGCTCGTTCCCCCACGAGCGCTCCCGCTCCAGTTCAATAGCTATCGCTTCACTCCATCCAACATCGCAGTTACTACGGCCAGCGGCAACCCCACGACATTGAAATAGCAGCCATGCACGCGCGGAATCCATCGTGCGGCGTATCCCTGGATCGCGTAGGCTCCGGCTTTATCCATCGGTTCGCCGGATGCGACATAGGCGGCAATTTCCTCGTTCGAAACAGTGTGCATGGTCACGTATGTGACTTCTGCTGCTGTTTCAACGATGTCTCCCTTGAGCACGCAGACGCCGGTGATGACCTGGTGCGTGCGTCCGACAAGCAGGCGCAGCATCCTGTGTGCGTCGACCGCGTCCGCTGGTTTGCCAAGTACTTCGTCATCGCAGACGACGACTGTATCCGCTCCGATGACGATTGCGTCGGCCGCACGTTCCGGCGCCAGCCTGGAAGCGACGTCTTCTGCTTTCTCCCGCGCGAGGCGAACCACGAAGGCAATCGGCGACTCATCCGGTTTGCGCACTTCCGGAACGCCGGAAGCGAGAGTGTCAAAGGTGTAGCCCGCCTGGGTGAGCAGTTCTTTGCGGCGGGGGGAAGCTGAAGCGAGAAAGATCATGCGAGGCGGGCAGGTCCGGTCGGTGCGATTTCGATTCCCGTGCGCACGCCGCCTGCGGTTCGCACGCCCCACGCCATCTGCGGTGTGTTGTGGGCGATGCCGAAACGGCCGTCAGGCGCCAGCAGGATCATGCCACCGTGGCCGCCCATGCGTCGGTACAGGTAGGCGATTGCGGCGTTGGCGGCTTCTTCCGGAGACTGGCCGTCTTCCACCCGGTCAACCGCCCACTTGCCCAGCACCAGCTTCATGATGGGCTCACCCCAGCCGGTGAGCGACACGGCTGCGCTTTGATTGTCGGCATAGCAGCCACAGCCGATCAGCGAGGAATCGCCGACGCGACCCGGCTGCTTGTTCAACGTGCCGCCGGTGGAGGTGGCGGCTGCCAGGTTTCCCTGCGCATCGAGCGCGACGGCTCCAACGGTGTCGTGAGACTGGAGGGCTGGAGAGGATCCCGAGAAAGTGTCGTCGGGCAGGCCGGCCTTCTCCTTGCGCTGAGCGGCGGCGAGACGTTGCAGCTCGCGATCGATGACCAGGGCTCGATTGTCGACCAGCTCAATGCCGTGCTGAGCGACAAAGGTCTCCGCATCCCGGCCAACAAAATAGACATGCGGGCTGTGGTCGAGTACGACGCGTGCGGCATGGATGGGATTGAGCAGCCGCTCCACACAGGCGACTCCGCCCGCCCGGAGGGTGCCGGTACTGCCGCCATCCATCAGGAGAGCGTCGAGTTGCACAGTGCCCTCGCGGGTAAGAAAGCTGCCGCGGCCGGCGTCGAAGGTTTCGTCGTCTTCCAGCACGGCGACGGCTGCTTCGACTGCATCCACGGCGCCAGCGCCTTTGGCCAGTAGTGCGTAGCCGGCGGTGAGAGCATTCTGCACGCCTGCCTGGTGTGCGGCGCGAGTTTCTTCCGGCATGGCCCAGGCGCCACCATGTACCAGCAAGACTGGAGAAGTCGGCATAAGGAGTGAGTTCTACTTTGCGGTGAGCAGGGGCATGCCCTTGGTCTTGCCGTAGGTGTAGGAGATGCGATGGACAACTGTAATGGTCGAGATGACTGCAAGGATCCAGAGGACTGGCGCCATGGCTCCCCACTTCTCGAAGAGCGCGCCGAGGATGATGAGGACAATACGTTCGGGCCGCTCCATGAACCCGACCTTACAGGAGCCGATGAGCGCTTCGGCGCGGGCCCGTGTGTAACTGACCATGAGCGAAGTTGCCATCACGAAGGCGGCCAGGAAGACGTACAGCAGCCGATTGCCGCGGGCGTAGAAGACGACGAGGCCGAAGAAGAGGACGACGTCGGAGTAGCGGTCGATGACGGAGTCGAAAAAGGCACCGAAAACGGTGACCTGGTCGGTGAGGCGGGCGACGCGGCCGTCTACCATGTCGAAGATGCCGGCGCCGATGATGACGAGTGCGGCGAAGAGGAACATCTTCACATAGTTATGCGCGTTGCCGAGGCCGAAGAGGATGGCGGCGCCGGTGTTGATGACCAGGCCCAGGGCCGTGAGATAGTTCGGCGAGATCTTCGTCAGGGCCAGGCCGTTGACGATCTTTTCGAGGATGACGCCGCAACCGCGCCCGAAGGCTCCTGTCCAGCTCATGGCTCTTCGTCGTGGATGGTTTTGAGCTTGAGGATTTCCAGCTCGCGGGTACCATTCGGCGTCACGATGGTGGCGATGTCGCCCACTTTCTTGCCGACGATGCCGCGTCCGATCGGCGAGGTGGTGGAGATGAGGCCCTTGCTGACATCGGATTCTTCGGAGGTGACGAGTTTGTATTCGATCTCGACATCCTTGGTGGTGTCGAAGACAGTGACAGTGGAGCCGAAGGCGGCGCGATCCCTGGGAATGTTGGTCAGATCGACCATGGCGAGTTCGCCCATACGCTTTTTCAACTGTCCGAGACGCGCGTTGACGAACACCTGGCGCTGCTTGGCCATGTGGTACTCGGCATTTTCACTCAAGTCGCCGAGCGAGGCGGCCTTTTTGATCTCCCGGGGTAGCTCGGTAGTGAGCTCGTACTCCAGGATGCGAATCTGTTCTTCCAGTTCTTTTTTTATCTTTTCAGGCATGGCTTTTGTTCCGAGGCGACCCGGATGGCCTGACATCGACTTTCGATCACAAGCCAGGAGCTGCCGTACAGCGGCAGCCGTTCGGGTATCGCCAAACGGTGATTATACCGTGCAACCAGGCTGGTTCGCTGGCAGGAACGCGCCGTACAGCCTTGACAGAATCCACGTGGCAGGGGGGATCATCGAAAGAGCGTATAACCGCAACGGAGATCATCCTTGAGCCAGGTACCTGAAATTTCAGCTTCTTCTATTCGGCCCGTCACGCGAAGACGGTTTGTCCAGGGTGGCTCGCTGGCCCTGGCGGCAGTGCTGGCTCATCCGCACCTGGGATTGGGGGAGGAGACGGGGACAGGCATTCTGCCGGCGCCTCTCGCCGAGTTCGGGTATGGCGATGTGACGCTGAACAGTCCGCTACATGAAGAGCAGCGCAAGCATACTCTGGACATCCTGATGGGCGTGAGCGACGACAGTATGTTGATGCCGCTGCGACAATTGTCCAACCTGCCGGCCCCGGGCGAGGACCTTGGCGGCTGGTACCACTATGCACCGGAATGGGATTATCGCGAGGGCGGTCCCGGGTTTGCCCCGGCGCACTTATATGGGCAGTGGGTGTCGGCGCTGGCGCGCAACTATGCCATCTCCGGGGATCCGGTGCTGCGGGAAAGAGTGATCCGGCTGAACAAGCAATATGCCGAGACGATCACTCCGTCGTTTTATAACAACAATCGCTTCCCGGCTTACTGCTTCGACAAGTTTGTCTGCGCGCTTATCGATTCGCACAGTTTTGCCAATGATCCGGATGCCTTTGCGATTCTCGATCGTACGGTCGATGTAGCGGCACCCCTGCTGCCGGGCAGGGCGCTGGATCGCGACCGGCAGGACAAGTGGCGGCCGGCGCCGGATGCGTCGTGGACCTGGGACGAGAGCTACACCATGCCGGAGAACCTGTTCCTCGCCTACCAGCGGGGAGCCGGCCAGCGCTACAAGGAGATGGCGGTGCAGTACCTGGACGATGCCACCTACTTCGAGCCACTTTCCAGGGGCGAGGACGTGCTGGGCGGGAAACATGCCTACAGCTATGTGAACGCTCTCAGCTCCGGCATGCAGGCCTACATGGTGGGCGGCAGTGCGATGCATCTGAAGGCTGTGCAGAATGGCTTCGCACTGGTGCAGGAACAGAGCTTCGCGACAGGCGGCTGGGGTCCGGACGAACAACTGCGACCGCGCAACAGCGGTGATGTGGCTGCGAGTCTTACGGACACGCACTCCAGCTTTGAGACTCCGTGTGGATCCTATGCGCACTTCAAGGTCACCCGCTACCTGCTGCGCGTCACTGGCGACTCGCGCTACGGCGACAGCATGGAGCGCGTGATGTACAACACTGTCCTTGGCGCGAAGAAGCTGGAGGCGGACGGCCACGCTTTTTACTATGCTGACTACAATCTCGACGGGAAGCGCTTCTACCATGACAACCGCTGGCCATGCTGCGCTGGCACGCTGCCGCAGGTTTCTGCCGATTACCGGATCAACACCTACTTTCGAGGAGCAGGCGCGGTTTACGTGAATCTGTACATTCCGTCGACGGTGCGGTGGACAGAGGGTAAGGCCAGGCTGAGCCTGACACAGAAAAGCAACTATCCGCTGGAGCCGCAGATTGCGTTTGAGCTGGCGACTTCTCACCCGGAGGAGCTGACTCTGCATTTCCGCATACCGGCATGGGCGCAGGGTGCGACGCTGCAGGTGAATGGCAAGCGCTTCGATGGTCCGGTGCAGGCAGGCAGCTTCGCAGCCGTTCACAGAAAGTGGAAGGACGGGGATCGGGTGGAGCTGGACTTGCCGCTACAGCAGCGATTGGAGCCAGTGGATGCGCGGCATCCGGAGCTGGTGGCGCTGTTGCGTGGGCCGCTGGTCCTGTTCGCGCTGAAGGATGGAGCTTTACCGGCCGTGAGTAGCGGGCAGCTGCTGGCGGCGAAGCAGAATGGGCCGAAGCAATGGGCGGTCGAGGGGCATTCCGGGTCCATCCAGATGGTGCCGTATACGGAGATTGGCGACCGGGAATATACGTTGTACGTGATGACGGTCTAGGTGATGTCGTCGCGCTGAAGGGCCGTCAGCCGGCTGCGCATCGTCTCCATGTAGCTTTCGAGGATGAGCACAGCGGCAACCTGGTCGATGATGGCTTCACGTCCGCGAACGGCGTGCCCGGCTTCGTCGAGGAGGTCGTGTGCTTCGGTGCTCGAGAGGCGTTCGTCCCACAGGGTGACTGGCAGATGGGTGTGGGCGCGCAGTGTTTCGACAAAGCGGTGGACGCGGAGTGCCTGCGGACTGACTTCGCCGCTGAGATAGAGCGGATTTCCCACCAGGATTCCTCGGCACTCGGCCTTGCGCAGAAGACGCAGGAGTGATTTTGCGTCCTGCCGGCCATCGTCGCGATGGTTGGCGCGGTTGTAGGTGAGCAGGGGCTGCGCAGTCAGACCCAGACCGTCCGAGATCGCCACGCCGATACGGCGCTGTCCTACGTCCAGCGCAGCAATTCTCGCCAGGCCCAGGTCGCCCGAATTGGGCTTCTGCATCATGCCGCTATCGTAATGGGTTCCGAGTTGCGCATTGCCGCAGGCTCCAGCGTTCCCAGAATCGTATGCGTTGTATGGTGGAGGAACTGCATCCAAATTGCGGAAGCCGGAACACTCTTCCGGCGGCTGGAATGAAAGCAGGAAAGGGTCAACTCGTTGAAGCGTCTGTTCCTGCTTGTCCTGCTGATTGTCGTTGCCGGCGCTGCCTATCTGTTCCTCGTTCCTGCCGGCTCGAACAAGGAGAGGTTCGTCGACATCGCCTCTGGAACCGGCTCTGGCGGGATCGGAGCGGACCTTGAACAGGCCGGTGTGATCCGTAGCCGTTATGCCTTCCTGGTGCTGCGACTCATCAAGGGCGGAACGCTGCAGGCAGGGGAATATCGCTTTGACCACCCATCGACGATCAGCGAAGTCTACGATCGGCTGCGACGCGGCGACGTCTACTATCGCGTCCTTACCATTCCCGAGGGCTACAACATCTTCGACGTCGCCGGTGCGGTGGAAGCAGCGGGGCTGGATACGAAGGACAATTTTCTGGCTGCGGCACGTCGGGATATCAAGCTGGTGGCTGATATCGATCCGCATGCGCAGACGCTGGAAGGCTACCTTTATCCGGAAACGTACCACTTTCAGCGGCGCGAATCTGCGGACCAGATGGTCGCGGCCATGGTGAAACAGTTTCGTTCGCAGGCGCAGCAGATCGGCCTCACCACCAACTTTCACGCAGTGGTGACGATGGCATCGCTGGTGGAAAAAGAGACGCCGAATCCGACGGACCGTCCCCTGGTAGCGAGTGTTCTGAACAATCGGCTCACGGCAAAGATGCCGCTGATGACGGATCCAACTGTGATCTATGCCGCGATGCTGCAGCATCGGTACCGCGGAGCGATCTACCAGTCAGACCTGCAGGCGGAGTCCGACTACAACACGTACAAGCACACGGGCCTGCCACCTGGACCCATCTGCAATCCGGGAGTCGCAGCGCTGAATGCAGCGATTCATCCAGCGACCAGCAAATACATGTACTTCGTTGCCGACCCGGCTGCGCAAGGGCATTCCCGCTTTGCAGCGACGCTCGAAGAGCACAATCGAAATGTTGAGGCGTACCGCCGGGCACAGCGAGCTTCTGCCCCCTGATGACGACCTGATTCCGGGACGGGGCGGGTATACTTGAATCTCTATGACTGAGCGCTCACGGCGCGATCCCCCATCCCTGCTCGACCCCTGTTAAAGAAGATGATGCGATCCCGTTTCCTGACATTGTGTTTACTAGGCCTGCCCTTTTTGAACGGGTGCCTGTACCACACGCGTCAGCTGCAGCAGACCAAGAGTGCTGGTCCGGCGCTGGATGAGAGCGTCGTTCAGCTCGTGAAGAGCGTGAACGAACGCTATGACTCGTTCAACACCCTGGTTGCCACGGTAGATTTCTCAGCGCAGATTGGCGGGGCAAGACGGGGTAAAGAGACCGATACCACTTCATTCGGCGGCTATATCCTGCTGCGCAAGCCGGATGCGCTGCGTGTCCTGGGCCTGGTTCCGGTGCTGCGCACTCATGCGTTTGACCTGGCCAGCGACGGCACAAATTTCAAGCTGTACATCCCCTACAAAAATAAGGCGATCACTGGTTCCAACTCGGTGAGCGAGAAGAGTTCCAATGCCATCGAGAATTTGCGGCCGGGTATTTTCTTCGACTCCGTCCTTGTTCCAGCCATTCAGCCGGACCGACTCGTCTTCCTGACGACCGGATCGCGAATCAGCGGCAATGGCAAGGTCAAGATTGAGACACCGGAGTACAACCTGAACGTGATGCTGCCTCCTCCACAGAAGACGGAGCTTTACGAGCAGACCAAAGCGCCAGCCAGGGTCATCCAGGCGCAGCGGATCATCCATTTCGATCGAACGACGTTATTACCGGACGGGCAGGATACGTTCAATGCTGCCGGTGCGATTGAGACCAGCGTGCACTACGGTCCCTATCAGCATTTCGGTAATGCGCTGTTTCCTGGTGTCATCACCATCGAACGGCCGCTGGAGGAGTACCAGATCACGATTACGATCCAGAAGCTGACGGTGAACCAGACGCTGAACGACGAGCAGTTTCAGCTGACGATTCCGCCGAACGTGCCGACGCAGCACCTCAAATAGTCAGACGGCGACGGACGCGGGCTGCGCGTGAAGGGCGGCCGCTTCGAGCGTCGCGCCGACCATTGCGTCAAAGCCCATGCAGGAGTTCAACATCAACTGGTAGAGCTGCCTGTCGGCCCAATCCTGGTTGTAGAAGCGGCGCACATAGGCTGCGCGACGTCGATCGGTGGCCAGTAGTTCTTCGCGAGCGCGTTCTGCCTGTTCAGGGAAATGCTGTTGGAACCACTTGATCTTGCGATTCATCGACGCATACACAAAGATGTGAAAGGCGCCGGGCACGCCGACCAGTGCCGGTGCGGCTCCGCGACCCACTACTACACAGCGGCCTTCTGCAATGCGCTCCTTGAGGTAGCTGCCGATCATAGCGACCATGCGCTCGCTGTCGAAGATCTCCGAAGTGCCGACCGGTGCGGGACCGCGATCCACGCTTCCATGCCAGAAGGCTTTGCCAACGCGGTAGTACCAGGGATCGAGCCGTTCGTCGCAGCTGGCGACCGTATCGGCGTGTACGCCGGCGCGTCGTGCGATCTCATCTACCAGGCATTGGTCAATGAGGCGCCAGCCGAGGCGGTCGGCCAACTGGTGCGCAAATTCGGCTCCGGCGCTTCCATACTCACGTTCGACAGTAATGATCCTGACCACGGCGGCCCTCCCGTACCGGCACGCTCGGCTGATGCTTCCCGCTCGATTGAAGCGTGCTGGTGGCGCTCATCGTAGCACCTGGCTGGGAAGGACGGCCACGGCGATTTTGTGCCGAACGTAACCGTTTATTGCCGCAGCGAAACGACGGTCGCGCCCGCTCCGCCTTCGGCCTGTGTCGCTTCTTCCACGCCGGCTACGTGCGGATGCTTCTGCAGCTGGGTTCGCAAGGCACGCTTCAGGATGCCCATGCCGGTGCCATGCACGATGCGAACGCGGGGATAGCCGGCGAGGAAGGCGCGGTCCAGGAATTGCTCGAGTTCCCCGGTCGCTTCATCCACCGTGCGGCCTATGACGTTCAGCTCGCCGCGCGCTTCGTCGGTCGGCGTCGTGACCGTGACCGAGATGCCGCGCTTGCGGGCGGCCTCCAGCGGATTGTGCGTGCCGGCCGGCAGCTGTACAGAATGGACGACCTCTGCAATGTCTTCGCGAGTGACCCGCATCTTCATCAGGCCCATCGCAACCTCGTACCCGCCGCCATCGAGTTCGCGCTGCACCACGGCCGTTTTGCCGCCGAGCGACTTGAGCTTTACCGTGTCGCCGGTCCCCACGTTGCGCACGATATGTGGCGTCGCATGCACGTCGCCCTTGTGTGCGCCCGTATGCTGGGCGACGACGGTAGACTTCATCTCCTCTGAAAATTCGCGGCGCAGTTTTGCCAGCCGGCGATCCGCTTCTTTCGTCAGCTTCTGCTGCGTGGCGCGATCGTCGATCGCGGCCAGCGTCTCCTTCATGCGGTATTCAAAGTCTTTGAGCAAGGAGGCGAGCTGGCCTTCAAGATCGCGTACCTTCGCCCGCCACTCCTTCAATCCTTCGCTGTCGAGACGGTTTTTCTCGCGCGCCACTTCCTGCTCCCGCGTCTTCAGATGGCGCCGCTCTTCGGTTACGGCATCGAGTTCGGCGTGCAGCTGGTCGAGGAAATGCGCAATGTCCTGGGTCTGCGTGTTGAGGCGGGTGCGGGCTTCGGTGATGATGGCGGAATTGAGCCCAAGACGGGCGGCAATGTTGATGCCGGCAGAGGCACCCGGGACGCCAAGACGTAGCTCGTACGTGGGCGCGAGCGTCTGCTCGTTGAAGCCGACCGCGGCATTCAGCACGCCTGTTGCCTGGGCTGCGTAAATCTTGAGCGAGGTGTGATGGGTGGAGATGATCGACCAGGCGCGGCGCGCGAGGAAGTGTTCGGCGATGGCAACGGCGAGGGCTGCGCCTTCTTCCGGATCGGTTGCCGATCCGAGCTCGTCCAGCAGAACCAGCGAGCGGTCATCTGCAATTTTCGAGATGCGGTCCAGGTTGACGATGTGAGCCGAGAACGTCGACAGGTTCTGCTCGATCGATTGCGCGTCGCCGATGTCTGCGAGAAACGCGTGGAAGATGGGCAGCGTGAAGCTGTCGGCGGGAACGGGAATCCCGGCCTGCGCCATCATGGCGAGCAGGCCGGTCGTTTTGAGTGCGACTGTTTTGCCGCCGGTGTTGGGGCCGCTGATGATCAACTGGCGCGCGTCATCGCGCAGTGCGAGAGTCAGTGGAACCACACTGCCGCCGCTGCCACGCAGGCGCCGCTCCAGCAGCGGGTGGCGGGCGCGCTCGATGTGCAGCTCTGCAGTATCTCCATCGAGAAGCTGCGGTCGCACGCAGGTGTAGGCAGCAGCAAAGCGAGCCATGGCGAAGACCAGGTCAAGTTGGGCCAGCACGCGCGCTCCCTCGAGTATGGTGGCGGCTTCAGCTCCCAGTTCGCTGGTGATTGCCATGTAGATGCGATGGATCTCCGACTGCTCTTCATCCAGCAGGCGCACCAATTCATTGTTGTGTTCGATCGTTTCCAGCGGCTCGAGATAGACCGTCTGCCCGCTGGAACTCGCGCCGTGCACGACGCCCTGCACGCGCCGCTTCATCTCTGCTTTCACAGGGATGACGAAGCGCTCGCCGCGGATGGTGATGAGCTCGTCCTGCGCTGTGCCGCCTTCGCTCAGTCGACGCAGAGCATGGCGAAGGCTGTCTTCGATCAGCTTCTGCTGCCGGTCAATATCCCGCCGGATCCTGCGCAGTTCGGCAGATGCATTGTCCGTGAGGGTTCCGTCGGGGTTGACCCGAACGCGCAGGGAGCGAACCAGGCCCGGCAGCTGGCTTTTTTCGATGGCGGCCGCGATCGCCAGCAGCAGTGGCATGCGTGCTCTTGCATCGTCATCGAGGGCGGCGATACGTTCCTGCCAGGAAGTGATGTCGTCGAGCAGCGAGAGCATGGCCCGAATCTCTTCCGGCGCGAGCACAGTGCCGGGAATGCGGGAGCGATCGAGCAGCAATTCAGGATCGAAGAGACCGCCAAGCGCTGGTACCAGTTCCTGCGCCAGGCAGATCCTGGCTTCGTCGACTGTCGCGTGACGATTGTGAATCCACGCGGCGTCGGAGCTTGGCTGCATGGTCGCAAGCCATTGTTTCGTCGCAGCAGCCGTTGCATATTCCAAAACAAGCTCAAGCAATCGTCGCCATTCGAGTGTGGCGGCGCTCATTTCTTCTATTGCGGCGGGGACAGGCGAAAACAGGCTCACAGCTTATGGTAGCCTGCGGGGCCCGGGCTAAATCGGAGCCGGGGTTGTCTGTGAATCTCACTTTCACGAAAACATAATGTTTGAGAGTGCCTTTGCTGGGTTCTCTCCGGCGTGTGCAACACCGGGTGTGCGCTTGCCATCTATAGCTAGTGAGAGGGACGACATTATGGCATTTGAAGAGAGCGCAGTTCGTACAGTAATCGAAGTACTTCATGATGGAGAACGCGGCTTCAAGTCGCTGAGCGAGCATTTGAAGGAACCTCGCCTCAAGAGCTTTTTCGCGGAAGAGTCGGTAAATCGTGCAGCGCTGGCTACGGAGTTGGAAGCTGCGCTGAGCACGGCATTGGGCAAGAATGTTCAGGAGGGTGGTACCGCCTCCGGCGCCGTTCATCGTGCGTGGGGCGAGCTGAAGGGCAGCCTCGGTGGTTCGGACCATACGCTTCTGGAGACAGCCGAGCAGGGTGAAGATACTGCAAAGCGTGCCTATGAGGCGGCGTTGAAGGTGAATGATCTGCCTGCGGGCGTTCGGACTGTTCTGCTGAAACAGCAGCAGCATATCCAGGCTTCGCATGACAAGGTCAAGGGGCTGCGCGACTCGGTTGCCGCCTAGTAGTTGTTGAGTGGTGTCTAAGAGAGGGCTCGCCATCGCGCGGGCCCTTTCTACGTCTGGTGTGCTGGTCTCTGCACGCCTGACGGTAGAATCGAAGCATGGAATTTCCTGTCACCAGGATGCGCCGGACCCGCCGCACAGAGGCGCTCCGCTCACTTGTTCGTGAAACCCGGCTGCGGCCCGGCGCTTTCATTTATCCCCTTTTTATCTGTCCGGGCGAAGGCATCCGCAAGGAAATTTCATCCATGCCCGGGGTCTTCAACCTGTCGATTGATGAAGCTCTCAAAGAAGCTGAAGAAGCAGCATCTTTAGGATTGGGCGGCCTGCTTCTTTTTGGACTCCCGGAAAGCAAGGATGACGAAGGATCCGGAGCCTACGCACAGGATGGCATTGTGCAACAGGCTTTGCGCGCACTTCGCCAGACCGCAGCCGCAAAGAAATTGGTGCTGATCGCGGACGTATGCCTGTGCGAATACACGGCGCATGGTCATTGCGGCATCGTCGAGCAATCGGGCGACGATTATCACATCAACAATGACAGAAGTCTGGCCCTGATTTCGCGCACCGCCACATCGCTTGCGAAAGCCGGGGCTGACATCGTGGCGCCTTCTGACATGATGGACGGCCGGGTAGCCGCAATCCGGGACGAGATGGACGAAGCCGGGTTTGAAGATGTGCCGATCCTTTCGTACGCTGCCAAGTTCGCTTCGGCGTTCTACGGTCCCTTCCGCGAAGCTGCTGATTCGGCTCCGCAATTCGGCGATCGTCGCAGCTACCAGATGGATGGGGCGAATCTGCGCGAAGCCATGCGCGAAATCGAGCTTGACCTGGCAGAGGGCGCAGACATGATCCTGATGAAGCCGGCCATGCCTTACCTTGACGTGATCCACGCAGCGCGCGAACGCTTCGATGTGCCGATTGGCGCGTACCAGGTCTCTGGCGAATACTCGATGCTGCAGGCTGCTTTCGCCAA
>CAZZUX010000058.1:0-24388 GCA_964657395.1 uncultured Ktedonobacteraceae bacterium
GGAGAGTGGCGTGGTGGGCAGCGGCGGCGGCGGCGAAGATGACGCCTGCCTTAAGGAACGAACGCGCTTTTCCGTAACGAATCCACTCAAATAAATAAGGCAGGGCGTTAAGATAGATAGGCGCGGCCGAGGTGGTGGACAGTTGACCGGCAGCGTAGACGAGGAAGCTTTCCGAGCCCAGGAAGACGCTGGCCAGGGCTGCGAACGAAGCGGCTCGTCGATCGACCCAGAGCAGTGAGAAGCGATAGACGCCGAGGGTCAGCAGCAGGATGGCGATGAACTGAACAGTCATGTACGCCATATCCAGGCCGATGATGTGGGAGAGCAGCGCCACCATCTGCTGAGGCAGCGGTGGGTAGGTCATCTGCGAGAAGCCGGCGTACCACTTGGGATTCCACGGATCGAACCAGTGGTGGACGTAGTGGGATGCGAAAAGGATGTGGAAGTTACCGTCGTAGGAATGAAGCGGCAGCTTCATGAGCAGCAGCGGCACATGCACGATGAATGCGGCCAGCACGATCAAGCTCATGGGTATGGGTTTGACAGTGGGAGTTACAAATTCGGATCTTGGCAAAGGGCCCTCGCGACCAGCTTTTGATATCAAATCATACTTCCGGGTTGCCCGGTATTCCCTTTGTGATGCATTACTTTTTTCGCATAAACTGTAGTTCAGCTAACGCCAATCTTGTCATGCAAATATGGGAGGTTTTTCTGTCTCAGCACAATAGTTGTATGGCCGTACTATTACCGTGCCGGTGAAGCTTTGAGTGATATGTATACAGGCCTGAAGTTTACATCGGTATCACTACTTGTCTTGGGTTTTGCGCTTTCTATCCAGGCACAGACCTACCAGATGGGTACCGACGCTGGTGCGAAGCCTCAGACGAAACCTGAGCCGGGAAAGCCTGCTCCGCAGCAGCAGCTTGGATTCGGTTCGAACATCCAGGAAGCCCGGGTGGCGCGAGCAGCCGAGCTTGCGCTGCAGCGTGGCGACAAGGCGCAGGCCCTTGAGTATTCCCGACAGGCTGTGAAGGCAGCCCCGAATGATGCGCACCTGTGGTTTCTGCTGGGATACGCGTCGCGTTTAAATGGCCGGACGGGCGAGTCTGTGGATGCGTACAACCATGGCTTGCGGCTGATGCCGGGGTCGCTGGACGGATTGTCAGGACTGGCCCAGACCTACAGTATGCAGGGCCGCAATGAAGAGGCACAGAAGCTGCTGAAGCAGGTGATCGCGGAAGATCCGCGGCGGGCCGGCGATGCCCTGCTGCTGGGCGAACTGCAGATGCGGACGGGGGATTACGCCGGCGCAGTGACCTGGCTGCTGAAAGGTGAGCAGGCACAGCCGGGAACGCGCGGCGAGGTGCTGCTGGCGGTGAGCTACCAGCATCTGAAGCAGCTGGACCTCGCGAACCGATACCTCGAGATGGCCAAGCACCGCGATCCGAACAATCCGGATGTCGAGCGGACATTGGCTGGTTACTACCTCGATACCGGGAATTATCCGGAGGCGATCAAGCAGCTGCAGTCAATCAAGAACCAGCGGCCGGATGTAAAGGCTGAGCTGGCGTACGTGTACCAGCTGTCCGGCAACGGTGTGGAGGCGGCGAAGCTGTATGCGCAGGCTGCGAATGCTATGCCGAAGGACCTGGGGCTGCAGTTATCGGCGGCACAGTCGCATGTGGCGATCGGATCGATCGAGCAGGCGAATGCGTTTCTGAAGCGGGCGCAGGGGATCAGCGCCGAGGATTATCGGCTGCACTCGATTCGCGGGCAGATTGCGCGAATCCAGGCGCGGGATGCGGATGCCGTTGAGGAATATACGAAGGCTTTGGCAAACCTGCCGCCGGCGCCACCCGAGGGGCCGCTGTACGGCATCCAGATCCACATGGATCTGTACCAGCTGAACCAGACTTTGAAAAACACGGGAGCGGCACAGGAGCAGCTGGCGACCGCGAAGAAGCAGATCGAAGCGCTCGATGAGAAGGGTCCGGCGCGGACACAGTTTCTGAGGTTGCGGGCGCTGATCAAGATGAGCGGCGGTGATCTGAATGGGGCGGGGAGTGATCTGAAGGAAGCACTGGCGATCAACGATCGCGATCCGAACACGCTGCAGATGGAAGGCGATCTGCTGATGAAGCAGGGCAAGACGAACGACGCGCTGGCGGCGTATGCGCGGATCCTGGTGGTGTCGCCGAACAACCAGTTTGCACTGACATCGCTGGGCTATGCGTCGCGGGCTGCAGGCCGGGACCAGGATGCGGAGAAGTACTTTAAGCGGCTGGCGGAGTTGTACCCGACGCTCTATGTGCCTTACCTGGCGCTGGGCGACTTGTACACGTCGCGGCGGGACTTTGCGAAGGCTGAGGCTTCCTATGTGAAGGCTTATGGCCTGAATACGAAGAACGCCCTGATTATTGCCGGCGGCATGAATGCGGCGATCGAATCGCAGAAGCTGAGCCAGGCGGGTGTGTGGCTGGCGCGGGCTACGGATGACATGCAGACAGAGCCGCAGCTGCTGCGGGAAACGGAACGCTACTACACGTTCAAGAGCGAATATCAGAAGTCGGCGGATGTGGCGCAGAAGGTGCTGCCGATGCTGCCCAAGGACCGGGATGTGGTGGTGTATCTCGGCTATGACTACCTGAATCTGAATCGCTATGACGAACTGCTGAAGCTGACCGCGCAGTATGACCAGACGTTCCCGCAGGAGCCGGACATCCCGCTGCTGGCGGGATACGCACACAAGCATAACGGCCAGCTGGACGAGGCTCGGAAGGATTTTACCGAGGCACTGGAGCGTGATCCGAACGTGGTGACGGCGTATGTGAACCGCGGGTATGTGCTGCACGATTTGAAGCTGCCGCAGGATGCTTCGACGGATTTCGAAGCAGCGTTGAAGCGGGAACCGAATAACGGCGAGGCGCACCTGGGGTTGGCGTATGCGGATCTGGATCTGCATAAGTCGCTGGGGGCATTGAAACAGTCGCAGCTGGCAGAGCAGACGATGGGCGATTCAAAGCCACTGCATCTGATCCGGGCCACGGCGTATGGGCAGAGGCATGTCCTGGCTAAGGCAGCAGCAGAGTGGCGGGCGGCGCTGAAGTTCACGCCGGACGACCCGGCACTGCACTTTGCCCTGGGCGGCACGCTGTATTCGCAGCGGAAGTATCACGAGTCGATCGACGAGCTGATGATTGCGCAAAAGCTGAATCCCGACGATGCTCCCACGTATGCGTTGATGGCGCGCTCGTATGCCCAGTTGAACCAGCGTGACGAGACACTGAAATATGTGCAGCTGGCGGAGGAAAAGGCACAGCAGAAGCTGGCGGCGGCTCCGGGTTCTGCGAAAGAGCAGAAGGATCTGAGCGGTATCTACGTGTCGACCGGCGAAGCGCTGGGATTGCTGGGAGACCAGTCGGCGGCGATGGACCACTACCGCAAGGCGCTGACGACTCCGGGATCGGACCGGGTAGGCGTTCGCCTCGACATTGCCCGGCTGATGGCGAAGCAGGACCACGAAGAAGATGCCAGCCGGCAGGTGGCGCTGGCGATGATGGAAGCCGAGACCGGGGAGACGCTCCCGCCGACAGGCGAGCAGTATATTGACGCCGCGGATGTCTTCCGCGAACTGCATGAGTACGACCTGTCACAGGATTACCTGCAGCGGGCGCTGACTGCAGGGGCGCCGGAGAGTTCGGTGCGGATCGGCATGGCGAACAATTACCTGGCCATCGGCGATACGACGCGGGCGTCAGGTGAGTTGTCCCGGGTCAACAGCATGTCGACCGAAGAGCCGGATTACCAGTTGATGCTGGCAAATGCGAACCTGCTGCGCCAGCAGCACCAGGGGGACCAGGCGCTTACCGCCTTCGCGCAGGCAACCGAGGCAGCGGGCGAGGACCAGACAGCGGAGCAGAGTCTGCTGGCGACGGGCGGCAGTGAGGGATTGAAGATCAACTCCCGGCTCAACCTGCTGTCGGATTTTTCGGTCGATCCGATTTTTGAAGATACGACGGTGTATGTGCTTGACTCCAAGCTGGATGCACCCTTCGCGGTGCCTGCGAATGATACTTCCCTGCTGCCGCCGCCTCGTTCTTCGCTGGAAACCCAGTGGACGACTGCCTATCATCTCCACTACGGGCTGCTTCCGACTGCCGGCGGGTTTTTCCAGGTGCGCAATACGCGGGGTCTAATCTCCGTACCCAGCACCAACGCTATTCAGAATCGCAACACGAACGACTATAACTTCAACTTCGGGTTCAATCCCACAGTGCATTTCGGGAACAACTCGATCACCTTTAATCCCGGCATTCAAGCCACGATCCGCCGCGACGCGAACAATGCCCGGGACCTGAATCAGAACCTGCTGCGGGAATTTGTGTACGTAAATACCAGTTCGTTCTTCAACGCGATCTCGATGAGCGGCTACGCCCTGCACGAAAGCGGGCCATTTACGGAGATCGACCTGCACTCGCGGGCATTGTCGGCGGCAGTGGATTTCCGGGTAGGGGCACCGTGGGGCAGGACTGCGCTGGTGACCGGATGGGGAGCCAACGACCAGTTATTCAACCCGGTGAACACGGAGAACTACTACACGTCATCCTACGTGGGAGTAGAGCGCTTGTTCGGAGAGCGGGTACGAGTGAGAGCAGTGGCCGAGGATCTGAGAGCATGGCGTGTCTTTGACGGCCACTCCGGGATTGCGCAGGCGGTGCGCCCAGCGGGGACCGTAGATTTTGCCCCGGCAAAAAACTGGAACGTGCGCGCGGCGGCTGCTTACTCCCGTACCCAGGGCTTCCATGTCTATGACGCGATCCAGGGTGGTATATCCGCGTCTTATGCAGTGCCCTATCATCGCGGGTTCAAGGATGAGAGCGGTGAAGTTGCGCTCCAGTACCCGATACGGTTTTCGGCAGGTCTGCAGCAGGAGACCTTTTTCAACTTTACCGGTGGCAATAATCAGCAGTTTCGACCTTATGTCAGTATCAGTCTGTTCTGAAAGCAGGATCCGATGAAAATCTGTTTGGTTGCCAGTTTCCCTCCGAGTGGACGCCAGTTGAACGAGTATGCGTTCCACATCGCCCGGGAACTCCAGCGCAATCCGCACGTAGAGTTGACGATCCTGGCGGACGAGCTGAGCGATTACGACTTCGCTACCGACGAGCATGGCGAGGCGATCAAGGCTGACCAGCAGAAAGAGCTGCCTGGTTACAACGTCATCCGATGCTGGAAGTTCGGCAGTATGACGACGCCGGTGCGGCTTCTGAGAACGATCCGCAAGCTGAAGCCGGACGTAGTGTGGTTCAACCTGGTGTTTTCGACGTTTGGGACTCCGGAGAATCCTATTGCGGCGTTCGCGGGGCTTTCGGCGCCGGCACTGACGCGCGCATCGGGCTTTTACACCCATATCACGCTGCACCACATCATTGAACATGTGGACTTTGCCGCGGCGGGTGTGCGACGGGAACGCCTGTTCCGGCTGGGCAGCGAGGTGACAACCCGTGCCCTGCTGAAGGCGCATTCCGTGTCGGTTCTGCTGCCTGGATACCGGCGGACACTGGTGACGAAATACGCGGTCAAGAACGTGCTGCTGGGCAAACACGGCACGTTCGCGCTCAAGCCCAGCCATCCGGACTTTACCAAGCGCGGAAATCCGGATCTGCGGATTCTGGCCATCGGCCACTGGGGTACTTATAAGCGGCTTGAAACTTTGATGGAAGCTTTTCCTGCGGTACTGAAAAAGGTGCCGAATGCCCGGTTGATCGTTGCCGGGGCGAACCACCATACTAAGGCAGGCTATTGGGAATCGATTCGAGAAGCACAGCCTGCTGAGTTACCCATCGAATTCCGCGGATACGTTCCTGAAGAAGCCATTCCTGAACTTTTCCGGACAACATCAGTACTGGTTCTGCCGTATGACTCGTCTACCGGGTCGAGCGGTCCGGCGCACCAGGCGTGTGAGTATGGGGTTCCGATTGTTTGCGCCGATATCACGGATTTTCGCGAGATGGTGGCAGATGAGGACATGGCGGTCAGCTTCTACAAAACAGGCGACGCGGCTGACCTGGCAGAACAGTTGACAACGATCCTCGAATCTCCGGAATTGATGCGGAGCATGGGGGAGCGGAACTTCGCGGCCGGTTTGCAGATGACGATGCCAAGTGTCATTCGCAACTACCTGCGCTGGTTCGAGTTGAACAAGTACAAGCGGGCGATCCGCAATGCCGGCAAATTGCCGGGGCGGCGTCCGGTATGGCTGCGCAGCTTGTTTTCGCGCGCAGGCAAGACGCTGCAGGCAGGTTCGTTCAGCCAGGGTCCGGAAGGCGCAGGGAAGGGTCCCCGGCTGGAAGCAGCGAGTCATGGTATCGACGGTCCGGGTGGGGCGGTGTGGCGGAAGGCAGAAGCTGCGCTGGATCATACGGGCAGCGATCATTACCAGGGAAGCTCGGCCCTGGAGGGTGACTTTTAGGTAGTCGTACCAGATAAGAGGGTTCAGATCCCCTGATGCGATGGACAGCAGGTGCTGTACCGGCGCATGACGTACGAACAAATCCAGTGCGGGTCTGCCGCGCGTAGTTTCCATGGAGTGTCGACGCAATGTCCCAGTCTCAGAGTGTTTCCTATTCCGGCTTATCGAGCGCACGATGCTGCGATGAACCTGCGGTCGTGAATCTGCCGGCCAAGGGACGCCTTGCCAGTTTCCTGTCCCCGATCGTAACCGTGATGGCCACTGTGCTGGGTCTGCCGTTGCTGCTGGCCCTGGCAGGTTGCGGCGGTGCGAATATGACGAACGTGCCGACGCCCACAGCGCCGACGGTCACGGCTTCGCTGAGCCCGACGACGATTACCCCGGGCACAAATTCAACCCTGACCGTGACAGCAACCAATGCCTCGGGAGTGACGGTCACTGGTACGGATGGCAGCAGTTACACCATGTCAGCCACGGGCGGGACGCATGCGGTGAATCCAGCGGCAACCACTACTTATACGGCGACCGCGACCGGCACAGGTGGAACAACGACAGCTACCGCCGTGCTGACGGTAAGTAACTCGACGACGCCGCCGCCTACATCTCCCGCGCCGACGGTGACGCTGACTGCGAAACCGGCTTCCATTACCGTGGGGAACACCTCGACGCTTACAGTGACGGCGACCAATGCGGCGACTGTTACGGTAAACGGCTCCGACGGCAGCAGCTACCCGCAGCCGGTGGGCGGCGGTACGTTCACGGTGAGCCCGAAGGTTACGACCAGCTACACGGCGACGGCGACAGGTCCTGGCGGCACAGCCTCTGCTCCTGCGGTCACGGTGACGGTGACGGCCACACCCGGAGCAACGGTGGCAATCACTGCTTATCCAACGTCCATCACGGCGGGCAGCACTGCGACTCTTACCGTTGTAGCTTCCAAAGATACTGCTGTGACGATCACCGGCTCGGATGGCTCGAGTTATCCCCTCGCTTCGGCAGGCGGCGGTCAGCAGTCCGTGACACCGAACCAGACAACGACCTATACCGCGACGGCTGCGGGGGCAACTGGCAACGTGACGGCGACAACGATCGTAACCGTGACGCCGAACCCGGTGCCGACCGTGACGATCATGGCTAATCCGGCATCGGTAGTTGCCGGCAATGCTTCGACTCTTACGATTGCGGCGGCGAACGATACCTCTGTGGCAGTGACGGGAACGGACGGAGTCGCCTTACCGACGCTGCCTCCCGGAGGAGGTACGCTGTCGGTGACGCCAGCGGCCACCACTACTTACACGGCAACGGCCACGGGCCCGGGCGGTACGACTCCGGCGCAGACGACCGTGGCGGTGACGGCGCCGGGAAGCGTACAGTCGATCGATCACGTGATCTTCATGCTGCAGGAGAATCACACGTTCGATAACTACTTCGGCATGCTGAACCCGTACCGCGCAACTAATAACTTCAACGTGGGGGATGACGGCAAGACTTATAACGTCGATGGTATTGACGATAAGCTGACCACCACGACCAACCTGGACGACCAGAACAATTCCTATTCCCTGTTCAAGCTGAAGAGTACGTGCGTGGACGATATGACGTCTGCCTGGATCTCCAGTTATGGGGATGTGAACCGTTACAACTTCCTGCCGACGCGGCCGATCAACATGGATGGCTTCGTGCACAACGGCGAGGGCTTTGCGACCGCCTGCAATGCCAGCATGACTTGCTCGGGCAGTTTCTCGGATACCCAGGGCGAACGAGTCATGGGGTATTACGACCAGGGCTTCCTGAATTACTACTACTACATGGCTTCGCAGTTCGCGTTGTCGAACCGGTGGTTCTCGCCAGTCGCTAGCAAGAGTATTTCGAACCGGATTGCGACGTTCACGGGCGGGACTACCCAGGGCCTGGTTTACGATCCAGGCAATGACGATCATCTGCCGCAGTTGAACGCCAACAATATCTTCGAGGCTCTCGATGCGGCTCATGTGAACTGGAAGATCTACTACACGGTGAGTACAGGGCTGTGCCTGTCGTCCGATGACTGTTCGGCAAATGCCAATGCCTACTATCCGGCGACGGACTTCTCAAACCTGTCCTACTCGTACCAGTACCTGTATCAGAACGGCAATGGAAGCACGCCCTGCACGGGCACGACAGTCGGGTCGCAGGCTGCGCTGGGCGATCCGTCCAACTCGTTCTGTATCGATACAAACCACATTGCCAAGATCTCGCAGTACACGCAGGATCTGCAGAACGGAACCCTGCCGAGTTTTGCCTTCATTGAGGCCGGGTATGGCAACAGTGACGAGCATCCCGGTTCGGGGCAGTCGGTGTTGACCGGGCAGGCGCAGGTGGCGAGCCTGGTGAATGCGCTGATGCAGAGTTCGTCATGGAAGGATTCGGTATTCTTCCTGGCTTATGACGAAGGCGGCGGCCCGTATGAGCATGTGCCGCCGGTGCCGGGCCACTCGAATGACAAGACGAATACTACGACGCTGGGGGTGACGCCGGGCGATATCTCAAGTATCGCGGTCAATCCGGATACGTTCCTGCCGTGCGTTCCCACCAACGGGATGGTGGCTTCGACCAATTGCGACCTGCGCGCCAGTGATCCGGGAGCGCATGCAGGGGATGCGGCTGCGCAGCAGGGGTTTGCGGCGCAGATTGGATTCCGGGTTCCGAATATGATCATCTCGCCGTTCACAAAGAAGCATTATGTCTCGAATACGCCGATGGATCATACGGCGGTCATTCGATTTGTGGAGGACCGGTTTATTGGAAACGGCACGTACCTGACGAATCGCGATGCGGCCCAGCCGAACCTGCTGGAGTATTTCGACTTCACAAATGTGCCATGGCTGACGCCGCCGACACCGCCGGCACCGGTCACACCGACGACGCTGGGGTACGATCCCTGCACGCCGACGGCGATGGGGCCGTAGGCGTAGGGTCGCAACCTGTACGAAACAGATCGCCTCTGGATGGCCGGAACATCGGCTTTCCGGGGGCGATTTCTTTTTGGGTCAAAGGAGAATCAAGAGCCCGGAAGCGCGCGGGACACTGGTCGCGAGGTGCTTCCAGTCTCTCGCTTCGGAGGCTGAATACCACAGGTTCCCTGCTCCATCGAGAATGACGGCGCGGTCACCTGCCGAAGCCATCTGGGCGGTATCGACTTTGCCTTCGAGCCAGTCCGGCAGGCCGTCGCGTACCTGCGTGACATGGTCATCGCCGAGGGTCCACCGCCAGATCTGGGATTGAGTGGCGAAAGGGCCGTCGGCGATAGAGAAGAGGACCGCATCCTGAAGGACGGCTAGCGCGAGTGAGTTGGTGAGTGCAAGGCCGTGCGAGATTACCTGCCAGCTTTGACCGGCATCGCTGCTGACACACAAGCCCGCAGCAGCGGCTGCGGCAACCAGGTTGGGCAGCGTTCGATGTGCGCGTACCTCGTGAACATCGAAGTGGATGGGGATGGTGGGCCTCCAGGTTTCACCCTGATCCATGGAACAGGGAAGGCCGCCCACGTGGACTGCCGCGATCAGGGCCACGCCGTCACGGTTGGCAGTGAGAGAGCGGACTCCCAGGGGTGGCCCATTGGCGAACCACTCCTTGCGGCCTGGGCAGCGATCAAAGTTCGGCAAGCGCTCCGCTACGCCGGTGGAAGAGATGCGGATGATCGCTGCTTCATCCATTCCTCCGCAGAAGATGTTTGCTCCGGTGGAGGCAATGGATTGCAGGTTGATGTCGGTGGATGCGATGTGTGTCCATGCACCATCGAGGTTGCGGCTCCAGATCTCGCGCTCCTCTAAGACGGCCAGGCAGGTCCCGTGGGGGTTGGCGCTCAGGGCAGTGAAACGCCGCCCGGGAAGTTCCGACCTTGGTTCCTTCGTGTCGCTGTAGAGCAAAGCGCCGGCCGCAGTAGCTACGAGAATGGTGACCATGGATGGCTGTCTCCCGTTTGTAGCACTGTCTGCAGACCAGGTGGTCGCCGCGAGCGGATCAGCTTGCCGGTATGTCGTTCTGGTGCAGCTGGTGCAACAGGACCGCGAAACGCTCATCGCCGGCGGCGTTCAGCCACTTGGGTTCGGTGCTGAGCGAGACCAGGAAGGGCGAGCGGATGTTGAAGGCTTTCTGCAGGTACAGGTAGCTGTGTTCTTCATCGTGGAGTGAGTGGTAGATGAGGGCAATAAAGTAGGGATCGACGAAAGAAGTCTGCGACGCCTGCTGCAGCTTCGCGATGATGGCACGGGCTTCGGCGACATGTCCGGAAAGTCCTTCCAGGTAAGCGATCTCAGTGGTAATGAGCGGGGGTTCGAAGCCGCTGGTGCGGCTGTATCCGCGTAAAACCTGTAGCGCCTCCTGATAACGGCCCATCTGGCCCAGTGACTTTCCCAGCCCCCATGTAGCGACGGCTGACCGTGGATCTCCTTTGAGAGCTTCCCTGTAATGGACCACGGCGTCGTTGTACTGGCCGCGGTAGTAGGCGATGCAGCCCAGTTCGCTGATAAGCGTGGAGGAGCGTGGATCATAGGCGAGCAGGCGCAGGATTTCTTCTTCGGCGCGGCGTTCGCTGCCGGTGCGCTCCAGCAGGTGAGAGAAGCAGGCGAGCTGGTGAATGGCGTGGGCTTCGGCCTCGGCGTTGACGACTTCGGCGTGCGCGGCCGGGTAGTCCCAGTCATAGAAAAGGTGCACGACCCCCAGGCTACCGTGTGCTCCCTGGAGGGAACTATCGAGGGCAATGGCGCGCTCGGCGGCGGTGCGTGCCTGGGGCATGTGATCGCGCGGTGGTTCGAAGTAGAGGCCCATCAGTGTATGCGATTCAGCGAGCCCGGCCCAGGCCCTGGCGAATTGCGGATCGCGGGCGACAACCTTTTCGAGGAGTTGGATGGAGGTGCGCAGATCTTCAGGATTCTCCTTCTCACGGAGACTCGTCGCGAGCTTGAAGTCCTGCAGAGAAGCGGGAGAGATGGGACGTTGCTCCGGGAGTGCAGCCGAACTGCCTTCAGGATCAATGCGCAGGACGCGCACGATGTCGTTGAAGATTTCGGCCTGGGTGGACCGGGTGTCGGGTAGTTCGAGGAGATACTCACGATCAAGCACGATGACGGAGTCTGTTGTGTTCGCGAGCTGCAGGGAGACGGCCAGGCGATCGTCAGCATCCCGGCGCAGGGTTCCTGTGAGCCGGACCTGTCGCGTGCGCTTCGGTCCAGCTGGCTGTGCCTGGGGTGAATGGTCGGCTGTATCCGAGGCGCGATGGATCACTGCAACCCGGGGTACGGCGGAGAGGAGACGTTCCACGTCCTGGGTCACCAGCCGGGCTGTGGCATCTTTATCCGGCTCGGAGGTGAGATTGGCAAAGCTGTCGATGATGATTTCTGTCGGCTGAGCGTCGGCACGGCTGGAACGGGTTTTCTGGGTCTTCCAGACCAGCCATCCGGTGACGGCAAGTAACACGAGTGCTGCGGCGACCAGACCCAGCTTCCAGGCGGAGTTGAGCTTTCGTAGATCGGGAGTTGGTGGATGGATGGGTGCTTGAGGAGGGACGACTTCCAGCGGCTGGGCTGCCGGCTGGGCGGTGCGGGGCTGGAAGGTAGCCCGGTATGCGCCCTTGGGCATGTCGATGATCCATGGATCTTCCCTGCCCTCGTTCGCATAGTAGTCGTGCAGACGGGTGCGAAGGCGGCCGGCTTCTACTCTCACGGTCGCGTCCACGGATGAGTCATAGGTGGGATCGCAGCCGAAGACTTCGACAGCGATGGTGTATTCCTTTGGCCGCTCCAGCGGGTTCCGGATGGCAAGACGGACAACGTAATTCAGGAACATGCGACTGCGCGGTGCCTGCTGGAAGATGCGCGAGCTTAAGAGCCTGCCGAGTTCGGCTTCCATTTCGAAGAGCTGCGGCTGATCGGCCTGATAGAGTTCACCCACGAAAACACGTCCCGACTGCTGGAAATATCCAGCAACACACCGTAAGTTACGTCCCGATACTTACCCGGTCAACATGGGAAAGCTACCTTTTTCGCGAAGATCGAAAGAAGAAGGTCTTCCAGGAAGGTCTACCCATGTTTCAGAATCGTTTTGCAAGTTCCATGCTGCCTTTTGCCCTTGCGGCGGTCAGCTTCGTATCGGCCAATGCCATGGCCCAGGTTTCCAGCAATGTTACCGTGATCGCGAAGGGGCTGAACGGGCCACGCGGGCTGGCATTTGGTCCGGATGGTCACCTGTATATCGCGGAGGCCGGGACGGGCGGCACCCTCTCAACGGTTGGCGTCTGCCCCCAGGTTCCCGGACCGGTCGGACCATACAAGGGCGGCCAGACGGGTTCTATCGTCCGGCTGGACGCCGGCGGCAAGGTGACCACGGTTGCTTCCGGCTTTCCTTCAACGATCGATTCCATGAACGACTTCATGGGAGTCGCCGACATCGCTTTCCTGAATGGAGATCTGTATGCGCTGACGTCCGGCGGCGGGTGTTCGCATGGTAATCCCAACCTGCCGAACCAGATTGCCAAGGTGAACCTGACGCGCGGCAACTGGAAGACGGTCGCCGACCTGAGTGCCTTTATCATGCAGCATCCGACACTCGCACCGGACCTGGGCGACTTCGAGCCGGATGGTGCCCCGTACAGCCTGATTGCCAAAGACGGCAAGCTGGTAGCGGTGGAGGCGAATCATGGCCAGGTGCTGGCGATCACGCCGCAGGGTCAGGTAACTCGGCTGATCGACACGTCGTCGTGGCAGGGCCATATCGTACCGACGACGATTGCAGAGTATGACGGGACCTATTACCTGGGCAACCTGAGTGTGTTTCCTTCGATCGCGAACGCTGCGGAAGTGATGACACTGTCGTCGGAAGATCGTTACTTCGGGGCGGTTCCCGGGCTGGATGATCACGATCTGACGAAGGACAAGCTGAAGATCGTCAGCTCCAAGGCCGGGTTTACGGAGGTGATCTGCGTCCGTGTCGGTCCGGACGGCCTGCTATACGCGCTGGAGTTCTCTTCGGCTGCCGGGTATCCCACGCCTGGACTGGGTAAGGTGGTGCGGGTGCGGCCTGACAGCAGTATTGAGGATGTGGCTACCGGACTGAGTGTGCCGACGGGGATGACGTTTGGTCCGGATGGCAAGCTGTATGTGTCGAACTGGGGCGCGGCAGGTCCGGGTATGGGGCAGATTGTGGAGGTTGCGGTGCACTGATCGCTACGCGTGCGGATGGGAGGGAGGCCGCTTGCTTCCTCCCGTCGGGTTGTGGGTCGAAGAGAAGCTTCCCTATGCTCTCAACTTCGGAAGAAAGCTTCGAATCAGCGGCGTTGTTCCAGGATGACCTTGACGGTATCTCCTACGCCTTTACTGAGGGCTTTCCGTATGTCGGCTTTGACGGGGAGCATGTGGTTACCGTCGCCCATGGGCATGAAGCAGCTTTCGAAGGCCTGGCCGTCGATTGTGCCGCTGACCTTCACAGCGCCGCCAGTCTTGAAGAAGGCGACGGATTCCGGCCAGATGACGTAGGTCCAGCCGCCCTTGTTGGGACTCTTCAGGAGCGTTGCGGCGAAAGTTTGCGGAAGCACGGATGATCCTCCTGTGTGACTGCTAGTGGGCGGTGATGTCGGTGGCGGTGTAGTTAGTGCCGTCATAGGTGGCGTTCACATTGACGGCGGCGCCGACTTTCAGGTCCTTGCTGACGGGAAAGCGGTCGGGGTCGAAGGCAATTTTGTAGTTCTTGTCGTCGCGGGCGTCGTTCACGGTAAGAGTCTTGGCGTGGAGGTCGAGGAACGTCAAGCTGCCGCTGAAGAGGAACGTCGAGCCAGGCGTCGCAAGAATGGAGACGTGGCTGACATTTCCGCGGCCGTTGTTGTCAGCGGCAAAGGTAACGCCGATGAGGGTGCCTTTGGAGATGTCAGAGAGGGTGCCGGGAGCGCCCTGGTCGCCGCCGCCCGAGGGGCGTCCGGCCTGGCCTTCGCGAATGACGGTCGTGCCCGGGGGGACGCGTAGTTTGATGGGCTCCTGCGAGAGCGAATCGCTGATGGTGAGGTCGCCGGTAGAGGGATTGAAGTCCAGGACTTTGCCCTGGCTGTCGCCTTCGGGCTGCTTGGTCAGCATGTGAATGGAGACTGCGAAGACGGTGGTGCCGTCGAGTACAGTCTCGACTGTGGCATGGTCATCGGGCCGGAGATCACGCAGGTTGATCTTGGTTCCATCCTTGAAGACCCTGGTGCGCTCATCAAAAAGGATTTTGACAGGACGACCGCCATTGCCGTAAACGCGCAGGGTGAGCTGGTCGCGAACTGTGTCTACACTGCGGATGACACCGCCCATGACGGTGCTCTTCCCTTTTGGCCGAGGCGGGAGCGGCGGAAGAGCCGGCGGTTTGACTGTGGGATCCTGGGCCTGGGCCTGCTGCACGGTGCCTGGAGTGGAGGTAGACGGGCCGGACGGTGGAACGGGCGCACCAGTGGGAGAAGTACCGGGCGCAGAAACCATTGCAGTTGTCATGCTGCTAATGAGGACAACTGCGAGATAATGAAGCATTCAGTACATCCTTGCCAATTGGATTAACTTTTTTCAACTTTGTGATGACTTTCAGCGGAACCCAGTCATCCGGGGTAACCGCTTTCCGCGGATTTGCCGGGATGGACCTGCAACACTTTCCAGTATCGTTCATCACAGGTACAGACCGAATGACCCGAATGTGTCGGGTGAGTTCGGAGGGTGAAAAACAACGAATGCCGCATATACGGACAAAAGTTTTGATCGCCGCCGCCATCCTGGTCAGCCTGGGATGCGAGGCGGGGTTTGCGAAAGATATCAGGGTCACTTTACCAAAGGGCAGCCATGCCACGCCGGTGCAGAAGCTGAACCGCGAGGGTGTGGACGCGGTGCGGAAGCAGCAGTATGAGAAGGCCGAAGGGCTGTTCTACAAGGCGTACCTGTATGACCCGGGCGATCCGTTCACACTGAACAACCTGGGGTACATCTCTGAGCTGCAGGGCGAGCTGGAGCGGGCGCAGAAGTTTTACAAACTGGCGGCGGCACAGGGCGGCGATGCTGCCATTGACCGCAGCAATGCGAGACAGTTGGTAGGCCAGCCGATGATGGCGGCTTTGAACGGGCTGAAAGATGTGCCGATGCGGGTGAACCGCATGAACGTCGAAGCGATCGGCATGCTGGGACAGGACCGCAATATCGAGGCGGAAGCGCTGCTTCAGGAGACGCTGAAGCTGGATCCCAAGAACATCTTTACGCTGAACAACCTGGGCGTGGCCGAGGAAGCGAATGGCGATTACGAAGCCGCGATGAAGTATTACAACGAGGCTGCGGGTGCGCACTCGGCGGAGCCGGTTGTGATCACGCAGAAGAAGTCGTGGAGAGGCAAGTCAGTCAGCGAGATGGCGGCTGAGAGTGCACGGCTGCTGGACAAGAAGATCAAGGATGAAGGCGATAAGCAGGCGAGGGCCACCATGCTGTCGATGCGCGGCGTGTCCGAGGTGAATCGCAATGACTGGCAGGCTGCGCGCAAGGACTTTGTGGAGGCGTATGCACTGAATCCGGAGAGCGCGTTCACGCTGAACAACGTTGGCTATGTATCGGAACGGGACGGCGATCCGGAAACGGCGCAGGCGTTTTATGCCCGGGCGCAGCAGGCGGACGATGCGAAGGCTCGGGTCGGCTTATCAACGGTAACGGATGCTCAGGGTAAACAACTGGTTGCGCTCGCGACCGATAGTGATCAGAAGATTGATGGCAAGCTGGACCAGCTGCGGGAAGCTCGTCGCCGGCAGGCTGCGCCATCCGTGCTGAGACGGCGTGACAACTCGCCGGTCGAGGTGCCGAAGACTCCTCCTGCAGAAGCGGCCCCGACAGATGCGCCGCCTGCGGGAGCACAGGATTCGCCGGCGACGGTACCGCCACCGGCAAATCCGCAACAGTAAATTGCAGTACCTAATCCACTGGTAAAGAGAATCGCTGCCTATATGCCGACCCCAAGTTCCATCTCTGCTGATCAGAAGTCTTTGACCATTCTTTCTCGTTTGCTCCTGCCGCCGGGCCAGGTTGTCGGCGGGACGCCGAACACCACCGCGATCGACCCGACGCTGGTGCAGCTGGATCGCGAAGAGTTTGACAACCTGGTGGCCCTGGCCAGCTCGAACCATGTGATTGTGCGGGCGATGGAAGTGTTCCTGCTTCTCACCAAGGCGGCTAATGATACGGTTCGCACGGAGTGGGCGGAGACGGCGCTGGCTGAAGAACGTTCGCGGATCCAGGTGGCAATGTCGTTCCTGAAGCCGATCTGCGCGGCGTTTGATGAAGAAGGCAAGGATGTGACGGTGATCAAGTCACTGGACCACTGGCCGGACCTGGGAAGCGATCTTGACTTGTACACCAACACGGATTCGAACCAGGTGATTGACCTGATGCATCGCCGGTTCGGCGGGACGACGGCAGCGCGAAGCTGGGGAGACCGGCTGGCGCGCAAGTGGAACTTTGATATTCCGGGATTGCCGGAAGCGGTTGAGATTCACATGAGCCGGCTGGGACAGACTGGCGAACAGATCGTGATTGCGGCTTCGATCGCGAAGCGTTCGCGCGAAGTCCAGGTGGATGGACAGACCTTCCGGGTGCCTGCGGTTTCCGATCGGCTGATGATATCGACGCTGCAGCGCATGTATCGGCACTTCTACTTTCGGCTGTGCGACATTATCGACTCGGCCGGGCTGGTGGAAGCGAAGATGGTCGACTATGAGGATCTGCGCAGGTCGGCGGCCGCGGCGGGCATCTGGGAAGGTGTCGCGACGTACATGGTGATCGTGTCGGATTACGTGAAGCAGTATCGCGGCACGGGGCTGGAACTGCCGGCGTTTGTGCGCGAGGCGGCACGGTTTGGCGGGGATCTCGTGTTCTTCCGCAAGGAGTTCCTGCGGGTACCGATTCTCCCGCAGTCGGCGAAGCTGTACGGTTCGCAGATGACGGGCTTGCTGAAGCGGGGCGAGCTTCACAGCAGTGCGCGGCTGAGCCTGCTGCCCTGGCTGGCTACGGCGGCGGCGGTAGGTCAGAAGATTACCGGGAGCGACAAGGGAATCTGGTAGCTGCTGCTGTGATTTAGTCCGGGCTGAGAGGTTCCATGTCGACGGCAACGCGCAGGGTATGTGCGCCGCCGCCGAGGATGAGGCCCCGGAGCGGGCTGACGTCGCTGTAGTCCCGGCCCCAGGCCAGGGTGACGTGGCCGTCGCTGGGTACGACGTTGTTGGTGGGGTCGAGATCGAGCCAGCCGCTTCCCGGACAATATGCGGATAACCAGGCGTGCGATGCGTCCGCACCGATCAGGCGCGGCATGCCTGGCGGCGGATACGTGCGGAGGTAGCCGCTGACGTAGCGGGCGGCGAGATGGAGGGAGCGCAGACAGGCGATCTGGACGTGAGCGAAATCCTGGCAGACGCCGCGACGCTTTTTGAAAACTTCTTCAGCGGGTGTGCGGACCGTGGTGACCTTCGAATCGAATTTGAAATCGTTGTAGATACGAGTTGTGAGTTCGAGCAGGGCGTCGCGGATGGGCCGGCCTGGAGTGAAGGATTCCAGCGCATAGGCGGCATAGTCGGAACGCAGACGGATGCGCGGCGATTCGAAGGTGAACTGGAAGGCTTCGAGTCCTTCAGGAGTGTGATCGAGGGGCAGGCGACGGACGGCTTCCTCCCATGGGATCGACGGTTCCGAAACGGGCTTTGGCCTGGTAATCGTAACCTCGCTCCGCGCTTCAACAATCAGTTCTCTGTGCGGCTCCTGTACTGTGAAGTAACAGAGAAGGTTCCCATAATAATCCACGCGCTCTGTGCAGGTGGTGGGTGTGGGAAGAATCGTGAGCTCGCTACGCGAAAGCTCGTGATTGGGAAAGGTTCGCGGCTTGAGGCATGCGACGTGGTCACCGACAGAGACGGGATATTTGTATTTGTAAGTGGTGCGGTGCGCAATCCTGTAGTTCATAGGTCCATGTTGATGGGCAGCGAACGAGCGTGGCTGAAGTACCTGCTGGATAGATTATTGGACCAGGAGGGCAGCAGAGTCTCGACTTCCTTGAGAAACGTATCGATAGGAGCAAGGCCGTTCGCTACCTTACCGCGCGGCTCGCTTTCGGGCCAGGAGTAGCGAATCTCGCGAAGGTCGAAGCTGCGGAGCCGATCGAGAACGTTCTGCATGGCTTCAAGGTCGGCGGGAACGTGGCGTGGCAGCTTCTCGTAGAGGGCAACGAGATGATGGAGCTGAAAGTCGAGGGACCGGGGATTGGTTTCATCCGCCATGAGGACATCAAGAACGGCAAGTGGCTGAAGAGTCGTGTAGTAGCGGGTGCGGTAAGTCATGGAGCTGTCCTGCACTTCCAGCAGGCACTCAAGAAAGGCCCAGTCGTGAGGGGCGCGGGGATGGGTGATCTCGCGTAACTGGCGGGTGAGGTACATAGCGCGCTCGAGACGACGGCCCAGGCTCATGAAGAGCCAGCCGGAGCCACGATTGATGTTTTCGCGTTCCATGCCGCTGAAGGCAGAGAGCAGCTCCAGGCAGGAAGTGAGCATGGATGGGTATTCGAAGAGCGGAGTTTTTGGTTCGGCGTCGATGGAGTGCTGGAGCTTGCCGATGAGCAGCATCATGTCGGCGGAGAGACGTTCGCGTACGTTGCCGGCAATGCGGGCATTTTCCTTGAGAGCGCGGGGCAGGCTGTCCCAGCGCTTGTTGTCGCTGAGCAGGGATTTTATTTCCTTCTCGATGTCGGCAAAGCCGGGCTGTCTCCGTTTAGCGCGCGAGAGCTTGCTTTGACGGGGACCGAGACAGCCATGGAGACGGATAAGGCTGGAGAGTTCGGAGCTCTCGGCGCGACGTATGCCGTTGACGATGGAGCGGAGAATACGAGCGATGTTTTCCGAGCGTTCGGCATAGCGGCCCAGCCAGAAGACATTGTCGGCGACGCTGCTGGGAACGACACGGGGAATGCGCCGAATTTCTATCGGCTCATTACGTGAACGAAGCATGCTGAAGGTGTCGACGGGGGTATCCCAGAGAACCCACGCGTCCTTGCTGTGACCGCCGCGCTGCATGGAAACGACGGTGCCCTCAGCTTCTGCAACGCGCACAAGGCCGCCGGGGATGGCTATCCAGCCGGAGCCGCTATTGAGGACGTAGGTGCGGAGAACGACGCTGCGGGAGTTGAGGCGGCCATGTTCCCAGACTGGCGCCGTGGAGAGGGTGACCTGCTCCTGAGCCACGTATTCGTGCGGCTGGGCCTGGAGCTGGGCGATGAATTTGATCCTGTCGGCGGGAGTAAGTTCGGAACCGAATACGGGTTCCATGCTGCGCGCCGGGAAGGCTGGTTTGACGACCAGCGATTGCAGATTGCTGAGAACGCTTTGAAGGGCGTCGGGCTGTCCGCACCACCAGGTGGCGACGGATGGCAGCTTCAGTTTCTCGCCGAGCAGATGACGCGCCAGGCCGGGAAGAAACGGCATGATGGCCGCGGTTTCAATGAGGCCGCTGCCGAGGGCGTTAGCGACGCGGACATTGCCGGCGACGATGGCGTCGACCAGGCCGGAGACGCCAAGGAGAGAATCGCCGCGTAGTTCAAGGGGGTCGCAGAAGCTGTCGTCGACCCGGCGCAGGATGACGTCGACCTGTTCGAGACCGTCGACGGTTTTAAGGTAGACGCAACGATCGCGGACGGTGAGATCCGCGCCTTCGACAAGGGTGAAGCCGAGGTATTTGGCGATGTAGGAGTGCTCGAAATAAGTCTCGTTGTGGGGACCTGGTGTAAGCAGAACGATGCGAGGCGCGTTCGAATGTCCGCCTGCGGCGAGGCTGGTGAGGGCGTCCCGCTGAGCGCGGAAGAATGGCGCCAGACGGCGGACGTTGGAGCTGCGGAAGAGCTCGGGCAGGACATCGGAAACGATGGTGCGGTTTTCCAGGGCATAGCCGCTGCCGGAGGGTGCCTGGGTGCGATCGGCGAGCACCCACCATTGACCATCGGGTGAACGGGCGAGGTCGACAGCCAGCATGTGGAGATAACTGTGAGGGGGCACGGGAACGCCGACCATTGGACGAAGGAATGCCGGGTTGGCGTACAGGAGGGTGGCTGGAAAGTGGCCGTCCTTGAGTAGCTGCTGGGGGCCATAGAGATCCTGCAGGAGAAGGCTGAGTACCTGCGCGCGCTGGATGATGCCGGCTTCGATGAAGCGCCACTCCTCGGAGGAGATGAGGAGGGGGACGATATCGATTTTCCATTCGCGGCTGACGCCGAGCGGATCGCCGTAGATGTTGTAGGTAATGCCATTTTCGCGGATGCGGCGTTCGGCGCGCGCCCAGCGATGGGCTAATTCTTCATTGCCGATGGAGCGAAGTGTTTCCATCATGTGCGCCCAATGCGGGCGCGGGGTGACGCCGTCGGCGGATTCCTCGTCGTAAGCTGCGCCGTAGCGGAGGGGAGATTGGTACAGGTCGACGGTCATCGTGGAGGTGTCGGCTCCGAAGCGGGGGCAGGCCAGCGCAGATCGAGTGTCAGCGGGAAGAAGGGGTTGGTCTCAGCGGGTGGTGCGGTCATGGTATCTGCGGACGGCTCGCTGACGGTGAAGCGTGCGGCTCTACGCTCGGCTGCTTCTGCAGCGTTGACAGGACGTGCTGGATAAAGGCGCCCATCAGGGGAATCAATGTAGTAGATACATCGTGCGATGGAATGTTCCTTGAAGGTGTCGATGATGTCAAACACAAGGGGAGCGTGGACCGGGATCGTAGGGTGCAGGGTTGCGGAGAGTCGGCGAGCCCGGAACCTTATGCCAGCTACGAACTCGCCGGAAGTTTCGGTTGGTGCGAGCGGGACTCGGCGCCCATTGCAGGCGACGACGTAGCGGGACGGGGGTACGAAGCCTTGCACTTTTACCTGGATGCGCTCGAGTGAAGAGTCGACACTTCGCACGGTACCACCAGAAGTGCTTTCCTCGGCCAGCACATTCCATGGTTCGAGGGCCCGGCGCAGTTCCAAGGTGACACCGTTGGCCGAAACGGTTCCGATACGGGAGAACCGGAACTCGGAGTGAGCAGAAAACCAGCCAGGTTCGAAGGGAAGCCCGGCATACTGCAGATGGCGGAGGACTTCGAGGAAGTCCTGCTGGACAAAATGCGGCAGCATGAAGCGGTCATGGAGAGCGGTGCCCCAGGGGATAAGGCTGCCTTGAAATGGCTGCTTCCAGAAGCTGCTCACGAGTGCGCGGACAAGAAGCATCTCCACGAGGCCCATGCGAGCGTGGGGTGCCATTTCAAAGGCGCGGAGCTCGAGCAAGCCGAGGCGCAGGCCGTGTCCTCCGGGTGGATAGAGCTTGTCGATGCAGAATTCGGCACGATGGGAGTTACCGGTGAGATCGACGAGCAGGTTGCGGAAGAGGCCGTCGATGTCGGATGGCTCGCAGGGGCCGGTGGGGAGATGGCGGAACGAGACTTCGAGCTCGTAGAGAGCGTCCATACGGGCTTCGTCGATGCGGGGGTACTGGCTGGTTGGACCGACGTAGAGTCCGGAAAAGAGGTAGGAGAGCGACGGATGATTCTGCCAGAAGCCGACCATGCTGCGTAGCAGGTCAGGGCGACGCAAGATCGGGCTGTCCTCTACCGTTGCGCCGCCAATGACGATGTGGCTGCCGCCGCCAGTAGCGAGCTGCACTCCATCGTAGCCATATTTCTCGGTCGTCAGGCGATGCAGGTGTGCCTCCTCGAAGAGGAGAGTGTTGACGGTCTCAAGTTCGTCCCAGCTGGCTGCCGGAGGCAGATTGACTTCGAGGACTCCGGGGTCGGGTGTGAGGCTGAAAGAACGCAGGCGGGGGTCGGCTGGCGGAGTGTAGCCTTCGAGCCAAATCGGTTTCTGCAGATGCTGGGCGGTGTCTTCCACGGCTGCGACCATGTCGAGGTAGTCAGCCAGGTTGGAGAGATAAGGAAGGAAGATATGCAGCCGGCCGTTACGGGCTTCGACGCCGAGAGAGGGGCGGATGAGTTCCTTTGCGTCTCCGCCTGCGGTTGAGAGCGGCGGCAGCGGGTCATCGATCGGGGTTTGTGCGAAGAGATCCATGCGCCGGGCGCGAGCCGGAGGAAGCTTGACGTGGTTCCGCGGAGATGAAGCAGGATTGGATGGGGCTTCTTTTTCGTAGAGGAGGTCGTCCGGTGCAACCCAGGGTATCGCCTCCACGGGGATGCGGAAACCCAGGGGTGAGTCGCCGGGTGAAAGCATGAGCTTGTCAGGTCGTGGGAACCAAAGCTGACTGGACCAATAGAGGACACCGTTGTGCTGGCGGCGACGAAGAGGGAGTAAGTAGCCTGCCGGAACTTCGGCTTGGGAGGGAGCGTCGTAAGCAGGGTTCCATGCAGGAAGGATGCTGGTGTCGCTGACCTGTAAGCGATGACTGAGGGCTCGGAGGAAGAAGAGAGCTGTATCAGGACCGAATTGGAAGGACTGATCTTCGCGGGCTATGAGTTCCAGATTGTCCCAGATGGCAACGCCGTCGCTGCGCCAGTAGCAACTGTAGGCCCAGCGCGGCAACGGCTCTCCCGGGTACCACTTTCCCTGGCCGTAGAGGAGCATGGCGCCGGTGGAGAGACGATTGCGGAGACTGCGGATCATGGCGAGTCCGCGGGTCTGTTTGATGGGTCCGAGGGCATCGATGTTCCACTGGGGCGATTCGGGTTCGTCGAGTCCGATAAAGGTGGGTTCACCACCCATGGTGAGGCGGACCTGCTGGGAGTCGAGGTCGGCGTCAACAGCATTGGCTACTTTACGGATTCTTGCCCAGTCCGGCTCGGTGTAGGGACTACTGTTCTCTTCTGCAATGGCCGGGCCCTGGTTGAGGCGCCGCACCTGCATGGAGTAGGCGAACTCGACGTTGGAAGGCTCGACGGTCCCGCCGATCGGTGCAGCCTGAGAGGCAGTTGGAGTACAGACAAGCGGGATGTGGCCTTCGGCGGCGAACAGACCGGAGGTGGCATCAAGGCCGATCCAGCCGGCGCCGGGCAGATAGACCTCCGCCCAGGCATGGAGATCGGCTGAGTCGTGGCGCGGGGGGCCGGCAGGCATCGAGTCGTCTGCAAGATCGGATGATGCGAGCTGCACCAGGTAACCGGATACGAAGCGGGACGCGAATCCCAGGTTCCGGAGGATCTGCACCAGGAGCCAGGCTGAGTCGCGACAGGAGCCACTGCCTTTTACGAGTGTTTCTTCCGGGGTCTGCACGCCTGGTTCAAGGCGCACGATGTAAGCGATACGATCGCGAACTTTATGGTTCAGGTTTACGAGGAATGAGACGGTGCCGGTTCTTTCAAGGGAGGCGCCGGAAAGCAGTTCCTGAAGAAGCGGGCCAGCCGCCTCTGGCGTACGGTAGGGACCCAGGTCATGCGCGAGCTCTGCAGAGTACTGGAACGGAAACTGCTCAACCTCTGGCTCGAGGAAGAAGTCGAAAGGGTTGATCGCTTCTAGATCGGCGATGAGGTTGACTTCGACTGAGAACTCGGTGGTTCTGCTGGAGAAGAGTACGCGCGCAAGATAGTTATTGTGAGCGTCCAGCTGCCATTTAAGGGTGTTGTCGGCCGGGGTAATGTTGAGGGCGTAGTCGAGGACGGGTGTCTGGCAGTGCGGGGCAGGACGAAGTTGGATGATTTGTGGTCCCAGTGCGACAGCCTTGTCATACCGGTAGGCTGTGCGGTGACTCAATGCGACCTGTATACCCATTCATCCTCATGAACCAGGCTGAGGCAGGACCGCCGATGGCAGCTGATCCCGGCAAAAGGCTGGTGTTTATGTGAAGCTATCCTATCGTTGTCCGCCAGCGGACGGAATTCTGCGACTGGTCGACTCGGCCTATGGAATACGTGAGCTGCATCCCCTGGGTTCTTGGAAGTCTGCCCAAGA
>CAZZUX010000059.1:0-24008 GCA_964657395.1 uncultured Ktedonobacteraceae bacterium
AAGCCAGTTCGAGTTATGTGTGCCGCCCCTGCGTGTTAGGCCAGAAGATATAGCTGCGCTTGCGAAATACCTGCTGGAGCGCGATTCGCCGGATCACTGCTTCACTCCAGAGGCCGTGGCGGTCCTGCAGACACACTCATGGCCCGGCAATGTACGGGAATTGCAAAACACCGTGAACAAGCTTGCGCTCCATTCTGCGCACGAACAAATCACGGCTGAAGCTGTCGAGCAACATCTCTCAATGGCAGGTGATGATGTGGATGCCGACCAGCCAGCCAGGGTAATTCGCGAAATGGAAGTGGAGACTGAGTTCGACGTGCAGGCGATTCGAAAAGCCCTGCAAAAGACTGGCGGCCATCGAGGGCAAGCGGCGGTGGAGCTGGGTATATCCCGGCGAACACTTAGCAGAAAGCTGCGGACCTTTGGATTCTCTTCAAAATATGGAGGAGAGCAGATCGCGGCTATGCCAGATGGTGGAGGCAGGCAGAGCTACCGGGCAGAGCTTAGCGTACCTGTAGTTTTATGCACTCCAGACGGATTGGAGTTCAGTTGTCGTGCGACAAACCTGAGTGAGACCGGCATTGGCATCGATGGACTGGCGGCTCGGATCGGCCCACACACTATCGTGAGGGTACGATTCCAGCTACCCGAGTCGTCCATTCCACTAACCATGACGGCACGCCCAGCGTGGGATGACAAGCGTGGTGGAGTGGGTCTGCTGTTTACAGGCACGCACTCGTCCGCACTGAAAGAAGTCCGCCGCTGGTTATTGACTAAGATGGCTGATGAGGGGTGGGATGCTACAGACACTTTGCCAGTGAGTTCTGCGGTTACCTGCTGATCTGGCTGACTTTGGTCCAGAGAAAGTCCCTTCCAAGAAAGCTTCTGCCTCTTCCCTGTTCCATCCCACCTAGGTAATACAGCGTAATTACGAGTGCGGGGCAGGCGCGTGTCCTTACTGTCTCGCCCCTGTCCCAACTCGTCTCATCGTGTCTCACTTTTTTGACAGTCTCTGAGGCGATGATCCTTCACAATGCTCGACTTACGGGGAAAAGGCAACTGGCCAGCTGCGTGCTAATCCATACTGCGTTGGCCAATCCAGGTTGGCCTATGAAGGAGCAGTCAATGAAGAGCGCAAGGAATCAGCAAACGGATTGGGTTTTTGAGCCACTTAGCAGTGTGTACCCGTATACCGATCCCGGGGCCGCTGATCCGAGATCTCCAAGCAGGTACAAAGGGCTACATACAGTCGCCTAGTTCTTTAACAGCAATGCAAGCTAATGATTCTCTTTGAACATTTATTTTTGATTGCCGGAGTAACTCGAAATGATTAACAAAGCAGTGTTTCCAATCAACAAAGTGCGGACGCCTCTCGCATGGATGGCTATTCTTCTCGCCTCTGCTTCAGGATTATCGCAAAACAGGTCAGTGAAGTTGTCATCGGAACTATTGCGCGCAACTCCCAATCAGCAGTTCGACGTCATCGTTCATTATCGAGTGGCGCCTACCAAGACTCACTATGCACGTGTGTTAGCACGAGGCGGCCAACTCAAGCTTGACCTTCGTCAAATGCATGCCGGAGCGTTCCACATCTCTGGAAGCAGCGTGGCCGCGATGGCAGATGATCCTGATGTTGACTACATCGCGCCGGACAGAGCTGTCGAGGCTAAGAATTATTCACAGAACCCCGACTTCTACGAGGATGCCGTCAATGTTCAACAGGCATGGCTTCATGGGTTGGATGGGAGCGGCGTCGGCATCGCAGTCATTGACAGCGGTATAACAAATCACGGAGAGTTCGACACTCGCGTCGTGTACAGCCAGAATTTTGCGGATGGACCTGCGTGGCTGACGTATGACAGATTCGGTCATGGCACTCATGTAGCAGGCATCGTGGCCGGAAATGGTCTTAACTCGTCAGGCTGGTGGGACTTCAAGAAGTTTGTCGGTGTTGCTAACAATGCGAATCTCGTGAACCTGCGGGTCCTGGATCAGAACGGAAGAGGAACCGACAGCCAGGTCATCGCGGCTATTCAGATTGCCATCGAGCTTAAGAACATTTACAACATCCGCATCATTAACCTTTCTATTGGTCGTGGCGTTTTCGAAAGCTATACACAGGATCCACTGTGCCAGGCGGTTGAGGCGGCATGGAAAGCTGGTATCGTCGTCGTCGTTGCAGCGGGGAACGACGGTCGCAACAATGCTGCAGGCACCTTTGGCTACGGAACGATCAATGCACCCGGCAATGATCCATATGCACTGACTGTCGGCGCCATGAAGCCGATGAGTACGCCGACACGCACTGACGATCTGATCGCCAGTTACAGCTCAAAGGGCCCCAGCCTGTTCGATCAAATCGCCAAGCCGGATATCGTGGCGCCGGGCAATCTGATCATCTCTACCTTGTCATCGACGCGAGCACCTTTGTACACAAACGTAAATACGATTCCGATGGACTCTTATAGCTGGTTCGGAGATGACGAGTCCTCGACGAACTACTTCACGCTGAATGGAACCAGCATGTCGACAGCGGTTGTGTCTGGTGCAGCAGCGCTCTTGCTGCAGCAAAATCCCGCGATGAAACCGGACCAGTTGAAGGCACGACTGATGAAGACGGCTTACAAAACCTTTCCCCGATATAGTTCAGTCCAGGGTCCGGATGGACAGACATACACGGACCAGTACGACATGTTGACGGTGGGAGCCGGTTACCTGGACATCGCGAACGCGATGACGAGCACAGACATGGCGCCTGCGACAACGGGTGTAGCGATGTCGCCTGCGACCACAGAAGATGCGGCCGGCAATATCTCTATCGTGACCGGCAGCGGAGCGATCTGGGGCTCGTCGGTGTTGTGGGGAACATCGGAGGTCTGGGGAAATTCTATCTTTGTCCCTTCAGGATCTCCGCAATCTGAATCTGTGCTTTGGGGATCAAGCTTCGTGCAGGGCGACAGTGTTCTGTGGGGTAGTTCGACCGTGAACGCCAGCTCTGTTCTTTGGGGATCGTCTGTACTCTGGGGTTCTACATCTCCGGAAGCCAAGACGATACCGGTAGTCGGCGAGCCATGATCTCCCGATTGCTTCACCCATCCTTGACGAGATGCTTCGCTCACAGCTGTAAGAAAGAAAGGATCATTATGCAAATGGCATTGCAGAACAAAGCTCGTCGCAGCGCGATGTGGGGACGGCGAATCCTGGTTCTTCTGGCTTTTACATTAGCCGTACGGCCGCGTATATAGGACTCCCTGCTCAAGGATCCTTCCTATGTTGACGTCGACGGAACACCGATTTGCCGATGACGAAGCTGCCATCGGCAAACCAGTGTGAGCAAGAAAGAGGAGTAGCTGATATCTGGCACCCAGCGTGAAAGCGCGCTCTGCTAAGCCGAACGCCCCAGAAGTTCCAGAGTCAGGTAAATATTTCCGGTAGTATTTACCGTACTTTCGCTCATAGGCCTGCAGGCACTGCTTTTAGTAACAAGCCAACTAAGCAATAGTCACAAATTAGATGACCATCAGGCTGCAAAGAAGTCCGACTTGTATTCCGCTAGAAAGCATGGTCACCTGATTCAGCTAGGACGGCTCCAAAATATCGTTTCGGAGCTTCCTCAAGCGATCAGTTGGGGACTTTTCACATCATGACTTTGTCTGGCATTGGCTTTCTTATTCCCACCATCCGCGGTGTAAACCTGGTTTTCGCAGCCGCGATCTGCACCGCGGCGCTGAGCTTAAGTGCTAACGCTTCAGATATCACCGTGGCAAGTCCCGTAAATGGAACGACTGTCTCTTCGCCGACGCTGGTGAAGGCACATAATATCGGCTGTGATGGTTTGAAACCGTCTGCGTTCGGCTTCTCGATCGATAATGAAACTGGATTAATCTCCGGCGAAACTGCCTATGACATCGATGTACCCCAGCAGGGTCTAACCCCAGGTGCGCACATCATTCACTTCAAGTCCTGGACGAACGCCGGTGCCTGCCCTGTAGTCAATACTCAGATTGAGGTGAGCAAGTCCTCGCCAAGTGCCGAGTCTACTGGCATTCCTGCCAATGCAGATGCCTCTCCGAACCTTGACTATAGCCGGTGGAATGAAATTCATGACGGCGGGACGCCAGGCGGCTCCAAGGGCACCACTGTTTTTCCCGCCTCCACCCCGCTCTACGATGATGCTCGTGAGTTCTACATGACTTACTACAATCGCGGCGGAGAGCGCTGGTCTCTTCAATTTGCGAAAGATGAAACTGCTACTCACTTTGCTATAGACACTTACGTGTATCTCGCTGATCCATCGCAGGTACAGAACATAGAGCTGGACGTGAATCAAGTAACATCGAGCGGAGAGACCGTCATACTCGGCACACAATGTTCAAGCCTTACGGGAACGTGGGAGTCGGCGTACACATCGGGGCACTACGATCACTGGTGGTCATCAAATGTTAAGTGCAATCCTAGAAATTGGGCCGCGAATCAGTGGCATCACATTCAAATAGGTATGCACCGCGACAACACCGGGGTTGTGACTCACGATTGGGTTGAGTTGGATGGAGCGCGTAGTGTCTTCGAGGAAGCTCCTCGTCCTTCCTTTCAGAAGCTGGGATGGCCGCTAGGCGTACTTGTCGTGAACTACCAAATTGAGGGTGAAAGTCCCCAGAGTGGATCGGTTCGCTCCTATATCCACAAGATGACGGTGTATCGCTGGTAGGCCGGATTCCTATATAGCCGCAGGCAGCTTTAACACAGTTTCTGGCCTCTGATGCATGAGGCTTGTCGCGTGGCCCTTGAAGCAAACTCCTCGAATCCTGAGTCGTACCGTACGACTGGCGCTGTCTTCCGCCTTGTGCTGGCTGCCTTGCTGTCTCTTATTGCCGGCATGGCGGATGCCATCGGGTTCAGTCAGACGGGCGAGTTTGTTTCTTTCATGAGCGGCAATACCACACGCATGGGAATTTTTCTAAGCGACGGAGATACCGCCCGTGGATACCGCCTGCTGACCGTGATTGTACTTTTTGTTGCAGGCAATGCACTGGCGGCCATCCTGGTAAAGCTAAGCGGTCCGAAGCGTCGGCTCATACTCATGCTTTATATCAGTGCGCTTCTTGCCATATCAGCAGGCTTACCGCAAATTGCCGCATCTCATGACTACCTCGGGCTGGAAGAGCTTCCCGGCTTTGCGCGTATCGCTGCCAGCAATATGACTATGCCTTCACTTGTTTTATTGATCCTTGCCATGGCAGCTCTGAATGCAACTGTGGAAGGGGTTGACGGCGTAGGTTTGAACCTTACGTATGTGACTGGTGCGCTCGCGAAGATCGGACGAGGGCTGGGCAACCTGATCATAGGAGATCGACGGCTAGGATGGCTGATGCAACTGGTGCCCTGGACAGGGCTGGTGCTGGGAGCTCTTCTGGGCAACCGTCTTGATCATCGTTTTGGACGCGGAGCCTTGTGGCTGCCCTTCGCCATCGCACTTCTAATTGCGCTTGCAATATCTGTTTTACCGAAACGCTGGCAGAGACAAACTGACTGAAGCTGCGCGTGCAGCTTACCGGATAGTAGAATTCATCGGTGCCAGCCGATGCCTTCCTCAAACTGAATCTTATGTGCATCGCTCTTCTTCGTCGCTGCGAACAGGTGTTGCTTGAGGCTACTATTCTGCTCGTTCCCATAAGGTATTCACTTCTTCTTACCACCATCGCCCTGATCATCTGCGTTCCTCGATTGGATGTCGCTCATGCGCAGCAAACCACTGACCAGGCACCTGTTCCTACCGGGTCGACACCTTCTGGGAGTTTGCTGCAGCGCATGATCGACTTCTATGCGAAGGATTGGAAGGGCGGGGCTGCTGCCGGACCTGCTGCAGTGCGCAGGGGCCCTGCTTCCCCCTTGGACTCTCCTCCTTTTCCAAGTTCCGACTGGTCGTACGGCGGTTCGCCAATCATCGGTGAGGCCGATGGAAACGTTTATCCACTTCAAACTGCGATAAACGGAGCAACTGGAAGGACGAAGATATATGGATGGATCGAACCGACGGCAAATGTCTCAACATCGCGAGATCGAAATTATCCAGAGACTAACGATATCTACTCTAACCGTGTGGAGCTTGGACAAGCTGTTCTCTACGTGGAGCGACTGCCTGACTCGGTGCAGGTAGATCACTTTGAGTGGGGCTACCACGTCACAGGCTTTTTTGGTACTGACTACCGGTCGACTACAAATAAGGGCTACTTCAGTAGTCAATTGCTCGATCATAATCGCCAGTACGGCTTCGATCCGGTGCTTGAGTATGTGGATTTGTACTTTCCACATGTCGCCGAAGGAATGAATGTGCGAGCCGGACGATTCATCTCCATCCCTGGAATCGAAGCACAACTGACCCCGAACAATTACATCTTCAGCCACTCGCTGCTCTACGCGGTCGACCCATTTACCGACACAGGTGTACTTGCCACTATCCAGTTGAATGACCGCTGGCTGGTGCAGGCCGGCATATCCGGAAGTCACGATGTGGCGCTCTGGACGAACGATGCTCAACCTTCATTCATGGGCTGCGTTAGCTATACGACTGCTACCGTCAACAACAACTTCTATCTATGTGCAAACGGCATTAATGATGGAAAGTACGCGTTCAATAATGTGCAGATGTATGACGGCACCTGGTATCACAAGTTCAGTAAGACGATTCACACGTCAACGGAAATGTACGGGATGTATCAGCGAGACGTGCCGAGCACGCATGGCAGCATTCTTCCAGAAAAAGGAACGAATGGTGCTAATTGTCTTCCTGGTGAACAGACATGTCTCGCGCCTGAATGGGCGGTGGTCAACTACTTCAACAAGGAATTTTCAGCGCATGATTTTGTTTCGCTGCGTAATGACTTTCTGAATGATAAGAAAGGTCAGCGCACTGGCTACGCCACGAAGTACAGCGAAGCCACCCTGATGTTCAGCCACTGGGTGGGCACTACCGTACAAGTGCGTCCGGAAATCCGGTTCGACCACGCGTGGGATCGGCGCGCCTATGATCAAGGCACACGAACCAATCAATTTACTGCAGCCACTGACGTCATCTTTCATTTTTGATTGGGTCTGTTACGGCGACCATTCGCCGAAGGCCTCAGCCAAATTGCTGCAGGCTTAAACCCAACTGGTATGTCTCGCCATGGGACAGCAGATCTTCCCAGGAGACTTCGCGCTTTTGATAGCCGGCCATGCGGCCGAGCATACAGCTCAACGCTGTTTCGACGCCGGCCGCTATTTGATTGTGTGCAGGACCGGTCGTGATGCTCTCAATGAAAGCACGATCCTTTTCTCTGTCTGCGAACTCGAGATTGTCGAGGAAGCTGCCATTAGCTGCAAACTTTCCTGTATCTGCAGCTGTGCCACTGGAAGCCTGCCACTGCCATGCCTGCGTGCCAGTGATCTGTATTGAACCGGAGTAAGGCACACTGGCCGACCCGGATGATCCGAACAGCTTTAAACCGGCGTCGAATTTTCCGTCGGTGCCGAACTGTGTTGAGGCAAAGGAGAAATGAATATCACCGGGATAGGTGTAGTCGACCTGGTAATTGTCCCAGCAATTGCCAGGATGCTTCAGGACATTGCGTCCACCGGTGGCGGCGGCCTTAACAGGATGCGAGCCCAGCATCCAGTTACAAAGATCGATAATGTGTATGTTCTGCTCTACCAGGATGTCTCCGGAAAGTGCGCGATCCCAGAGCCAGTTGCGAAGACGGTATTCTTCAGGGCTGATGCCGGGATGAGTCTTCTCAGTAGAAGCTGGGGCGTTATAGTTTCCGGCGACAGTTGCAACCGTGCCGAGTGCACCCGCTTTTATCTTTTCGGCTATCGCAGCAATAGGTGGCGCCATACGGCACTGAAATCCGACATCCACGCTCTGATTCGGCTTCACCTTTTTCGCAATTTCGAGTGCCTGCTTTGCCTGTTGAACGTCGATACCCACAGGCTTTTCGCAATATACGTGCTTGCCCGAAGCAACAGCTGCCTGCAAATGCTGGACGTGAAAGAAGGGCGGTGTGGATATCTGAATAAGGTCAACATCCCGCGATGCTGCCAGCTGCTCAAATGCTTGGGGTCCGTGGAATAGTAAGCTGTTATCGACCGAGGGCTTACTGAGACCTGCGTTCAACTTGTCGAAGTGGTCTTTACCAGCTGCGAGCTTATCGGAAAAGATGTCGGCAAGAGCTACTACCTGCGCAGATGTGTTTTGCGAGAACGAGGTCGCAACTGCCGTTCCCCGATTGCCACAACCCAGCAGGCCCAGGCGCACCGCCGAATTTGCCTGATAACCGAAGGCAATGTGCGGCTTCACAAGCAGGAGTCCGGAAACTGCCTGCGATCCTTTGACTAAGAGTTCTCGACGATTCATGCTGCCTCATTGCGTGGCGTTGATTTTGGTGGCTGGACTGCCCGCTCAGGCTAGCACCTGATGCAATATGTCTTCCAGGTACGCTTTTTCAATTCGTACATCTTCAATCTGCTGCGGTCCGGAGGTTTCCCGCTCGATCGTGACAGCACCTGTGTAGCCGACCTTGTGCAGCTTGGTGAACACTGCGCGGAAGTCCACTAGGCCTTTGCCGATCAATACTTCCTCGCCAAGCTGACTTGGATCGGTCGGCCAGCGTCCATCCTTCGCATGAATGCTGTGCACGTGCGGACCCAGGATTCCCACGGCATCTACAGGATTAGCTTTGCCGTAGAGAATAAGGTTTGCAGTGTCCAGCCCGACGCCAAGGTTTGGCATGTTCACGTCCCGAATCATGCGCGACATGGTGGTGGGCGTCTCCTGCCCGGTCTCCATCAGGAAGCGCTGCCCGTTGCCCTGGCAGTGACGGGAAACGGAGCGAATTGCTTCGACAGCGCCCGGATACAAGGGGTCTGCCGGATCCTCAGGTATAAAGCCGCAGTGTGTTTGTACCTGCTCGATGCCGACCATCTTTGCGAAGTCGGAAACCTGTCGCAGCGCATCGATCCGTTTCGCACGCATACCAGGAGGAACGAGGCCAATGGTTGCAGGCCCGCGCAGGAAGTTCCACTCCAGGGGCTTGGGCCCCACAACCTCCACTGTGGTTGCCGTCACCTCGTACTTGGCAAGCAATCCTTTCATCTGCGTTGCGAGAGCAGGGGTAAATGCGCCCAGATAATCATCAAGAGAGAGAAAGCAGTTTGTGAAGCCCAGATCGTGGACGCGGCGGATCGTAGCCTCGACAGCTCCGAACGGTTTCACGAGCAGGCCCAAAGCCATCGGCCTGGGCGCCTTCTGCTGCGCCCTCATTTTTTGAGGAAGAAGCATCGCCGCTGTTATTGCGGCTGTTGTTGTTCCCAGGAAGGTACGGCGGTCCATGCTGTTTCCTTTTTGAAGAATCAATAGCAAGTCTTAGTTACATTCACTCATAGTCGTGAGGATCGAGTTTCAGCGATGATGGCGGAAAGGAAGAGGGCTGGGTCCCTAACGTCTTATTTGGTGTGTCACCCATCATAAGCTCCAGCGTTCCGCCTTTGGAGATGTCGGCATGGCGAAACCATACTTGATCCAGCGGCTTTCCATTCAGCCGGACGCTTTGCACATACTTGTTTTCATGCGACGTATGTTCAGCGATGATGATGAAATCCTTACCATTCTCCAGATGAATGGTGGCCTTGTTGAAGATCGGGCTGCCGATGTCATAGGTGGGAACTCCGGTAGTTGCGGGATAAAAGCCGAGCATTGAGAACACGACGAAGGCGCTGAGACCGCCACCATCTTCGTCGCCGGGAATGCCTTCGACCGTATCCGTGAAGAAGGAGTCCAGCAGCATGCGGATTCGCTTTTGGGTCTTCCAGGGTGCGCCGAGTCGATTGTAGATGTAGGGAAGAGCCAGGCTTGGTTCGTTGCCCATGGAAAACTGCCCAACCATGGAAGTGGAATCCGGGAACTTGCCCTGAAACTCGTATTTCGAACGACCAAGCGGTTCTCGAAATAATTGATCCAGATTCGCTTCGGCCTGCGCCCGGCCGCCCATCAACGCTGTAAGGCCGGCTATGTCCTGCATCACGTCCCAGGTATAAGTGTAGCCATTGTTCTCGTCGTAGTAGTCGCGTCCACCCATGCCGCCGTCGAATTTAGGATCGAGCGGTTCGATCCACTTTCCATCGGAGTCCTTCGGCCACATGAGGTGCTTCTCCGTACGGAATAGATTCTTATAGTTTGCTGCTCGCTGAAGGAAAAGCTGTTCGTCTTCAGGCCTCTTCATGATGCGCGCCAGCTGCGCGATGTTCCAATCATCGAAGCTGTTCTCGAGAGTGACGGGAATGGGCTGCCGTTTCTCGAAAGGATGGACCATCGGGTCAGTTTCCTGCTCACCGGGATGCAGAGCCGGCATGTAGCCGTGGGCTGCATAGAAGTCATCCAGCGGACCTTTCGGGTTCAGCCGCCACGGCAGCATGGTGACTTCGAGAGAACGTTTGCGGACGCCCTCGTACGCCGTGGCCAGATCAAAGTTGTGGATGCCTTTGTACCATGCATCCGCAAACCAGGCGGCGGAATGATTGCCGTTCATGCAGGCGTACGGACCAGACACGATGGCAAACGTCGGCATGATACCGGCTTGCTGATACATGCGGACATAGGATTGAATTTTGTCTGCTTCGACATCGGGATGAAGCAATGTCTGCAAGGGCTCAAGCGCACGGTACGTATCCCAGAGCCAGTTGTCGACGTAGAAGGGACGCGTGTCCTGGTGGACCTGATGGTCGAAGCCGCTGTAATACTGACTGTTTTCCGTAATGTTGATCATCCGCTCAGAAGAGCGGTAGAGGGCGGTGTAGAAGACGCGGCGCTGTGCATCCGTTCCTCCCTCCACCTCGATGCGGCTGAGGGTCTTGTTCCATCTAGCCTTTGCCGCTTCCCTGACTGCGTCCAATCCCCAGGCAGGTATTTCGCGCTCAAGGTTCTTGCGAGCCTGCTCCACACTGATGAAGGATATGCCGTATCGAAAGTCGAGTCGGTGGTTGCTGCTGCGAGAGACAACGACGCGGCTCTTGTCTCCATCGACCTGAGTGTGGAACGTGACTGCCGCGTTGAATTCTCCGTAGACATACGCCTTCATGCCGCGGAACTGCTCTTCGCCGCTTATGGCCGAAGCTCCCTGCGGCTTCAGGCTTCCAGGCTGCCTGTTCGATACATGGATCGAGGCGTCGCCGGATGGAAACGTAAAGCGAAAATACCCACAGCGCTCGGTGGGCGAGAACTCAGTCTGGATCAGCGATTCGTCGAAGCGCGTTGAGTAGTCATACGGCGTGACCCTTTCTTGGTCGTAGGCAGCCGGACCGCTGGTCTCACCGGGCATGATGCTGAATAGTTCGTCCATACGGTGCGAACTGATCGTGAGCGGAAAGGAAGCAATTTGATCCGCGAAGGCATCGGCGCGGATTGGGTACATGCGTACCATGCTGTTGGGCAGATAGACAGCAGGACGAGTCGGCTCGAGGAGGATACCGACATTGCCGATGGTCGGGTCAACGTACTCCACCTGCGCCTGGATGCTTAGTGCTGTTGAGAAGACTATGAGCATGATCCATGTCAGCGGGAGGCTCAAAGAGCTACAGGAAAGCCGCGCCAACTGAATCTGCAGCTTCAAAGTCTTCAGCTTCTTCTCCATGCCAGGCAGTGGTTTCACTATAACCCTAACCATCTCTGGAAGGAGGGCCGATGAGTGATTGCGTGAGTTGCTGCTGGCAAGGTGTCGACTGTCGACATCATGAATTCCGGAGATGACGTGTGGGCAGAATCATCCCGGCGATCATGATCAGCAGCCCGGACTGAACTACAGAGTTAGCTCCGGAGCAGAGGCAGCGGCGGCATGCTGGTCAGCCAGTCGCTGGCCTATTTTGCCAGCTACGCGGAGCGCGTTGGCTGCAACCGTCAGAGAGGGGTTGGTTGCAGCGCTCGTCGGCATAAAAGATGCATCGGCGATGTAGAGGTTTTCGACTCCATGTGCCTTGCAGTCCCGGTTGACGACGCCGGTTGAAGGACTCTCGCTCATCACGCAAGTACCGCAGGGATGGCCGAAGTTGAGCTCGACTCCCCGGGAGAGACAAAAGAAGCGCCTCGCCTTCAGACGGCTTCTGAGAAGCTGGTGTAGACGATGGGACCGGTCGCGCAATTCCTGCTTGATGGTGTACTTGATGAGAACGCCATCGGCCTCGCTGTCGTCGAGAACCACCCGGTTTTCTAAATAAGGCATGTCTTCAATGATGCATGTGAAGACAGTTCCCGACCCAAGGATTGTGGAGGCCAGGAGCGCTGGAATCCTCATGAGTTTGCGGAGTACAGACAACACTCGCCAGCGACCTGGATCGACCAGGCTATGAAGATAACCGACCATCCAGCTGTATCCAAACTCAAAGCCGGTAGATTGCACTGTTCCGAGACGTTGAACACCGACATGATAGAAGTCACGAAAGGCGAGCGACTTGCGCGGTCCCGTGGATGGCAATTTCTTCTTAGGCCACAAAACGAAATTCAGGGCCGCATGGAACATAAGGTTGCGTCCCACTAATCCTGAGTTGTTGGCTAGACCTTCGGGCCAATGCTCGCTCCTGGACCGCAACAACAACTTGGGCGTATGGATTGCGCCGGCAGCGAGAACAAACACTTTGGCTTGCACCGAAAATTGCCTGTTACGAGACTGCAGGATCGCGCGACTGACATAGTTCTTCGATGTCTCCAACTTGAGCACTTCGGTGCGCGCCATGATGGTGGGTTTTCTGGAAGCTTCGTCCAGCACGGAACGCGCGTCGGTCCGGCATTTCTTAAGGCATAGACGGCCAAGACATTCATCGCAGCCGGGAAGGTAGCGGATTCCTACGTGGAGCCGGTAGGGATGCAGGCCTAAACTTTCAAAGAATTGCACGAAGTGAGCGTCGCAAGGGCCGAGTGGCGGGGGCGCCAGGATGTGACTGCCTTTGTCTACGCCAAGTGGGTCCTGCGTGCCGATCACATGAAGCAGCCGCTCGGCCTGTTCATAGTAGGGAAGCAACTCGTCGTAGCTGACAGGCCATCCGCCGGTCGGATGCTGGAACTCGGGATGTTGGTCGATATCCGGCCTATCAAAGCGTTCCAGCGCCGCCGCATACAGATTCGTGCTTCCACCGACTCCCGAGCCAAACGGTGCGTACGTCCGCTTGACGACACCATCCACCTCGAAGGCACTCTCGGTCGGCCACCTGTTTTCAGCAAGGCGCCGGTCCTCGGTGTCTTCCGTCGACGCGTTGCCGGGGGGCGAGAGATCCTGATTGCCACAATCGATAAGCAACACGTCGCGGCCTGCTTGAGCGAGAGCATATGCGGCAAAGCTGCCTCCCATGCCCGCACCGAGGATTGCGACATCCCACAGCCGATCCTCTACCTGCGAACTTGAATGCGGCACCTGGAGCCTCTCTGGTCGGAAGCATACCATCCACCCGTCTGCACGACACTCAGACGAAACGGCCATATCTGCACACGTACGTGACAGGCGTTCTTTGCTCGCGTGCAGAGCGTCCCTTCGCGCGGATAGGGATGCCTGCCGGTTCCGCCCAAATGATCAACACACGCCACAAGAGCTGCCGAAGCAGCTCGATAGGTAGTCAGCTTCGAAGGCAATTTGTAACAGTACAGGTACAGCCGGCCTGCCGAATGGATTTCCAAGGATCTCTTTCGTCATTGTCTCCTGATGGTCGGTCAATCTTCCGATCTCTCTGCCTCGAACCAGGATCGACAGTCCAGATTGGTCCATTAGCGTAGTGCATTCTTCCCGAAATGACCTACAGGACATAGCACTAAAGTCCGGAAGAGAGTGAGGTTCGCTGAAGATGACGCACTATAATTCTTGGAAGCTCTGACAAACAAGACTCCGGGCTCGATCCGGATAATGCCCGTCTTCTCAACTGAGTTCGAGGACGAATACGAACAAAGACGTGTCCGTTTGCAACTGAAGTTCCCACAATCCTGGCCTTGGAGTGGTCTTAAGCGTGATGGCGATTGAAGCAGGATCTGAAGAGGCAGTGGTCGAGGGAGCAGGCGAACCTCACCATCAGAAGCTTCAGAAGCAGGCCATTAAAGGAACTGCTTACATCATTGCCTTTTACGGCGTATCCATAGCACTGCGCATGGTGAGCAGCGTCGTTCTTACGCGGCTTTTTTCGCCGGAGTTCTTCGGGTTGATGACACTGCTGACCACCGTGCTCATCGGACTCAACCTGTTCTCTCACATCGGCCTCGGCGACAGCGTGATTCAAAGTCCGCGCGGCGATGAACCGCTCTTTCTTGACACTGCTTGGACATTGCAGGTTTTACGCGGGGTGGGTCTCTGGGTCGTGACGATCCTGCTGGCGTGGCCGGTTGCCCGCTTCTACCATGAGCCCCGCATGCTCATGTTGTTCCCGGTCCTTGGATTCGGATGCGTCATTGCGGGCTTCGCGTCCACCAGCCTGCTGAGTTTGGCCCGGCATATGGGGGTAGGCAAAGCCTCCATGCTGGAATTCATAGGGCAGGTCGTCAACTTCGTGGTCACACTCGTCTGGGCTCTCTTCAGTCCGTCGCTGTGGGCCCTTGTGGGCGGCAGAATCGCGGCTGAACTGGTGAGAACAGCAATCAGTTTTTTCTTCATGCCGGAACTCCGTCCCCGCTTCGTTCTTGATAAGGATTGCGTGCATTCACTCATCCATTTCGGTAAGTGGATTCTCATCGGGACGGCACTCACATTCCTGGCAACTCAGTCTGACAGGCTGATCCTTGGCAAGCTTATCTCCATTGAAGCGTTAGGAATTTACGGCGTTGCGTATGCGCTGTCTGATATGCCGCGATCGATCATCGCCATGTTCTGCTCCCGCGTCGGCTACCCGTTTATCGCCCGTTTTGCCCAGAAGCCGCGGCATGAATATCGGAGCGTTGTTCTGAAGTATCGACTGCCTGTACTGGCAGGGGGCGCGTTAGTGCTGGTGATCATGATCTGCACCGGCGATCAATTGATTTTTCACCTTTACGATCACCGGTATCGCGCGGCGGGCTGGATGGTGGGAATCCTGTCCATCGGGTTGTGGCACACCATGCTCTACAGCACTCTAAGTCCGGCCATTCTTGCGCTCGCCAAGCCCCGCTACAACGCTGTCGCGAACCTGGTTTATTGCGTTTGCCTGTTCATCATGATTCCGCTCGGGTTTCACTACTTCAGAATGGCCGGGGCAGTTGCGGCCGTCGCCTTCAGTGACCTGCCCGTTTACTTTGTGGTGCTTTACGCGGCATATCGTGAGAAAGTCGGAACACTACTACAGGATGCTTTGATTACCCTTGCCTTTGTGGTCACGCTGGCGGGTGGGCTCGCCTTGAGGGCAGCGCTGGGGTTTGGCCAGCCATTCCAGGGAATTCATTGAGCGCAACATGAGTCGCGATTGGAAGCTTCAGCAGAATAGAAGTAGCAGGATCATACTGCCGTAATCGCAATATGAAAGATCAATGAGAGGCGTATGAAAGAGTCTTCCCTTCAGGTGGTTTACATGGATCCTGGCGGAGAGGGATATCATTGCGTGCTTCATATGGCACGCCTTGCTGCTGAATTGTTAGGGGGAGAATTAGTCGTCGTTCCTCCACGGCCTATCACTCTCGCCAATAAGTTGGGGGGCATCCTGCTGCCATGGAGAGGGTCGAATTCCACATGCCTGCTGATATGCCCCGCACCCTCGGACCTTAGCTCGATCCTGCTGGTTCGCGACTGGCGCAAGCCATTCAGGCGCATTGTCGCGTGGGTGTTCGATTCATTCTGGACCAGGTTGATCCCGCCTTGGGTAAGGGCTGCCCGCCTGTTCGATCACATCTTTGTGACGGAACAGGAGGATCTGCAGACATGGCGGCGGACCATGCATGCGCCAGTAGACTGGCTTCCCTGGGGTTCGGATGCTCTAAATCTGGGATCGATGAATCCCGACCGGCCATTCGACCTGCTTCGCTTTGGGCGCCAGCCGGAAGCCTGGGATGATGATGCGGTGAATCAGCAACGCTGCGAGTCCGTAGGGTTGAGATTTCATGGGCGGCCCAAATCCTGGAGCGACGCGACAGACAACGAGCGCGGACTGATGCAAACACTGAGCAGCACCAAGTTCGCGATGGCCTTCACCAATCGTGTCAGCCCAAACAGGAACACCCATCCTGAACGGGAATACATCACCGGCCGCTGGACGGATTCTCTAGCCTCCGGAGCATCAGTTGTCGGCATACCCCCCAGGAGCGAGGGTGTGCAGTCACTGCTATGGCCGGAAGCGCTGGTCGATCTTGGGACAGTGCACCAGGAAGAGGGCCTCGAAGTGGTGAGTTCGGTGGTAAAAGCATGGACCCCGGAACGAGCTCGGCTGAATTACCTGAAAGCACTGGAGAGGCTGGATTGGCGCCTCCGGCTTCAAACCTTGTCAGAAGCGCTCGATGTAAGCTCGCCGAAGTTGAATGCAGAGTTGAAGCGCCTAAACGAAGCCATTCATTCTGTTCAACCAGCCGGGGCAATCCGCTGAAGTGAGTGCAGGTGCAGGCACTCCCCTGATCAGAGCGCGTCTTCTTTCCCACATGGAGATTTGCTGCAAGGTCGCAGATCGCCATGGCTGATACTGACTGAATGTGTGCGACGCATCTGCGGGAAGTCATAAGACCGACACAATCGACAGCGTACCGCGGAGAAATCGAATGCGAGCAGTGATGAACAAACGAAATGCGGCTCCCCCTACATTACCTGGGTTCATTCCGCCTGTTCTAAGTCTGCTCGCTGTCCTGGTGGTATTCGCACTGTCATTAGGGACATACATCTCTCATTACTTTCCCTATGAAGACGACTTTTCCCTCATACGTTACAGCACAGTGCAGAACTCACCCGCGCCACTCACCTGGATTACGAAAGGATTTTCAGACTACTTCGCCAATGATCCTCAGTGCGCCACACACTTTTTCGGCTTCGATCGCCCGGTAGTAAATGCGACCTTCTATCTCGAAAGTCTGCTTTATCACTCTGCCGAAGGGCCTCTGTTGTTGCTGACGAATATCCTGTGCTGGATCATCTCTGCATGGTTTGTGTATGCGATTGCCCGGCGACTCGGCGCATCCTCATGGATTGCGTCGTCGGGGATCCTTCTATACGGGCTTTCTCCTTGCTGGTATCGCATTCTCGTTCACGCCTCGTTCAGAAACAATGGTTTGTCAGCCTGCCTGGTGCTGGCCGCCTCCTATGTTCTGCTGTTGCCGGGTGCTGTGCGTTCGTGGCCTAGGCTTGTACTTGCGGGAGTACTTCTAGCCTTGGCGTCCGGAGCGCACGAGCAGGGTTTTACCAGTCTGCCTGTCCTTGCTGTCGGGATCATTTGGCTCAGTCTTCAGGCGGAGGGCAAATGGCGGACCGATCGAATTGTTCTTGCCGTCGTCGCCGTCGCTTTGCCCTCGCTGCTGATGCTGGCCTGGTTCAGGTTGATGAACCCGGGGTACGGCACCAGCTACGTCACTGCCGGATTTGCAGGAACGCTTACACAATCCAGGCGTCTTGCCTCGTACCACATTCATAATCCCCTGCTCATCGGAAGCATCAAGTTGGTCGCACGAGTGTTCGGCGCCCTAACGAGTGCATTGAGCGCCCTAACGCCTCTTGGTACCGAGAACATGGCTAGCATCAGCCCGCGTGCAGGCTGGATCCTCTTTGTGCTCACGATTACTTCGAGCGTCGCCGTGATCAAGCGGTTCCCGGGCCAGATTTTGCCCCTGGGTGCGTTGGTTCTCTATGCCGTCGGTCGAAGTATCGGAATTCCGTCGGCGGAACCTCGCTTCATGGAAATGGAAGTTGCCTGGGGGATCATTGCGCTGCTATGCGCGCTGTCTGCCGGCCTCGCATCGGCTAATCGCGTCGCAATCGCCACCGGTTCCATGGCGTTGGCGGGACTTCTCGCGTTTAACGTCTTCAGCTACGACGTATCCATAGTGAAGCGACGTCCCATCCTGAACGTCCGCGATGCCGTAGACCATGAGGCTTTCTATCGGATCAAGGCTGCAGCTTCAAAGTTTCCCGGAGCGCACGTGATTCTGGTCAATGATCATGCGGGCATAGAGTCATCGAGAGACATGCTCATACTCGCCGGCGTCAAAGATGATGCGCTGGAAATCCTCCCATCGATTATGAATGGCGCGTCTACCGATGGCTTGCGGGATGTTGCCGCTTGTCCAGCTTATACGCAGTGGATGCGTCTTCCCGCAGCCTTGCAGGTCCGCCTCGACTATCCGAAAGGATGCGGTGTGACTTTTTTTGGTCGTGACATCGCGTGCATGGCAGAACAGTACACGTCAACCGGCCGACTTCATTCTGCCGCATGGGCTACTTATCTTGAACACGCGGATTACGAGGGACTGTACCCATCACCGCTTATCCACGACATCGGCATAAGAGCTGGCCAGCCCCTGATATTGATCGTGTGGCGGAATCGTCTTTCGGTGCCGGAGGTCGTCGCTGTCTCCCGCGAAAGTGAACTTCCACTTCACTGGCCAATCAGCCAGTAGCAACTGAGCTCCGGCCTAAGTAAAGACTCGCCGGAAGGAGTACCGTTGGGCCGGCACGACTACTACAGAATGAGCGACGGCGGCAGGCCGTTCCTTTACGGCGGATTGTATCCAGCCGATGAGGAAGAACGACAGTTGTGGCAGCTGTGAACCCAGGAACACAGTCAGAATTGTGATCCAGAGGACAGACATCGCGGCCAGCATGCAGATGAAAAAGGCGCGGTCCTCCGAGGCCTTGGACTGCCACAAACGCATCACTACTATGCGTACATTTTCCAGGACGACCAATATGAAAAAGTAGTAAGCGAGCCGGCCCCACGCAAGGTGTACAAGCAGGTACTGATTGTCGATGGAATTCATCCCATCGACGTGCGGAATACCGGGAGCGCTGTACCCGGTCCACCCTCCTGCTTCTGCGATCGGAGCGTAGGCCGCGTTCATCTGCTTGCGATACATGGCGCTGCCCTGCTGTTCGCTGGTTGGGTTATCGACACTCGTGTAGGAGTTGAAGTACGCGGACGTTCCCACAAACCCTACGCCCAGTGCCAGGGCGACTAAGACCATCATCCGCTTGACTTTTTTAAACCGGGCAATCTGGAGGATCAGAAAACCGGCGCCCAGGGCGATCTCGGGTCCCCGGGACTGGGTCGCGAATACGTATAGAAGCAGGAGAATCTCTGCCAGATAATATTTCTGGACGAACCGGAAGACCTTGTTCAGGTCCAATTGCGACTCGACTTTCCTGCGGAAGGTCAGCCACGCATTCAGGCAAAGTCCCATGCCAAAAGCGATGCCTGCACATTCACCCCCGCCGAAAACATAGCCGACCCGGGCACGGCCATTCCTGAACTGCAATCCTTCGCCGAACTGGTTAGCTGCGCCAAACACCCTCACGCCCAGGATTCCCCACGGGCTTGCGCCCATCTTCCATTCGTACAGGTTAGTCGGACCGTTCAAAAGAAGAAGAAAAACCATCCTGCGAACCGCTGCAAAGCGAAGTCTGGGTTCAACCAGCTGCCTTCCCACCAGGTATGCCATGCCCATGGAAATAAAGGCTTCGGCGGCACCCAGGATCCCGTTGTTGCGATTCGGCACGTGAATGAATTCACTCAGGCCGACGCTCGTGGTGTAACCAAGGACCAGTAAGTCCATCCACGCGAAAGATCCGCTCCGAATGAGCCGAAAGAGGGCGACAGTACCCAGCGGAATCAAAGCGCACTCAGCAGTTGAAAGGGGCGGCAGATGAGGAAGCCGAACTTCGTAGGAATCGGGTACAAGTAGAAGGCAAGGCAGGTAAACGGATAACAGCGCAGTGTCTACACGCTTCTGCCAAATGAAGAGAAGACACAGAAAAGCCGGTAGAACGAAGAGCACGCTCATGCGGGCTTGTCCGCAGCGTGCTGGCCTGGCAGCAACGAATTAAAGAGACTCAACATACCTGCAAATCATTACCGGGCTAGCACACTTCCACGCTCACTCGTCGCGCGGAAAGTGCCATTCACTTCCAACGTGCCACTCCATCGTACAGAAGCCAGGCAAGACTCATCCGGTCGGCTGCTGAATTCGCGACGTCTTGCTTGTCGATATAGGTGAGCCTTAACTTCCGTTACAGGAAAACCCTCTTGTTTATCAGAAATTCACTCTGCCCGCTTCCTCAAAATCATAGAAGCTCGAGGCTTTCCGCGAAATGCTACTAAAGGAGCCTCTTGCTTTGAGGAAATCTGCCGAGTCTTAATTGAAGTCGTTATGAGTGTATCCGCGCGTCCGGTCAATCCTCGCGTTCCTCCGGGGGCTGCTGTTGGGCCGGTTTCTCGTTGCCGCGAAACGATCTTTTCTGAAGGTAAGGTCGGAACGACTGAGAGTAATGTAGAACTTCCACTTTTCAGCAGCTTTCGGGCCCCCGACTGTATAAACTCTTCGAACAAGGACTGACAATCATGGCCACTCTATCTTCGCCTACCGCTCAAGGGCTCCCAGAAGGTGTGGGAGCGCAGGAACTTCTGAGCGATGAATTTGCAAATAATCTCTTGAGCCTGGCCCGGGCGAATGCGGAGAAGTACGCGACTGCAAGCCCGTTTCCTCACATCTATTTCGACAATTTTCTGCCCGCGCATATCGCTGAGGCAGCACTTCGCGATTTCCCCGAGCCAAAGCAGGCCAAATGGAGCGAATTCGACAGTCCTAATGAAAAGAAGCTGGCATTCGACATCGTGGAGAGACTACCGGTGGCCGTGCGGGACGTCCTCTACTTCTTAAACAGCCGGCCTATGCTGGAATTCCTGGAGATCCTGACCGGCATCAACGGTGTCATCCCTGATCCATACTTCGTCGGCGGAGGACTGCACCAGATCAAGCCCGGTGGCAAGCTCGCGGTTCATGCCGATTTCAATCACCATACCCGCCTGAACCTGGAGCGGCGGATCAACGTACTTGTCTATCTGAATAAAGACTGGAAAGAAGAGTACGGCGGTCATTTTGAGTTGTGGAATAAGGACATGACTCAGGCGGAACAGAAGCTTCTGCCGATCTTCAATCGCTGCGCGATCTTTTCAACGACTTCTACTTCGTACCATGGCCATCCGGACCCACTGAGATGCCCCCCGGATCGGACACGTAAGTCAATCGCCACGTACTACTACTCGAATGGACGGCCGGAGGAAGAAACGCGCGATGCGCACTCAACCCTGTTTGTACGTCGCCCTGGGGAGATAGAGCAGAAGCCCAGCGCTATGAAGACCGCTATCCGCGCGCTTTGCCCGCCCATCATCCTGACTACCGTCAAGAAAATGCGCGGTTGAACTGCTTAGCCGCGGCCATCTGCAGGGAATCGCAAATCCGGGCAGATGGCAAATTCACTGCGGACCCTCTTTCGTCCGTAGCTAAAGCTTCCTTGAAAGCGAGCGATCCGCTTTACGCGATCATCTCCGGAGCACAATCGCTCAGGCTTAAGGGATGGTTATGCTGGTTCGCATCTCCGCACCCACTTCACCACGGCAGCGAAGTGAGGTGGTCAGTCATTCTGTCGAAGACGCCCCCATACTATCCGATGTCAAGGCAAGTCCAGTCGCTTGCCTATCGCCAACGTATGCAACGATGAGGTCAGTGGTTGATGGCAGTTGCGACTTCGCGCTGGGCTTCTTGGCGCATGTTTGTTCTGTAGGATGCGTGGCTCGATCACGATCTATGCTTCAAGCGATAGGTAATATGCTGGCCACTTAGCGCAATCAAGAGAAACTTACCGGAAAGGTCAGCTGTTTGTGAATCGTGAACAAGAAGATGCAGCGCTGCCTCGGGTCGTCATTGACATTCCCTATCTCCTGGTGACATTCATTCCGTGCTTCTTGGATAGTGAGAAGACCATATGGCTTGAACAGGGATGGCATATCGACTTACTCGAGCATCTCACTTATCTTCGTGACTTCACTTTGTGCGCGCCTAAGATACGCAAAGGCAATCAGAGTAACCTTGTGCCACTCGAAGTTCCGCAGGGCGTGCGCTTCCAATATGTAGAGCTGCCTGATCAAGCATCCACACTGCAGGCTCTCCTGAACCTTCCCAGGACCCTCCTCGTGCTGTGGCGTGCAATCGGTCAGGCAGAGGTTGTCCATTCCAGTGTTATTGGGTGGCCTTATCCTCTTGGTTGGATCGTCAATCCATTTGCCGTACTTCGCCACAAGTCATTAGTGATTGTTGTGGAAAGTTCATGGCGCAGTGACGGTTATTCGTTGCTGAGAAGAATCTTCGATGGTTTGAAGGAGTTTGCAGCACGCTGGTCATGCAGGCACTCAGCTGTGGCATTCTTCACCCAGCCAGCCTATCGGGATGCGCTGTACCGGGGTTCGCCTGGCCGTGCTTACGTGACTCCGGCAGTCTGGATTAATGAGGCGGACATTCTGAATGAGACGGATGCTCGGGTCTCCTGGGATCGTAAACGTATTGAGCCTGTCCGCATGTTGTTTGCAGGTCGGTTAGTTACTGCAAAAGGGGTCGGCGTTCTCCTGCAAGCCTTAAGGATCCTTGACGAGCGACGTATCAAAATAGGTGTGGACATCATAGGAGAAGGCGAAATGCGTCGGCACTGCCTGGAAGCGGCCGCTCGCTTCACCAATGTGTGCTTGTCGGTACGGGATCAAGTACCGTACGGCGCGCCGTTCTTTGCGCTGGTTCGGAGCTGCCACGCTTTGCTGATTCCCAGCCTCTCGGACGAACAGCCGCGGGTGGTTTTCGATGCCAATGCTCAGGCTGTTCCAGTGATCGCCTCGAACACTCCAGGCTTGAGTCCGCATGTTGAGAATGAACGAACAGGCTGGCTCATCGAACAAGGCAACCCGGAAGTGCTTGCATCGGCAATCGAGAGGGCTCTTGTCGATAAAGAGAGCCTGAGGAGCATGGGCTTGGCTTCGCTAGAAGCGACAGCCGGACATACTCATGTAGCCATGCATCGCCAACGATCGCATATCTTAAAGAAGCATTTAATAGCTCATCAAGATCGTGATCTGCAAACCTAATCGTTTGCATGCCTCGAAGCGGCCTAAACACGATTTCGGAAGAGTACAGTAACCACACAATAGCCACCAAGCTGAGTTCCCACGCGCCAGAGCCAATTTCTGCTCTAAATATTCTGTCTTTCCATTTCCCTGACATTCTGCGTTCAAACGCAAGTTTCTTCGCTACAAGCCTGGCAATTTGCGCGTAACTTCTACCAGCGGTGCGGATAACCTTCATAGTGCACATGTTCAAGCCACCTCTCGTCATGCTGACGGAGTGATCCATGCCGAGCCGACTGCAAAGCTTTTCTGCTTCAAGGTCTATCAAGCGCAACCGCGTAAGATGTCCACTCTCCTCCTGAATAAATGTAATGAGCTTCATGCTTGCGCGTAAATTTTCCACACTGAGTTCGATCTGATATCTCGCCGAGCTAAGTTGGTGTGCAACTTTTGAGTTAATCGAAACGAACACTAACTCATAAGTTTTTAAAATGATTTATACATAAGAGCAAGCAATCCCAATTTCTTGATCTGAGTGGAAAGCCGGCGGCGCGATCCTCGCGGCCTCTGCAATCACTTTGGAATACGCATTGCTAAGCGTCGGTTGGAGCTCTTCGTATGGGCTTCTGAGCAGAAGTGTTGTTTGTCATTTTTTTCTAAGCACTAATTCATAACGCATTACATAAAAGGGGCATACATGAATATTCTTAAACCGTGGAACAGGCTGAAGAGTCCACCGACCGGGACGCAGCCTATAAACTGCTTCACATTACTGCCGATAACAAGCAGTATGAAGCGTCTTTCTTATTTCTCTTTGTTGATTACCGCAATCATGCTGACGGTAGCCAGTGGATGGGTGAGCGCTCAAGTCATCAATTGTTCTTCCGGCTTCAACACGACGACCACTGCAAATGGTGCATGTGGGATCAGCGTGAATAATCAGAGTGCTGATTTCGCCATTG
>CAZZUX010000060.1:0-23415 GCA_964657395.1 uncultured Ktedonobacteraceae bacterium
CCGTTAACGTCACCGGTGGAAGCAGAGCACCAGGAACTACCGAAGCAGGCAAACTCCCCGATAGCCGCCGAGGCAACAGTTGCAAAACGACATGTGCCACGGGCCTGGCTGTGGATCGCTGCTGCAGCAGTCCTCCTCATTACCGGCAGCTTGTTTTTCCTCCGCACACCTCCCCGCACTCGGACTGTGCTGCAACCCAATGACCGTGTGGTGCTGGCCGACTTTGACAATGCGACCAGGAACCCGGTGTTCAATGACACGCTGATGAGCGCACTGCGGGTGAAGCTGGATGAGTCGCCGTACTTCAGCCTGGTTTCGGCAAGGGCGGTGCAAGCGACGCTGGAACGTCAAGGCACTTCGGGGAACGGCCGAGTCTCGCCCAAAGAGGCAGAGCGCGCCTGTGACGCTCTGCACGCGCGGGCTATCGTGCAGGGTTCTGTCTCGCCCATGAGGGATGGGCTGCGTTTGCGGCTGGAAGCCAAGCTCTGCAGCGGTGCGTTCCTGGCGGAAGAAGAAGCATTCTCGCCCTCGACGGATGCTTTGCTCTTCACGCTCGGCGGCACGGCCGATCGCCTGCGCCGCAGCATGGGTGAACCGGAGAGTTCCATACAGCGGTTTGGCACACCCATTCTCCAGGCGACGACTTCCTCCTTCCCTGCACTGCAGGCGTTTGCCGCAGGCGAGCAGAAGCGGATGCGCGGGCAGGACCACGAAACCATTGCTGATTACAAGCTGGCGACTGATCTTGATCCGGAGTTCGCGCTGGCTTATGCCCGATTAGGAACTATCTATGGCAATGAGAACGAGGCGGAGCTTTCGCGCGCCGTATACCAGAAGGCGTTTGAACTGCGGATGCACACTACGGAGCGGGAGCGCCTGTACTTGACAGCCCATTACTACAGCTCAGCGGTGGGTGATGCGCAGAGGGCGGTTGAGGTCTACAAGTTGTGGCGGCAGCTGTACCCAGAGGATCTGATCGCACCCAATAACCTGGCTGACTCCTACGAGACACTGGGGCAGCCGGAGCTGGCCCGATTGATGGCTCGCGAGGCGATGCGCATTGCACCTGACAATGCCTTTCCCTACGCAGGTGTGCTGCAGGCTGATCAGCGGCTGGGCCTTTACGACGAAGCGCGCAGCGTGTGGCGCGAGGCAGCGGCCAGGAAGCTGGATGACTCGATGCTTTCGCGTATGGCCATGTATCGAATCGGTGTTGCCACCGGCGATGCGACGCTGATCCATCAGCAGCTGGAGTGGGCGGCAGGCAATCCCCGTGAAGGCGAGCTGCTGACTCTGGAGGCATGGGTGGAAGCTGCGGCAGGACGGCTGCACGCAGCGCAGATCTTGATTCATCGGGCACAGGATATTGAGCTCAGCAATGGCTTGAAGGAGTCTGCCGCTGACGAAGGATTGGAGCTGGCCCAGTTCGAAGCGGACTTTGGAAAGATGCGGGAGGCGCGCGCTGAAGTGGCGCACGCGCTTAGCATAGCCCCTGGTGAGCTGAACGTGAAGGCATTTGCGGCTTTGATCCTCGCGGTGTCGGGTGATACGAAGCAGGCCTCCTCCCTCGCCGAGGCAGTGCAGTCAGCCGCGCCGCAAAACACGATCTTCGTGAAGATGATTCTGCCCATGACGCAATCCCGTTTAAGCCGGGTCCGTGGAGATGCGGAAACCGCGGTGAACCAGTTAAAGCCGGTAGAGCCTTTTGATCTATCGCGCGCGACAGAGCTTGCGTCTGTTTACGATCGGGCACAGGCGTTGCTGGCAGCACGGCGCGGCGCGGAAGCCGAAAAAGAATTTGCGCGTCTGGAACAGCTGCGTGCCATCTGCCCGATTTCTCCTTATCTCTCCCTGGCGCGCCTGGGAGTGGCGCGGAGCCGGCACCTGATCGGCGACCGGGAGGGTGCTCGTGCGGAATACGAAGCCTTTCTTCAGCAGTGGAAGGATGCAGACGCTGATCTGCCATTGCTGCGTATGGCGCAAGCGGAGCATCGCACCCTTGAACGTGCGAAAAAGCCTTCATTCAATTGGTGAAACTACCCGTGATCATTCATGGGCCGCTGACTTCGGTTCCTCTGTAAGCAGGATGTAAGAGGCCTGGCACCTACCCGAACGGTAATTGTCTTCATGCCTTGCTGCTCGGAATGCAGCTGCGATCAATCTCTGTCGGGAATATGCTCACAGCCAGGGATTGCTGATGATGGTCAGACCGCCCATCCTTGGTAGCGATTCATTGAAGCTGGATAGAAAAGTCCGGAATTATCCGGTGGACTCGGGCGAGACACGCGTCGTAAAGATGAATTTGATGCACTATGCGCGCCAGTGCACAGTGCGGCAGGTGGAAGTGCCAGCAGAGAGGTTTAGCGCCGTGCAGGCCTTGATCGGGCAGATAGAACAGGACGAGCATTCACAGGTTGCTGTCTTTTATCAAGAAAGCCGGATCGATGTAGTTCGTAATCCTACCTACCTGGCCTGAGATGTCTCTAAAGCTGATCATGCCTCATATCAACTTGCCCGACCGCCTCGGAAGCCCTGGGGGCCGACTTGAAGATAAGGGACGCGTACTGGTCCAGATAGTCTCTCCAGTTGGGCCAGGCGTGAAAGCCGCCGCTTTCGTGATCCTCCACATGGATTCCGGCATCTTTCAGAACGGTTACGGTGGCACGACTGTTCTGAAGCGCGATGTCGTATTTTCCAACATCCAGCCAGAACAGGCGAAACGGCTTGCCGGAAGCGCGATATTCCGCCACGTCCGTATCCTGCTCCTCCTTCATCGAGTCAGGAAACCATCCGGAGCTGAATACACCTACGTACGCAAAATCAGCTGAGTGATCAAGGGCGATGTTGAGTGTCTGCAGGCCGCCCATTGACGGGCCGGCGATGGCGCGGTGTTCGCGATCTGGAAAGGTACGATAACGGGAGTCGATGTAGGGCAGCACAACCTTTACGAGGTCGTCATTGACCGGCGCGGTGGCGGCCCAAATATCGGTGTTGTGGTGAAGCACCCAGCCGCTGCTGTGGTACTTCGTTTGTGCGGTCCTGGCTCCGCTCACGCACAGTGTGCGGATCAGGTTCCAGAGGGGTTCCTGCGTCTCCCACAGATCGCCTGTATCCGCCTGCCAGTAGTTCATTTCGAGGTTGATGTTTGTTGTGAATTTGCTGCTCCAGGCAGCGCTGAGATCCTGGTTCCAGATCCCCTGAAGGTTGGCGGGCAAGCCGCCTGGACGAGATGAGGAGATGAGAAGATAGCGACCGAATTCAAAATAAAGCGCGAGCAGACTCGGATCTTCGTTCTGTGCAAAGTTCTTGATGCGCCGGTCTGTTGTGTCCGTGGCATGGTCTTCCCCCAGATTTAAGTGCACACGGGAGAACAGATCACGGAAATCCTTTAAGTGCCTCTGCCTTAATTCGGGGTAGGACCGTTTCTCTGCACGGTGGAGATAGCCTTGTGCGGTTTGCAAAGCATCGCCGCTGGTGTCCTGGTAGTTCCTGAAGCTGGTGGCGTTGCTGAAGAGGATGGTGACTGCGTTTGCGCCGGAGATTTCGAGGCGGTCGTTGTCGGCTCGCACATTGCCGCCTTCTGGGAGCACCTTCAACACCGCGGCGAACCGCATGCCCGGCTGGTCCCAGCCCCCGGTCCAGCTTCGAGGCGAAGGTGGCCGCGGTTGCATTTGCCCTGTGAGCTGCAGCGTATTCTCCGCCGTGGTCTCGACATGGGTGACGGTTTGCGGAGAGTCAATGCCCATCGTGAACGCGAGCTGGCCCGATTGACTGGCTGTGATCCGAACGACGAGCACCTGATCAGGAAAAGAGATGAAGGCTTCACGCCGGAACGTGACCGAACCAACCTTGTACGTCGTTTCTGCGGTCGCGTCGTTCAGGTCGAGGTCGCGGCGATACGCCGTCGCTTCCGCATGACCGGCGAAGTGTAGCCGAAGATCGCAAAATGGCTGGTAGGGCCGTGGCGAGTGACGATTATCGCCCGCAATCTGACTGATCTGGTGAATACCACCCTGGTGCAGAATCTGAATGCTCCGCCTGACCCTCAACTGGCGCATGCTGACTGGATCAAACCCGGACGTTCTTCCTGGCAGTGGCTTGCGAGTGGTGATCCGCGCGAGGAAGAACAGAAGCAGTGGGTGGATTGGACCAGCCAGCTTGGATTTGAGTATTACCTGATCGACGATGGCTGGTCCAAGTGGAAGGATCCGTGGGGCGCCGTCGCGTCCACCAGCGCCTACGCGAAGAACAAGAACGTCAAGGTATGGATCTGGGTACACAGCCGGCAGGTGACCGATTCGACGGCACGGAAGGAACTCTTTCGGAAGGCGATTGAAGCAGGAGTCGTCGGCATAAAGATCGACTTTCCGCCGCCGTGCAGTCATCAAGTTTCCAACTGGTATTACGCCACGGCGAAAGATGCCGCGGATGTTCATCTCCTGCTCGACTTCCATGGAGCAAACAAGCCAACCGGTATGAACCGCACGTGGCCGAATGTTCTTACCCGCGAAGGGATACGCGGACATGAGTACCAGATCACTCGATATAAACGGCTGCTGCCACCGGATCACGACGTGACCCTGCCATTCACTCGCTATATTGCAGGGCCAGCTGATTACACACCGGCTGTATTCAATCCAAAAGAATTGCAGGGCAATACCTGGGGACATGAACTCGCGCAGGCGGTTATTTTTACGTCGCGTTTCTATGCTTCGGCGGCCATCCAGAGGAATACCTGGCCAACTCAGCGAAGGACGTGCTCACTGCGATCCCTCCGATTTGGGACGAGACCCGTGTTCTGAATGGAAGCGAGCCCGGCAAGGTGGTGGCTGAAGCGCGCCGTTCCGGCGATCAGTGGTTTATAGGCGTCATGAGCGGTGCATGTGCGACAAGCGTGGACATACCACTCGATTTTCTGGGCCAGGGAACGTGGAAGTCGAGTCAGCTTGGTGACGTGAAGGATAGACCGGATGCGTGGGATCGCCATGACGGCAGTGTCACGCGGGCAGACCACCTCAAGGTTGATCTCTCGGCGCGTGGCGGCTTCGTCGGTTGGATATACAGGTAAGGGTCGATGCTGCGCTCGAGCATTTTTGCACTGCAACGTTGCAAACCTTCTTTCGAATGGCGGAGTGTCCTGGTTGTCGCCGGCTCCATGCCATAGGAGAAGCTCGCTCTGCTCAGCGAGGTGAGGTATGCAGGCGGATCAAAGGAAACATGCATTCCAGGCGGAGTTCCTGTGCTGTGACGGTTTGAGGTGTGCCGACGGCATTGACCCTGGAGAAGTACGAGATGCGTTCGGTGCCACGGCGGAAGGTTACCGGCACTATCGGGCTGTCGGAATTTGTTAGGACGGGCAGCTTGTCGACGCCTGGGTATTGTCTGAGTTTGTTCAGCAGGGCTTGCAGTCGATCGTCAATGATCAGTCCTGGAGCTTCGCGACGTACCCGCTGAGCACACCTGCGGCGAACCTTTCCCAATCTTCGATGTGCGGTCGCAACCCCGCCGGGCTGAAGGTAAGATCCAAAAGACTGCGCGGTTTTGTAAAGGCTTCAAGGTCAATGATTGATCCAAGAAATGCTGGAGCTGCGGCATCGGTTCGCACAACGTTCCAGTAGCGATCGATCAGGAGCGCGGGCACATTGCGGTGCGGGACTCAGCGGCAGGAAAGCTGCAGCCTTCCCTGCCCGACGCTCTCCTTCTTGTGAAGACGCTCTTTATTGGCTGGGCAGATATGCGCGTTGATCCTGTGCACGTTCTCGGACTTACGGCCGGGGAAGCCGTCGTGTTGCGAAACATCGGCGGCCGTGTGACGCCGAAATTGCTGGCGCAGCTTGCCATGCTTAGCCGTATAGGACAGATCGCCGGCGTGGTTCCGGGCGGCGGAGGGGAGTTCAACATCATCGTGATGCAACACACGGATTGTGGCATCACTCGCCTGGCGCACGAGTCTGCGATGCTGAAAGATTACTTTCAGGTGAACGAACCGGCGCTCCGTTCGAAGGCGATCCTTGACCCTCGAGCGGCAGTAGCGGTGGACGTTGCGATCCTCCGAGCAGTACCCCAGCTACCGGGAGACTGGGCTCTATTGGGACTGGTGTATGACGTGGCGACCGGACTGATTGACACTGTTGTGCCTCCACAACGGATTGCTTCGTAGCTCTCGCTATTGACCGTCTCGGATCAGCGAGAGATCGGTAAGGCTGAACGCATGGTCATGATTGCGGCACGAGCTTTCCTAGCTTGCGAGATCAGCAGGCCACAGCCGAACAACGGTCAAGCTTGGGGTCCCTCCATCGAAGACTTCAAGGCATAGATCTCGCGCGATAGGCATTCCAAACAACTGCAGTTGGGATTGCTTGCATCATGACTTTGCCAGTAAACTCGTTGTGGCGGCTCTTGACCTGTTCAAGGGTACAACGCCGGCTGTAAATTGTTGCTAAACAAAGCGGAGAGATGGCAGAGCCCGGTTGAATGCAGCTGACTCGAAATCAGCCATACCTTTACGGGTATCGGGGGTTCGAATCCCTCTCTCTCCGCCACAGACCCGTCCTAAACCGTCCAAGACAATCCAGAAAACATCAAAAAGCCCGGCAAATGCTGGGCTTTTGTTCTATTATCGTCCAACGCGCACCAACGACAGCCGACCGCAATGCGGGTATGTATGCGGGTATGAACGCTTGAAAAGTGCGGGTATTTTCTCTGAGGCCACAGGTGACCCTGAAAGACCTCACGGTTCGGACCGCGAAGCCCCAGGAGCGAGCGTACAAGCTCACGGATGGCGCTGGCCTGTATCTTTATGTCTCGGCGGCCGGCGGAAAGTCCTGGCGGTGGGATTACCGATACGGGTGCAAAGGCAAGACAATGGCGCTCGGGCAATATCCCGATGTTCCGCTGGCTCAAACTCAGGAGCGTCATGCTGAAGGACGGCGTCTTCTCGCCACCGGCATCGATCCGATGGATAAACGGAAAGAAGGAGCATTTTGCTAACAAACATTCGGTGTTAGGAGAAGCATGAAACAGGTTGTCCGCATGACCATGACAAGTCCGCAAGCGATCGTACAGTTGGCGTTACTCCTGGTTTACGCGACTGCGATCGTCTTCCTTGTTCGCAGTCTGATCGATCAAAGCCATTAGAGAAATCCCCGACCACGGGATCGTTATTCGGTTTGTCGCTCCGGCCGCGCTAGCCACCGCTCAATGTACGGAGACTAGAGCTTTCGGCCTTTTGAGGAAAGCCAGCAACATCGGCTGCGGTATGTCAGTGAGTTTCGTTGGCTGCTCGACGGGATCCTTTCTTATTCAAGATTTGTAAGCGCGTTGGAAAACATCGACCGCTGACTTGAGCCTTCTTTCGATCTGCTCTTTTTTCGGTGTCGCTAAGCCAAGCAATAAGCGCCGCGAAAGTTCACCTAATGAAAGATGCATAAATTGCTCCGCCGCAAGGTCCGCTTCCGCTTTACGGAGTTCGCCATCGTCCATTTTCTTCTGAAGGAAGCTCGTCAGTAATGCTCGGCCACGCTCAGGCCCGGCTTTCTCGAAGGTCTGGCCCAGGTGGGGAAAGCGTCCGGATTCAGAGTGCAAGACGCGCAGCAACCGGACTGCTTCCCCCGAGTACAAGACTGTCATCATCTGACGAGCAAATGACAAGAGCCCTCGCTCGACAGAGATGTCCCCTTCGAGGGCAGCTGCAAAGCCGGCGTTGATGCGATCATTCAGGCGAATCACCACTGTCTCAAATAGCTCATCTTTATTTCCGAAATGATTGTAAAAGGTGATCTTGGAGGCTCTTGCCGACGCGGCAATTTCGTCAATTGACGTTGCAGAGAACCCTTTTTCAAGAAAAACCTCTGTCGCAGCCGTAAGAAGACGCTCTTCTTGTGCTGACCTCGGCAGGACCAACTTCATAGTTTTTTTAATCGGCATCTCGCAACCTTTCACAAAAATACCTCAAGAAGTTGCATCTGTATTTCAGATCCTGTATCTAAACTATACAGTACAGTACTAACAAGAACTGGAGGCTGGCGACTTTGGATACGCAACGCTGGGTACCGAGACACAACCCGTGGCTTATCGCCATCACTGTCAGCATGGCCACATTCATGGAAGTGCTTGATAGTTCCGTGGCAAACGTTGCGTTGCCGCACATCGCCGGAACCTTCGGCGCGAGTCAGGATGAGTCCACCTGGGTTCTCACGTCCTACCTTGTTTCGAACGCCGTCGTCCTACCGGTAGCTGCGTACATGTCTACACTCATCGGACGTAAGCGCTTCTACATGATGTGTGTGGCGCTATTCGGGCTCAGCTCCTTGCTATGCGGTCTAGCTCCCTCTCTGCCGCTTCTATTGTTCTTCCGCGTTCTCCAAGGCGTTGGGGGCGGAGGTCTAGGGCCGTCGGAACAGTCCATCCTGGCAGACACTTTCGAGCCGAAAAAGCGAAGCCAAGCGTTTGCGCTTTATGGCATTGCCGTGGTCATGGCTCCAACATTGGGTCCAACCGTCGGCGGCTGGATCACAGATAACTTCAGCTGGCGATGGATCTTCTTCATCAACATTCCGATTGTCCTCCTTTCGCTCTACCTCACTCACCGCCTTGTTGAAGACCCGCCAAACCTTCAGAAAGAAGTAAAAGAAGCGCGCAGCGGCAAGTTTCGCCTCGACTATATAGGATTCAGCCTGCTTGCGCTCACCTTCGGCAGTCTCGAGGTTGTGCTTGACAAGGGGCAGCAGGATGACTGGTTTGGCTCGAATTTCATCACGACGTTCTCTCTAGTCTTCGTCGTCTGCATGGTTGCCGTCATTTTTTACGAGCTCAGGCTGGCGCGTAAAAAACAGAGACCGATCCTCGACCTGGAACTTTTCTGCAACCGTACCTTTACTGTCTCTGTGGTCATGATGTTCGTACTCGGCGCCGCACTATACGGCGTGAACACCCTTCTTCCGCAATTACTCCAGAACCTCATGGGATATTCGGCAGAGCAGGCTGGCATCACGCTCTCTTCTGGTGGCCTGGCGACTCTCCTCTGCATGCCGCTGGTGGGCTACCTCGCTGCACAGGTCGATCCACGCAAGCTTATTGCCTTCGGCTTCTTCATCACGGCTGCCGGTCTTTTCTACATGAGTGGTATCAACCTGCAGATGAACATGGGTCACGCTGCCGAGGTCCGCTTTTTTCAATCCCTCGGACTTGGCTTCCTGTTTGTCCCCATCACCACGATGTCGTATGTCGGCATTGCGCAGAACAAGAGCAACGATGTTTCCGGCATGACGAATCTGGCGCGCAACATCGGCGGATCGTGCGGCACAGCCTTTTTCACAACCGTACTTGCACGACATCAGCAGCTCCACCAGCATGTTCTGGTAGCGCACACAGCGAAAGACAATATCTTCTTCAATAAGCAGCTCGCCAAGCTGACAGAGCTGCATGGCAGCCATCAGGCACTGGCGCAGATCTATCAACGAGTCCAGCAGCAGGCAAGCGTTCTTTCCTATCTCGACATCATCCTGTATTTCGCCGTCGCCAGTCTCGCCATGGCGCCCATCGCCTTCCTCATGAAGAAGAACGTGGGCGGCAAAATTGTCATGCATTAAGGAGTTTAAATGGAAATTAATTTCTCATACCGGCAGATCGGAGTGGTTGCTGTTGTACTAGCACTCGGCAGCGCGCCCCTAGCATGGTCCCAGGCCGCCTCCTCCGCTCAAGCTCCACAAGCGCAGCAGGTACAGCTCTCCGGGCGTGCGCAGGGCGGTTCTTCCGTTGTCGCGCAGCAGACTGCATCCGGAAGTACGAGCTCAAGCGTGAATACCACCAACACTACTATTACGGTGCAGGGAGCTTACCAAGGCAGTGTGGCAGAACCAGCAAGTGGTGATATGCCCATTTCTTTGGTGCTCGCAGATGCCATCAAGCGCGGCCTGCAGTACAACCTAGGAGGGCTCGACTCTGCTGCTTCTGCTCGTCAGCAACGCGGTCTGCGACTAAGCGCGCTTAGTCAGCTGCTGCCGAACATCTACGCCACCATTTCCGAGTCGGGCGCGAAGACCGATCTCCAGACTCAGGGCCTTAGCAGCGGCGTTCTGGGGGCTGGTATCGCGCTCCCAACCACCGTCGGTCCCTACCACTACTACAGCGCAGAAGCCAATCTGAGCGAACAGCTAAGTCTCACTTCGTTCCACAATCTGCGATCCGCCAGCGCTGCTCGCGACGCTGCACAGTTGAGCGCCAAAGATGCTCGCGAATTGATAATCCTGGCGGTTAGCGGATCGTATTTGCGCGTGCTCGCAACCCAGGCGCTGGTAGCTTCGCAGGCTACACAGGTCCAGTACTCAGAGGTGAGCTACAAACAGGCTAAGGATCAGTTCGATGCTGGAACGAAAGCGCGAATCGATGCTACGCGCAGCCTGGTTGAGTTGCAGTCGCAGCAGCAACGTCTCCGTTCAGAGCGGACTCAGCTCGAGAAAGAGCAAATGGCTTTGGAGCGCTTAATCGGTCTTCCGTTGGGCCACCCTCTTTTGATCGAACAGACCTTACCTACAAGCGTTCCAACTCTGCCCGATTCAAACGGCGCTGTTCATGATGGCTTGGCCAGCCGGGCCGACCTGAAGGCTGCAAGCCTCCAGATGAAAGCAGCACAGGAGTCGCTGCGCGCTTCAAAGGCAGAATATCTGCCGTCCTTCAGCGTCAATGGCGACTTTGGAGTGCAAGGCATCAATCCCAACAAAGGCTCCGGTGTCTTCCAGGCCAGTGCAACGGTGACCATCCCAATCTGGCAAGGGGGTCGAGCAAAGTCAGACGTGCAGCAGGCGAGCGCATCCGTTGATCAGCGGAAAGCGGAACTTGCCGATCAGCAGGGTGTCGTTGAGAACGACGTTCGGACTGCACTACTTGACCTCGGCGTCGCGGCAGAACAGGTTGCGGTTGCGGAGGACAATCGCCAGCTGGCTCTCAGCACTCTCAAACAATCGCAGGATCGATTCTCTACCGGCGTTACCACCTCCGTAGAAGTCGTGCAGTCGCAGGAGACGCTGGCATCCGCGGAGCTCGATTACATCAATAGCCTCTTTTCTCTGAACATAGGAAAGATCAACCTTGCACGTGCCATGGGCCACGCTGAGACCTCTGTTTCGACCCTACTCAACTAGCTGTTTCGAAAGGATCATGACCATGTCAACCCAATACGTAAAAGACCAGGAGCAGGAAACCAGGCTATCGGAGCAAGCTGATCAGGCGGAAGAAAGGAAAGCGCCGATCGACCCGGCAAAACGCCGTCGCGGCATCATCCTTACCAGCTTCATCGGGGTACTGCTCGTCGCCGTTTGTATCATGTGGTGGCTTTACTCCCGGAACTACGAGTCTACAGATGATGCCCAGGCCGACGCCCATCTCAACCCCATTGCCGCCCGTGTGGAAGGAACCGTCAGGACTGTCTACGTGGAAGACAATCAGTCCATACAGGCTGGCCAGACGGTAGTCGATCTAGATACTAGTGATTTCGAAGTAAAACTGGCGCAGGCACAGGCTGACTACGACCAGGCCGTTGCTCAACTGCGCGCGGAAAGCCCCAACGTGCCAATCACGCAGACCTCCAACTCGAACGACATCAACTCGCAGCAGGAGGAAGTTCGAAACGCAGATGCGTCCCTGGCTGCAGCGATGAGCGATTATGAAAGCTCTGTCGCCAAGTTGAGTCAGGCTGAGGCCAACAACAACAAAAGCCAGGCTGACCTTGTGCGCTATAAAGAACTGCTCGATAAGCAGGAGATTGCTAGTTCCGATTATGACCAATATCTTGCCAATGCGAAATCACAATTGGCAAACGTAAACTCTGCGACTGCCGCTGCGGCATCCGCGCAGAAAGTAATCGACCAGCGCCGGGCACAGTTGGCACAGCAACGATCTAAGTTCACGCAGACTTCGGTTAACGCGCCCAGGCAGCTTGTTATTCGCGAAGCGAATATGGCCAGCCGCAAAGCTAGCGTCAACTCTTATAAGGCTCAACTGGATCAGGCTCGCCTAAACGTCGCTTATTGCCACGTCGTTGCACCGGTAAGCGGCATCGTGATGCAACGAAGCGCAGAGATAGGGGCGCGCATTGGAGCCGGAACACAATTGCTCGTTGTCGCTCAAGTGGATGCCCCGTGGGTCACCGCAAACTTCAAGGAAACGCAGCTACGCAAGATGCATCCAGGCCAGCATGCCAGCGTCAAGATCGATGCATTGGGCGAGTCTTTTAAGGGGACAGTTGAAGCCATGCCTGCGTCTACTGGCGACCGTGCTAGCGTACTTCCTGCAGAAAATGCCACCGGCAACTATGTGAAGGTCATCCAGCGCTTACCAGTTCGCATACGCCTTGAAAAGGGACAACAAGATCTGAACAGAGTTCGTCCAGGTATGTCCGCGGAGCCGAAAGTAAGTCTCAATTGAAAGCGCCGGTATCGAACACTTCCTGCTTCTTCAATTCATGCTCGCCGAAGACATTTTTACACATGCAGCCTGTGACAAGAACTGAAGCAAACCGTGAGGATGGGTAGGCGGCAATGACGAAAATTAATCGGTTGCTCTCCAATGTCGGCGAGATCGTCTACTTCGGTCTCCGAGCTATTGCCTCTGCCTTTGCGCCTCCCTACGAGTGGGCCGAACTGCTGCGTCAAGTAGAGCAGATCGGCGCACGTTCCGTGCCACTCATCTGCGCTGCGGGTGTGGCACTCGGCATCGTGCTTACCCTGCACACACATGACACGCTCGTCCAATTCGGCGCAGCCGCACTTAGCCCTACCTTGCAGGCGGCCTCGTTCTTCATAGAACTAGGTCCCTTAGTAACAGCACTCCTCATCGCAGGCCGCGTAGGCTCAGGTATCGGGGCTGAACTTGCAAACCTTCGCGCCAGCGAGCAGATCGACGCCATCGAGGCGATGTCCCTCGACTCGTTCAGGATGCTGGTCGTCACCCGCGTAATAGGATGCATTATCGCCCTGCCTCTGCTCACACTTTTCATGGACTTCAGCAGCTTACTCGGCGGCTTTATCGCTGAGCGATTGAGCACACATATGTCCATCGCGCTCTATAGTAATCGCGCCTTCGCAGGTCTCTCTTGGTCAAACGTCTTACCACCCACACTGAAAACCTGTGTATTCGGCTTCATCATCGGCAGTGTTTCTGCCTTCTTCGGCTACACAATTGACCAAGGCTCTGCCGGCGTTCGCAAGGCGGCAACCAACAGCGTCGTGCTTTCTTCGCTGCTGATCATTGTTTCGGATGTATTGCTGGTCAAGATCATCTACTTCATTTTCCCGGGGTCGGCACTATGAGCAACCGGCCGGTGGTTGAATTTAAGCAAGTATCTAAGAGCTTCGGAAAAAGGAAAGTACTTGACAATGTGTCTTTCATGGTTGACGAGGGCGAAGTGCTCTGTATCCTTGGCCGCAGCGGCACGGGCAAAAGCGTCACACTTAAGCTCACAATCGGCTTGCTCAAACCAGACAACGGATCGGTCTTCATCGGAGCTGAAAACATGAGCCAGCTCGAGGGTCAAGGCCTCTTGAAGATTCGCCGGGATGTTGGTTTCCTCTTCCAAAGCGCCGCCCTCTTCGACTCTTTCACTGTAGGCGACAATCTTGCGCTTCCCGTGCACCGATTCGACAAGAAGCACAAGTCGCAACAACAGATCCAGGCCGAAGTAAGAGAGATGCTGCGCCAGGTCGGCCTCGAAAGCGATATGAACAAAATGCCCGGAGAGCTCTCCGGCGGCATGAAGAAGCGGGCGGCCCTCGCGAGGGCTCTCGTTCTTAAGCCGAAGCTTCTGCTCGTCGACGAACCCAGTAGTGGTCTTGACCGCATCACTGCATCGGAGATTGACGATCTCTTGATGAAATTCAATAAGGAACGCAATACCACCATGATCATCGTGACCCACGACGTGCGTGGTGCGCGAAGACTGGCGGACAAAGTAGCTGTCCTCGACCAGGGGAGCATCGTCGGGTTTGGCACCATCGACGAACTTGACCACAGTGACAACGATCTAGTTCGTGAATTGATCTCGGAGTCCCAATCATGAAAATGAATTTTGCTGTCTTAGGTGCATTCATCCTGGCCGGACTCATCCTGTTGACGACCGTTCTTTTCATGATTGGCAATCGCAGTCAGGCGTTCAACAAACACGAAGAGCTTTATGTCGAGATGGCGACGGTCACCGGCATTGCTCCCGGCTCGAAGGTTCGGGTCAGCGGCCTCGACGCGGGGGAGGTCAGGGCGATTGAGCTTCCGCCTAGCCCAGCGGCCAAGTTTCGCGTTAAGCTGGAAGTCGAGCAGAAGATCCATTCGATCATCCGCCAGGATTCGCTTGTCAGTGTCGAGTCCGATGGCCTGGTCGGTGACAAATTTCTGATGATCCACGCCGGGACGGACTCATCGCCCGAGGCAGCAGGCGGTTCTACCTTGCCGAACAAGGAGCCGGTTGAACTCTCAGCGATTCTCGAGAAGGTATCGAGTACAGTCGATCGGGTGGACAGCACAATCGGCGACGTTCGCGGCAGGCTTGACGGAGCGCTCGATGCTGTCACCACCACCGTGAACAACACCAATGGGATGGTGACCCAGGTGCGCAGCGGCAAGGGAACGATTGGCATGCTGCTCAGCGACCGACAAACAGCAGGCCAGGTAAAGCAGGCTGTCGCGAATGTGCAGCAGGCAAGCACCAATCTCACCCAGGTGTCTGTTCAGGCGCAGCAATTGATGACAGACGTTCAGTCGCGCAACCTGCCGGCGAAGATCGACGACACCATCGTCAACGCGCGCTATGCCTCGCAGCAGATCAACCAGGTCGCCCACACCGTGAGCACCACGGTCACGGATGCGCTTGCAGCCGACAGCTCCGGCGTAAGCGCGGCGGATAACATACGCGACACACTATCGAACGTCAACCTCACCACAGCGAACCTCGCAGACGATACCGAGGCGCTTAAGCACGGGTTCCTCTTCCGCGGCTTCTTCAAGAAAAGGGGCTTCTATAGCTTGAGCGACTTGACCCCGGACAGCTATCGTAGCAACGCTTACTTCCAAGATCCCCGCAACCAACGCTTTTGGATTGACGGAGCTGAAGCTTTCAGTGTCGACGCGGGAGGGCATGACATATTGTCGGACGCAGGCAGGCAGCAGGTCGACCAGATCATTGGAAGTTTGAAGGATGTAATTGTCATGCAGCCAATCATCGTCGAAGGGTATTCGAGTGCCGATGACGCGTCCACGCAGATCACGCTATCCAGCAAACGCGCACTTCTGATCGAGCACTATCTCAAACAACGCTTCCATTTGCACTCAAACAACATCGGTGTCGTTTCTCTGAATTCAAGACCTCCGCAGTCGTCTGGCAAGAACGTCTGGAACGGCGCTTGCATCCTCCTGCTTGCTCAAGCAAAGCAGTGATCAACGTCGGGATCTGAGCGCAGGCTTGCAGAAAAGATCATGGACACGAGCGACCGAGATTCCTTGCCGTAGCTCCAGCCTCACCTGTCAAAGAATCGAGATGCAAAAGCTGCATTCCTGAATCATCTCTGGTCTTGGTTCATCATAGTACTGTACCGTTTCGTATCTACGAGCACTTCAGCCCCTAAGAAGATGACTTTCCAGCTAAGGCAGCAAGGCTTCTGTCCAACCAGAGTTCCCGCACCAAGGAAGGATTCAACCATTGAAGTTTCACTGGCCACGCGCCACTCTTTTCGCAATAGCCCTTCCCCTTATGCCGAGCATGACCACACTCGCACAGTCTGAAATACCGGGGAGCACGTTGGGACAAACAGCGTATGAAGCGACTCAGATTGCAGGACTTTCAGACGCGAAGCCGAATACGAAGGGCCAACTTACCTTGACCGCTACCGGACTATCGTTTACTAACTCCCATTTCAAGACAGAGATCCCCTTCACCCGAATCACGAGTACTTCTTCAGGCGTCGTAAGGGTTGAAACGGGCGGCAAGACCGGACAAATTGCGCGGGCGGTTATTCCCTATGGGGGAGGGCTTGCCGTGGCAACCGTGACCCAAAAGTCAGTCGATCTTCTAACGATTGAATACCTGGACCTGACGGGTGGATACCACGGGGCCGTTTTTTATGTGCCTAGCGCTTCCGCACAAACACTAAATGGTCGTATCTCACGCCAACTGTCGGCATACACGTCTAGGTCCCTTCAATCGTGCGAGGCAGGTCCCCGAGCTTCCAACTCAGTTGTAATTGAACCCATCGAGGCTAGCGCCGTGGAGTTGCCAGCGGAGTATCGTGTCTTGCTCTACGAAGGTATCGTGGACCAGCTGCGCGATCGCGACACTCCCTATTCATATTTTCGCGCGGGAAGTCTTGAGGGATTAAGTTGCCCGGCGATGAAGCTGAGGATTACCGTGACCGATTTCGTGAAGGGTAGCCAAGCGCTCCGCGCCGAGACTGGACCGCTCGGAATGTTCGTGGGAAAGACTTCAGTGTCGGTACACATTGAACTCACCGCCTACGATGGCCACAGCCTTCTTTCCACTGACATGACTAACAGCAAGCGCATGGATACCGCGAGCTTGGGAGTCGCCACTTCAGTAGCAAAAGCAGTCTCTAAGAAAATACGCAAAATGTCCACCGGCAGATCGGCGAGCTAGCGATTGCACTGAGCGTACTCAGCGATCGATAGCCTAAAGAGGATGTCCGACTTATGAATCACTATCTTCTTCTCACGACATATCCCGTGCTCTTCTTCGCGGTTCTTGCAAATCAGCTATCGGTGCCGATTCCGGGGATCTTGTTTATGCTAGCGGGCGGCGCACTCTGTCACACCGGACGGCTCAGTTTCCCAATCGTTTTAGCTCTCGCTGTTGGAGCTTGCCTGTTGGGTGACACGGCCTGGTTCTTCATTGGAAGGAAGTATGGTGGCCGCGTACTTCGTCTGCTCGCAGCTTTTTCCTCCGATCCGAATGAGCAGATTCGTAAAACTAAACGTATCTTCGACAAACATGGCCTTCGCTGCCTTATTCTTGCCAAGTTTATCCCTGGCATTGACACAGTCGCTCCGCCTTTAGCCGGTATGTCCGGAAGCACCATTTCTCGTTTTTTGGTTTACGATTGCGCGGGATCTGCCATATGGGCAGCCGTCTACGCCGGAGTTGGGCTGCTCTTCAGTCGTCAGCTTAACGGCATTGCTGTTGAAGTGAGCCGTTTCAGCGGCGTGCTGGCGGTGGCACTCGGCCTCCCAATCGTAATCTATACGATATGGCACGCTTTTAAGTTCATCCAAGTAAGTCGAAGCCTTCATCTGCACAGTATTCAGCCGGACCGTCTACTACAGAAAATTAGGAGAGGTGAAAAGCTTCTTATCATTGATCTTCTCAGTTATGAGGAGGGGACCCAAGGTATAGAAGGCATTCCGACCTCTGTTCGCTTGGATCCAAAAAAAGTTCGCGGGGCGCAACGCATCCAGTTTCCTTCGGATTTGAGTGTAGTGCTTTACTGCGCTTCTCCCGATCACTTCAGAAGCACTCGAATAGCCTTGGAGTTAAAGAAGCATGGTGTACGACACATCGAGTTGCTTGCAGGAGGATTGAATGCATGGCGCGAGCAAGGACTTCCTACAACGTATGACTTAGCCTCCGCAGAAGATGAAATGTTCCGCCTCGGCATTGTACTTGCCTAAGCTGTCTGTGGTTGTCAGACGAGTGCGAACTGATTGCTGAAAGCGGTCTCCTTGACCAGGAGGGTGGACATGGCAGGACTCTCTTCATGTGTCCGGCACCTTGAATTCTAAGCGCGGGCAGAAGTTTACGAACGATGGGTGCTGTCACTTAGCTAAACAATTCAGTTCCCAGCGAATGCGTAGGTCCACGTCAGCAGGCCCTTCACTCAATGCTTGGCGATCAGTTGTTTGCGAAGGGTGTGTCGCTTCTGCCGTCTTACAAAGATCAGGTGGACCAAGCTGTCTGCAAGCGTAAGTTCCCGCTGCGGAACGATCGTAAATGTCTTAGAGACGAGCGGGTTAGGCATCAGGCTCGATAAGCAGAAACTCAACGCTTTCAATAACCTCAGTGCTTGTTTGTCCATTCGCTTTATCCCTGATCGCAGCCGCAGGATTGGCGGATGATATGTTCGACCGGGAGCACGATGCGTCTTCCTGGAGCGGCTACATCTCTTGCAAGAATGCGGGTGAAGAGTAGCTCGGCAGCGATGCGACCCACTTCCTGGGCTGGCTGCTGGACAACGGTGATGCCGGGCTTGAAGATGTCGGCCATCTCGAAATCGTCGAAGCCGCTGATGGCTGCATCCTTTGGAATGTGGACGCCGAGCCTAGAGAATGCATGCAGCGCGTGGCGCATCACCAGGTTGTTGCCCATGAAGAACGCAGTAACCGGCGCAGGCCCGCAAAGTTGAGCTTTCAGGATCGTCAGCGTCTCTGCTTCCGAGACACAGGTGAAATGATGACTTGGCTCAAGGCCTGCCTTCAACATCGCTTTTTTGTAGCCACCATATCGCGCGTCCAGCGTGTAGAGCCTATCTGAAAGACCCAGGTAGGCAATGCGCATGTGGCCGTGTGCGATCAGGTGTTCGACAGCGATCTGAGCGCCCTGCTGATTTTCAACCAGGACGCTGTTGAACTTATGCCCCGCGAGTGGACGATCAAGGGTGACGATCGGTGTGGCTGCGAATTCAGCACGGTTCAGACTGGAGCGTCCGCTGGCTGCCGGGATCACGGCGAGGCCTTCCACATGGTTCAGCACCATCAAGTTGGCTTCCGTAAACTCTATAGCAGCGTCCTCGTCACTAGTGGTAACGCTGACCGAGTAATGGTGTTTCTTGGCTACCAGGCTGAAGGCATGCGCACAGGTGGCAAAGAATGGATCGTAAAAATTCGGAACGATGAGGCCGACGGAATTAGATCGCGCCTGGCGCAGCGAGCGCGCAATAAGGTTGGGCTTATAGTTGAGCTGCTTGATCGCCGAGTAGACGCGCTCCTTGGTCTCATCAGACACCTGGGCGCTCGAGTTCAGCACGCGGGATACCGTCATCGTACCCACCCCGGCCATCTTCGCTACATCGCGCATTCTTGCTTTGCGAGCGAGCAATTCAGAAATCCCTCCAACTTCTAAGAAGCGCGCTTTTTCAAAAACATGCAGATCACTGGCTGCGCTTCCAGTTATAATTCGCGACCAGCTCCCCACGTTCACTGACCATCAGCAATGCAGCGCGACCTGCTTCCAGGCGACCCGAAAAAGTTCTACCACTCCGCGCGTCCTGGAAATCCACATTGGTACTTTCAGTTTCGGAAGTCAGTACGTACAGCGTTGCATGCGGAAGAACAGTGGGGCAGATAAGGATGCCATGATCTGTGACGTTGGTTTCATATCGGGGATGTATTTCAGCTGCCTTGATCGCATAAGCGTAGACCTTCGCGATGGAAGCCAGATCCGTGTTCATCTCCAGTGGCAGCGTAGAGAACAGGATCTTCCCTTTACCCAGCGTCACCTCCTGCCAGTTCTTACCGCCCTGCAACCTGTCGAGATCAAGTAGCGTAGTTGTCATGCCTGCGTACTGCAATGGAGTGTCTGCATCCGGTGTGTGCAGTACCTCATCGCGGAGTTGAAGAGGCTCAAGTGTTGCATCAATTCCCAGAGCGCGCAGACGACCAGCAGGATGCAGATGTTCATCCGCATCGAATGGACCAGAAGCAAGCAGAACGGCGCCATTGCGGACCCGCTGTTCGATGGCATTCCACGCCTGGTTCGACAGGCCATACGGCGATGGAAGAATGATTAACTTCGGCGTTCCGAGAGTGTCAGTCTGGAACTCGCCGACTGCATACGCTTCCACACGGTTGTAGTAATAAAGTGTGCGGACAGACGCTTGTTGAGCGGCAAGCGCCTGAGTGTTCATAGTGGACATCTGTAGAGACTGCGGGAGGATGATCGCGATCTCCGGAGGAGTCATTCCGGTGGCGTAGGACTCAGCTTCTTGTGCGAAGGTGCCCAGCCCGCGCATCATGCTCTGCCAGACTTTCGCGGAGCCGTCGCTTCGCTGCATACCGAAGTCGACTTCGCGGGCCCAGTCCCACTGCATGGCTCCTGATGAACCAGCAGCAAATCCCAGTGCCAGTTTGCGTTCTTCAATGGCAGCTCCGGTCAGCTCGTCATAACGCCACTGTCCGTCAGGGTTCCATGCAGGCTGGTAGCCGGTCTCTCCGGTAATGTTCGGCATGCCCGGTCGTTTAGCTACGACCGAGTCCCACAGCAACGCGTCGTCTTGCCAGTACGTGTGATTGGTTGTGAATGACACTCCGGCAGTGGCGTAGAACTGGTTGAGAACACGATTCGTAACTCCACCTTCATCCTGACCTATATTGATGAGTTGCTCACTTCCAGTCTGGCGGATGGCGCTTACCAGTTCACGCACCCAGCCGCTGAACATATCCTGAGCAAAAAGGTTGTAATCGACCGCACGGGTCAGTTGCTGATTACCATAACGCTCATAAACGAGGTCACTCTGATGTGGCAGCGGTATCGAGTGCCAGTCACCAAGTTCCGACTCGGTTACACGCCATGCATCAGCAAGCGCCGACAGATGGCCATAACGCTTTTCCAGCCAAGCGTGCCACATACTCATCTCAACAGGATCGCCATTCGGGATATTGCCGTGAAATATGTTCCTGGGGTTGGAAAAAGATGGCTCGTTGATCAGATCGTAGCTCAGCCATGGCACATGCCTGAAGCGCTCAACGACGGAAACGATGTACTGCTTCTCGGCATTCACAGTAGCCGGATCAAGGTACGGGTTGGGTGGCGTGCCTGCTTCCGAATTGTCGTTGGAAGAGCGGCGAGCTTCGTTGACCCTGGGAGTGAAGGCGAAAAATGTGAAATTGACTGCAATGTTGTGGCGATGTGCTGCGCCAAGGAAGGCTTCGAGGTTCCGCAGAAAACGCTCGTTGGCTGCGCCCGTAATCGGTTCCACAAATTTCGCCGGACTCATCCATACGCCCGTCCGGACAAATGAGACCCTGTGTCTTTCCATGTCCGCAAAGTCGCGCTCCCACACGGCCGCATTACGCGGACCAGAGAAATCCCAGCCATTTTCTTCCGTGGTGAAGTAATTAGTGCCAACAGGGAAAAACGGCTTGTTATCCCTCGCAAGGAAGTCTCCGTTGACATGGAGCGCCGCGCCAACCTCCAGTGCAGACAGCTCTTCTACCTGGAACCCGTTTTCTGCATATTCCCGTGGCGTCTCGCTCCCAGCTGGAGTCCACGTTGCATCGATTGTGTACAAACCTGCGGGCCAAGATTCACGAAAGGGCGCCTTCGATTGATCGAGAAGATCAGACGCAGCCAGGCGTGCATGATCGAGGACCTTCTCTCCTTGCCGCAATCGCAGGTCGATGGTGCCATCCACGCTTGCTGTATGCGGCTGCTTCAATCGCAGCGTGATCTCGGGCATTTCACCAGGGCGAATGGCGCTGTACTGCAGTTCTACCTGCAGGCTGGTCGCGCCTGCCTGCGCGTACGCTGCGGCGGTTCGGATCAAGCTGATACCGTCGTTCGACGACCAATAGGCTTTGTCTGCGGAAAAAGGGAGCGCAACGATGCGACTTCCCGGCATGCTTGAGCCTCCCGCATGATCAGCGACAATCACAGGTGCTGCGAGATGCGTGCCATCGTTCGCATCCATGTACCCCAGTCCTTCGAGCCGACCCTCCTGCGCGAAGATGCGAGTCGCCCGGACCTGGGTTGAAGGCAAAAACGTGTATCCCCGACGCCAATGAAATGCGGAGTTTGCCGCTTCCTCAGGCACAGCATAGCTGTGACGGAAATCAATCGCCCTGCTGTAACTATCCTGCGCAGCCTCAGTCTTAAACTCGCCATCGTGACTACCCAGCACTGGCACGCGCATCGGCTGGCCGCCCAACAACAAGAGATTGCCGCCCTCTTGCAGGTAGCGCTGGATGCCGGGCCAGGCGGCAGCAGGAAAGGCCGAGCCGTAAGGAAGCACCAGAAGTCGCGCACCCTTCAGCCCTGAGCCGTTTATCAGTTCTTCAACGCCCGCGGAAACAGTCTGCGCACCAAGCGCAGAGCTAATTGATTCCTGCGGGATGACTTCATTATCAATCGTTGGAAAGCCGGCCTGCTGGAAGACCACGATCTGCGCATCGGCATGGCAGGAAATGAGAGCAGATACCAGCAGAAGAGCACGGCAGAAGTAACGCATGGAGGATCCTCGTACCAGTGAACGGACTTCGAGATCGGAGCCTATCAGGTGAAATCGTATGGTAGGAAAAGAGAGCGAGACAGATATGGAAATCTGTCTCGCTAGGAGGAACTGAAGTGTTTCGATTAGAAGTATTGCTTCAACCCGATCTGGATCTGTCGTGAAGTGTTGGCATAGCTGGTGATGGTACCGAAGCTCGCGTCGTTGACGTTTGCATCCGGAGTGCCATCGATCGGATGATTCAATGCATTAAACATTTCCAGACGGAACTGGAAGTTGAAGCGGTTATCCGCACCCCATCGGCTGTTCTTGACTGCGGAGAAATCCAGATTGTCATACGAAGGAGTCCGCACATTTGCAATAACACGCGGTGCATTGCCGATGGTGTATGGCGCAGCCTTGGAGTACGGGGTTGTATCAAACCAGTGGGCTCGTGTCTGGTTTGAAATCTTCGGACTCTTTCCTGACCATGCCGGACGCTGTCCAAACGTAAAGATTGACGCAGCCGTGGTGCCGTTATCTACGCTTGCCAATACGACGGGCGTGCCCGTTGCATAGTTCACGATCCCGTTGACCTGCCAGCCGCCGAGTACCAGATCGAGTGGCTTGGCGATGTTGTTGCCGAACATCTTCCCATGGCCATACGGAAGCTCATACACAATACTGGATGTGAGTTGCCGGGCAACGTCATATGCCGACAAGCCGCGCTCAGCCCGCGGATTGTACTGGTCTGCATAGGTCTGTGCTGCCGGTCCGAGATAATTCACAGACGAGGCCGCATTATCAATCGCCTTGCCTCCGGTGAAGGCGATGGTAAACATCAAACCCTGCGAGAATTCGCGATCAAGACGCAAAGTGAACGCATGATAGATAGAGTCGGCGTCCGGCTTGCGAAAGCTGGATACGCCGTTGTATTGCGGATAACGGCGGAGCAGCTGGCCAAGCTGGATTGTTTTCTGGCTGAGAGGTGAGCCAAGCGTAGTGATGACGCCATAGAACGGGTTCGGCACCTGGTTGAGAAGCTGCGAGCCCAACGCTAGATCGGCTGTCGGCAGTTGATCGAAGGGCACACCTGGATCGCCGTTGATGAGGAACAGACCGCGATTGCCAAGGTAGGCTACCTCAGCCTTAAGGCGCGCCGGCAGCTGATACTGCATGCTGAGGTTCCACTGCATCGTGTAAGGATTGCGGACCTTGTCAAAGA
>CAZZUX010000061.1:0-23235 GCA_964657395.1 uncultured Ktedonobacteraceae bacterium
GAAAATTGCCGGCGGTCTGGTGGGCGACCTTCACAAAGGATTTCTGCTGCACGTGCGGCAGGCACCACAGTCCGATGGCATATGGCTCACCGAACTCGCGGAAGGATCAGGCGACGCACGGGCTGCACTTTTCTTTCACCCATACTTTCACTTCAAGCAGCAGATCAGCGGCTGCCAGTTGTACACCGTCGATGCAACGACCAGGACGAAGTCCCCGGGCAAGTAGCGGGCGGCGGCATCGCTGAGCGTGCCGTGTGAAAGACTGGAGGCATGCCGAATGATAAAAAGCCGCGCAGCCGTGAGCGCGAGAGTTCCAGCCATACCTCCAGGAAAACAGGTCGCAGTGATGTTCCGCGTGGACCACGCGCCAAGACAATCGATCGTCCGACCAATCCTTACGCATCACGTCCGGGTGTAAAGCCCCGTCCGGTCGAAGAGACCCCATCTCGCTCCGGCGAATCGTTCAAGAAGCGCAGCCCGGAACGGCGTCCTCCCCTCGACAGCTCGTTTCGTGCCTTGCAGGATCGAAAGCCGATCGCGCGTAAATCGGCGGACAGTTCGCGGCCGCCCTTTGAGCGCAAGGATCGTCCAAGGCCCCAGGCATCAAGCGACGCTCCGCGCTCATCTGCAGGACGCCCCGAGCGAACCTTCAAAGATCGTTCGGATAGAGCACGGCCCGAACGCCCTCGCCGCGATGATCGCGAGCCAGCTTCGTCCTTCAAGCTCAAAGGGCCTGGAGCTGTCATCTCGCGCCGTGCTGCAGACAGAGTCCGCGCCGGGCACGTCTGGGTGTACGCGTCTGATATCGAGCAACTCGACGCGGCGAATCAGCCTCTTGTTACCGTGGTCGACGGCCGCGGCATTCCCTTGGGTACGGCGCTCTATTCGGCTGCTTCGCAAATTGCTCTGCGGCTGGTATCGACAGACATTCTGAAGCACGAGCAGTGGCTGGCGCTGCTTTCGGACCGGCTGCGCGCGTCCATACAGCGCCGCCGCGAGATGATGCCAACCGATCCATCACAGAACGATGCAATGCGATTGTGCTTCAGCGAAGGCGACGCACTGCCCGGCGTCGTGATCGACAAGTATGGAGAGCTGCTCATTGTGCAGCTGCTGGCTGCCGGGCTGGATCATGCCGACGTTCGCGAGACTGTCATCAAGGTCCTGCGCGACGAGCTCGATCCTGCAACGATCGTCGAGCGGCCCGATCCACGCATTCGCGAGCTTGAGCAGCTTGCGGCTCCGCCGCTGGAGCCTTTGTACGCACGCGATCCCGCCGCTCCGTTGCTTCAGACACAATTCCGGCTGAATGGTCTCACCTTTCATTACGACTCCAGTGCCGGTCAGAAGACGGGTGCGTTCCTCGACCAGGGCCGCAACTATGCTGCAGCCGAACGATACGCGCATGGAGAGGCTCTCGATGTCTGCACTTACCAGGGCGGTTTCGCGCTGCACCTTGCACGGCAATGCAGCAAGGTCACAGGCGTAGACGTGTCGCGTGCCGGCCTTGAAGTAGCCGAGCGCAATCTTGAAGCCAATCGCTCGCAGCTGAAAGGCGAAGTGGACTGGGTGGAAGCCAACGCATTCGAGTTGATGCGTGAGTGGAGCGATGCCGGCTCGCAGTACGACACCATCGTGCTCGATCCGCCGGCTTTCGCCAAGACCAAGCGCGCAGCTGAAAATGCAGTCCGGGGCTACAAGGAACTGACACTGCGAGCTTTGAAGATGCTGCGGCCAGGCGGGATTCTTGTTACTTGCTCCTGCTCGCACCACGTGCCGCTTGCGGAGTTTACGCAGGTCACGGCCGCCGCGGCCACCGACGCAGGACGACGCGTGCAGCTGCTGGAACGTCATGGCGCAGCGCCCGACCATCCGCACATCCTTACAGTTCCGGAAACCGAATACCTCAAATGCCTGATCCTGCGAGTGGATTGATCCCGCTCGAGAGCTTTCGGCCTTAATGCGGTTCCGCTATGCTGCTCTGCATGAGCGAAACGCCGCAAGATCCGAAGGATCTTCGATCCGATGACCCGCACAACGAACTTCGGCTGAATGAGTTCGGCGAGGCCTCTGCCGCGACTTCGGTCGAAAGCGAGCTTGATCCGGCTCCGGGTGGCGGTCAGCATGGGCCAGTTCGCAAAGCCGCTCTCGCTTTTATCCTGATCACGGTCACACTCGACATGCTGGCGCTCGGCATGATCGCGCCAGTGCTGCCGCGGCTGATAGAGAGTTTTTTAAGCGGCAGCGCAGTCAACACGGCACGCATGCTCGGACTCTTCGGTACGGTCTGGGCGCTCATGCAGTTCCTCGCTTCACCGCTGCTTGGTTCCTTGTCAGACCGCTTTGGGCGCAGACCAGTCATCCTGATCTCAAACTTCGGCCTGGGCTTCGACTACTTTCTGATGGCCGTTGCGCCTTCTCTGCCTTGGCTATTCGTGGGCAGGCTGATCTCCGGCATCACGTCAGCGACGGTTCCGACGGCGCTTGCTTACATCGCGGATGTGACGCCGCCCGACAAGCGAGCAGTGGCATTCGGGCAGATCAGCGCCGCCTTCGGCATCGGCTTCGTGATCGGTCCGGCGCTGGGTGGGCTGCTCGGCAACACCAATCCACGGCTGCCGTTCTGGGTCGCCGGAGGACTCAGTATTGCCAACGCAATCTATGGAATCTTTGTTCTGCCGGAGTCGCTGGCCAAAGAACATCGCGGCGTCTTTTCGCTCAAGCGTGCCAATCCACTCGGTTCGCTGAGCCTGCTGCGAAGGCATACCTCTGTACTGCAGCTGTCGCTTGTGCTGTTTCTCACCTACGTTGCGCACCAGGTACTCACCAGCGTGTACGTTCTCTACGCGGACTACCGCTATCACTGGACGGATCGGACCGTGGGCATCTCCCTTGCCGTCGTGGGTCTGTTCGCAGGTGTGGTTGGCGCAGGATTGGTGAAGCCGGCAAAGGCGCGCCTCGGCGAGCGGGGAGCGATGCTGACCGGCCTGATCTTTGGCGCCATCGGCTTCGCCATCTTCGGCCTGTCGAATACCGGGGTGCTGTTCTGGTTCGGCATACCCATCATGAATCTCTGGTCGCTGACCGGTCCTGCTGCGCAGAGCTTTCTCAGCCGATTCGTCGACCGATCGGAGCAGGGTCAGCTGCAGGGCGCCATCAACAGCATGCGCGGCATCGCCGGGCTGATCGGTCCAGGTCTCTTCACCCTGGTATTCAGTGCCGCCATCGCGCCTGGTCGGGGCTGGCGGCTGCCCGGCGCACCCTTTTACCTGGCCGCTGTCATCCTCGCTGCTTCTCTTCCACTGGCCGCCCTCGCGACACGGCACAAAGTCGAATCAGCCTGAACCGCTGCCAGAGAAACATCCGCCGTGCGCCAACTACAATCGAGGCAATGATTCACAGCGCGCTCTCGACACAAAGGCTCTGGTTATACTTCGCTGCCTTTCTCGCGGGCAATCTGAACGCCGTTGCCGGCGGTGGCTCCTTTCTCTCCTTTCCAGCTGTGCTGGGACTCGGCGTTCTGCCGATTCCGGCCAATGCCACCAACACCGTGGCCCTGTGGCCTGGTCAGCTGACCTCGATCGCGGGCTACCGGCAGGACCTTCGCATGAACAGGAGGCTGTTGTTCCCGGTGATTGCTGCTTCCCTGGCAGGCGGTCTTGCCGGAGCCATCATCCTGCTGCACACCGGGCAGAACACCTTCCTGAAGCTGGTGCCATGGCTGCTCCTGGTCGCAGCCCTTTTGTTTGCTGCCAGCGGGGCGATCGCCAAAAGAATTGCAAAGCGTGCTGTCGAACACGGTCATCGGGATGCGCCTTCGTTTGTCCCACTCTCGCTGGGTATCGCGTTCGTCTGCATCTACATCGGCTACTTCGGCGCCGGTGCCGGCTTTCTCATCATGTCGGTTCTTGCAATCTTCGGCATCGAGAATGTCCGGCATATCAATGCGTTGAAGGTCGTCTCCACCACCATGGCGAACGGGATTGCCGTGGTCACCTTTATCTTCGGGCGCCAGGTCATCTGGCGGGATTGCCTCGTCATGATGGTGACGGCCGCCGTCGGCGGCTACTGCGGCGCGCGCTACTCCCGCAGACTGAATCCTGCCATCATGCGGGCACTGGTCGTCGTCTTGGGTCTCGGCATGTCCGCCTACTTTTTCTGGCGGCAATATCGCTGACCGCGTCGGCTTGCTTCAGGCAGTAAACTTGATCTACAAGGCATGAGTCACGAAGGCATACGCATCGTTGGAGAAGAAGAAGCGCGGCGCAGAGACCGCGAGTACCAGGATCTGCCCAAAGAGGCGACCGAGCCCACGCGCGTCAAGGTGCACAAGACCGAAGGCACCGGCATGGACATCGACTGGAAAGACAGCCATCGCAGCTCATGGAATTTCCGCTGGCTGCGCGATGCCTGTCCTTGTGCCACCTGTGTGGAAGAGCGGGAGCAGGACGGCCGCGAGCCGGGCACACCCAAAGCCGCTCCCGCAAACCTGCTGAAGCTGTACCAGGATCCGCCGCGACCCGTGACCGTTACTCCTACTGGCCGCTATGCGATAGCGTTCGGCTGGAATGACGGTCATACCAGCGGGATCTACTCATGGGATTACCTTCGGCGCCACTGTGTGTGCGCTGAATGTTCAAGGCGGCGTCACCCGGCTGAGTAGACGCTGGCGTGACGAACAGGGCGCTTTTCAGGACTTAGGGGTGATGCTTTTGGGGCACCCTCCCCGGCTGGTAATGCCACTTGCGTTAGCCTCTATCCCCGTTTATTTGAATGCCTTGCAGCAAACATTCACAGTAATGTAGTGATGCGGCGCCAGATACGATCCGGCCCGGCAGTCGGCAAGAGTATTTGAGGCTCCCCCCGTTGACCCAGCGTCATCCACAGTCCGGAGCAGAACCGCAAGCCCTGCAAAGCTTCCCGGAGAGCGATGTGCAGCGTGTACCGCTGTTCCGATTCATCCAGGCTGTCCTGACTGCGCTCGCCGTCATCCTGTTACTGCTAAGTCTCTCGGCACATGGTGAGAGCTATAACTTTCATTCCTACGGCAAGCCGGAAGGCCTGGAGAATCTCGATCTTTACTCGCTTGTTCAGGACCAGTCGGGTCAACTCTGGATGGGTACGCAGAACGGGCTGTATCGTTTCGACGGCGCCCGCATCTCCCGGGTCAAAAGCTTCGAAGGAAGCGAAGTTCCGCAGATTACCGCTGTCGGCGAAGACAGTTCTGCAAGGCTCTGGTTCACCAGCTATCACCAGGTGCGCTACCGCGACGCATCCGGAGTCCACGATCCTAAGCTGCCCGGATTCGGCGCTCACAAGAGCACCGCGACTGCACTTGCGAGCTTCCCTGAAGATCGCAGCCAGCTGTTCCTGCTTGCCGACCAGGCACTGTTCAAGCTAAGTACCCGGGATGCAGGCGGTACCTGGCAGGAAGATCGAATTCTCACGGCACAGCAGTTGCAGGATCATCCTGAGCTTGCCGACCTGGAGAGTCTTGCAGCCGTCGGCGGCCAGCATGGCGAGCCAGGTTCGCGCACATTATGGATGGCCTGCGCCAAAAAGCTGTGCGAGATCTCTCCCGACAATGGCGCCGTGCAGATCTGGGGAGCCAGGGAAGGCATTCCTGAAGATGACTGGAAGCTGGTGGTGCGGGATCGCGCAGGAAACCTTTGGGCTCGCAGTACCCAGCACCTCGCTCGTCTGCCCCGAGGCTCGGCACACTTCGTCCTGGTAGAAGAAGGGCTAACGCCCAAGCTCCTCGACCTCAGGCAGCCCTCGATGGCAGAAGACCCGCAAGGCCGGATGCTGATCAATCTTACGGACGGCATCGCTCGACGTGAAGGCGAGAACTGGCATGTCTTCGGCGTGGCCAATGGCCTGCCTCCCCATATTGCCTCGCAGTTTTTGTTCGACCGGCAAGGTTCCTTCTGGTTCGCAGTCGATGGTCATGGCGTCCGCAGGTGGCTCGGCTACGACAACTGGCAAAGCTGGACTGCGCGCGACGGCTTCAATGTCGGCACTGTCTGGGGCCTCGATCAGGATCATAACGGTACCCTCTGGGCTCCGGGAGAGCTGGGCGTGCAAGGCCTATCATCTCCCACTTCCACCTGGCGTCCATTGGATCCCTCGCGCTCTCTCCGCCAGGCCCAGGTCGTCATGGTCGACCTGCGCGGACACATCTGGGTAGCGCTCGCGACCGGTCTGCTGCTCGACTACGACACGGTGACCCACCTCGGGCGGGTCGTCGCCAAAACAGAAGGCCTGAGCGCGCTTCTTCAGGACTCCCGCGGCACCATCTGGGTAGGCGCCAATCAGCACCTTTACCACCTGGATGAGAGCACCCGCTACTCCGTTCTGGAAAAGGACTGGCAGGGGAAGCCGCTGTTGATCGGCGGCGTCTCGGAGATCAAGTCTGCGCCGAGCGGTCTTCTCTATTTCTCTGGCGAACAGGGTCTGTTTCAACTCGACCCGACCGGCACCCAGGGCATCCAGCAGATCAAGCTTCCTCCGGGCATTCGTCTGCCCACCCTCACTCCCATGGCTATCGGAAGAGATGGAACTGTCTGGACCCAGGGCGAGGCAAGTCCGCTGCTCCACTTTCGCATTCATGGCACTACTGCTGACCTGATCGAACGCGTTGGCGTTCCAACTGTCTCATCGCTCGCCGTGTGGCAGCTCTCGATCGATCACCGCGGATGGCTGTGGGTCGGTACTGACCGCGGCCTTGATGTCTTTGACGGCCAGCGCTGGGTTGGCCTCTCAACCGAAGATGGCCTGGTCTATGACGATCTGGACAGTGATTCCTTCCACGAAGCCAGTGATGGCTCCATCTGGGTGGGCACCACGGGTGGTGTGTCCCGCCTGGTCCATCCGGAAGAGATCTTTCAGCAGGAGCCGCTTACCGTCAGTATCGATGGCGCGCATATGGGCTCAGCAGTCATCGAGCTGAAAGGCCGCACGAAAGTTGCCTGGAAAAATCGTGGAGCGCTGTCACTCGATCTCGGCATCTCCAATCCTTCCCGCGCCAACGTGGTGAGCTACCGCTACCGCATGGAGGGCCTGGAGAATGAATGGCAGGACACCGACGAACGCCAGATTCATTTTTCCGGTTTGCCGCCGGGCCGGTACCGCCTCGCAGTGCTGGCTGTGGACAGCCGCCGTCACCAGCAATCCGCCCCGGTCTATGTTGAATTCCGCCTCATGCCGCCATGGTGGAGAACCGGGTGGTTCCTCTCAGGTGTAGCGATCCTGCTCGCCTGCCTGGTTGGACTTGCGTCCTGGTTGCGCGTCAGTGCGCTCATCGCTCAACAGCAGCACCTGGAAGAACTGGTGCGCGAGCGGACTCATCAACTTGAACTCGAAAAGAAGGAACTGATTGAGGCACGGCTGGCGCTGGTAGAACAGGCCAGTCGTGATGGCCTTACCGGCCTGCTGAATCGTTCTGCCATCTTCGATGTTCTGACTGCCGAAATCATTTACGCCACAGAAAAGAACACGCCGCTGGCTATCGTGCTGGCCGACCTCGACCATTTCAAACGTATCAATGACACCTACGGTCATCAGATCGGCGACGCCGTACTCCGGGAGTGCGCACGCCGCTTCGGCCTGGCCACGCGTCCCACAGACTACATAGGACGGTATGGTGGTGAAGAACTTCTGCTCGTCATGCCCGGACTGTCGCAGGACAATTCCATGGAGCGGCTGGAGAATCTTCGCGCGACGATCGCGCACGAAATGTTCGACTGCGAGGGCATCGGCCTGCCTGTCACCTGCTCCTTCGGCGTGGCCTGGGTGGATGAACACATCCGCAGCATCAAGCCACTGATTGCCATGGCAGACCAGGCGCTCTACACCGCCAAGACCCGCGGACGCAATCGCGTCGAAACGATCGCAACTGCATCCACTGGTCTGTTTTTTCCGGATGGTTCAGGACCCCTGCTGGCGATGGAGCAGTAACAATCCAGAAAGCCTACTTCGCGGTCACGATCAACTCCGAGCCGGACGCACTCTCCGGAATGACGACGCTCACACTGTGAGAGGAAGCATTCACCTTTGCCTGTAGAGACTGCGTCGTGCCTTTAAGCACTGCGGTCGCACCGGATGCCTGCCAGCCATAAACAACCACCTCAACCTGCTTCCACCAGGGGGAGAAGCGGCCCTCTCGTGGGCTGACGTGAACGCTTACGCTGCCATTTGTTGCCGTGCAGGTGTACTGCAGCCTGAGAAAATCGCCGCTTTTGTAACTAAAACTGTGTCCATCATCCAGGTACATGGCGCCTTCACATCGCGATCCCGGATAGACCCTGAGTTCGAGCGGGCCGCCTGGCACTTCCTCCGTACTCTGCGTAACCGGCTGCATGGGGATGATCGCTCCGCTGCGCACGAAAACCGGTAGCTGGTCCAGCTTCGGTTCGATCAGCGAGGCCTCGATTTCCTTCATTGCCTCCTTCATCGCAGGCGATTGCAGCGTGGTGCCATCGGGTGAAGCCTGCGACGCCGCCGTCAGTTCTGCAAGCGATTGGATCTTGGGCACCATGGCGCCACTCCAGAAGTCGTACCAGCCTTCGCCTGGAAGAGTCGGAGCGTACTTGTCGACCATGTCCGGATATGGCGGAGTCGCAATCAGCAGGTCCGGTCCCAGCATGAACTCGCCGGATGCATCTAGGTCGACAGGATGACCGTCCCTGGCCTCGTGCGGGAACTCCAGAAAAAGAGGCCGCATCAGCGGCAGTCCGGTGCGCGATGTTTCTTCCGCATGGGTATAGATATAAGGCAGTAGCCGATAGCGCGTCTCGATGAAGCGCCTTCGTACTGCTTCCGGCCCGGGTCCGTTGACCCACACCTCCTGCGGGTTTGTACCCTTCGAACTATGGTCGCGATCAATGGGATGGAATGCAGCGACTTCCAGCCACTTCGTCAGCAGGTCAGGCTGCGGCGAACCGGCAAACCCGCCCACGTCGGCCCCGGCAAATGCAAAGCCGCTCAGGCCGAGATTGACCAGCATAGGGGTAGTCATCCGTAGATGGTTCCAGCTGCTTGAGTTGTCGCCCGTCCAGGTCACGGCGTATCGCTGGCCCCCGGCATAGGAAGCGCGCGTCATCACGAAAGGCCGGCTGTCAGGGTCCAGTTTCAGCACGCCTTCGTAGGTCGCACGCGAGTTCTGCATGCCGAAGACGTTGTGAATCTCGCGATGACTTGCCGTTCTGGCGGCGAAGCCTGTGCCATCCACGCGATGGACTGTGTCCAACGGCATCGTCTTGCCGGGTCCATTGAAGACGGAAGGTTCGTTCATGTCATTCCAGTAGCCCGCGAACCCGTCTTTCACAAAGTCTTTGTAATTGGTGCCCCACCATTCCCGGCTTGCCTGGTGTGTAAAGTCCGGGAACACACTATTGCCGGGCCAGACGACGCCGACGAAGGTCGATCCATCCGGCTTTTTCACAAACACATCCGCTGCAATCCCCGTGTCATACGGCGCATAGCCCTGCTTCGGAGCATCGGCTACATGTAGATCGGTAATCGCAATCGTGTGCAGGTGCATCGCCTTCATATCGGCAACGAACTTCGGCATATCCGGGAAGCCGACCGGATCTACCGTGAAGGGACGATTTTTGAATTGATAGTCGATATCGAGCCAGAGCACATCAGCAGGGATCTTGTCCTTGCGCAGATGGTTCGCGACCTCGCGCGCGACACTCTCCGGCGCATAACTGTAGCGGCTCTGCTGGAAACCCAGCGACCACAACGGCGGCAGGGGCGACGGGCCAGTCAGCCAGGCGTAGGCCTCGACCACCTTCTTCGGCTCCGGGCCATACAGGACGTAGTAATCGAGTGGGCCGCCATCCGAACTGAACGAGAAGCTATCGCGCAGGCTGCTGCCGAAGTCAAAGCTGGTGCGCCAGGTGTTGTCCAAAAAGATCCCGTAGTATTGCCCCGCGCGCTCGCCAAGGAAGAAAGGAATCGTCTTGTAGATCGGATCCGTTGACTCCTGGAAGCCGAAGGCATCGGTGTTCCAGTTGTTGAACGCCTCGCCGCGGCGATCAAGCGGTCCAGTCTTATCTCCTAATCCGAAAAAGTGCTCATCCGTGCGAAGCGCTTTGGAAACATGGAACTCACCACCCTGTGCATCGCGTTTGCCGACGAACTCCACTGGCCGGCCAGGCGTGTCTTCATTGATGATGTTGCCTTGCAGGTCTTCAATCACCAGCCGCAGTGGTGTCCGCTCGATGCGGACCTTCATCGCCGCTGTCTGAAAGACGATCTCAGCAGGTCTGATCTCCGGGTGCACGGCGATACCGGCAGTGCGCGCATCCGGAAGCACAGCCCAGCTTGCATCCTCCGGCAGCTTTCCATCCGGAGAGATCCGGATCCGCAGGACATCATCGCGGTTCGCCTCGATACGCAGGATCGCCGCACCCGCATGCACTTCAACACCATGGGACAGGGAGCGAACGTCCGTCACATTGCCAAGTTGTACGAGACCCGCACTCGCCTCAGGATGATTCGCCGAGGCCGGCATCGGTGACTGCGACGGTTGCAGTCCGGTTTCCCGCGCCGGCGAAGGCTCCTGCGGCTTCGGCGCTGAAACAGGCGCTTGCGCAAATCCACTTTGCTGACAGGAAAGAAGAACAGAAGTTAAGCCCAGGACCAGGGACGCAGCCAGCAGGTTAGTACGCATGAGTCATGCTCCTCGAAACGTTGCTATCCGAGGGTACATGCAGAGCGACTCTCTTGCAGAGGAGGATGCCGAGCTGAAACCTCTGGGACGACGATCCCTCTGAATCTACGGGCGGGGACGAAGCCCGTTTCAGTCAGCTGTACGCGCGCGTGTGCCTGCATGGCAAAGGCTGGAGCACCGGGAGGGAATTGAACCCTCGAATATTGGTTTTGCAGACCAACGCGTTAGCCACTTCGCCACCGGTGCTTCTTGGCAAAACACGGGAGCAGCTAACGGGAGGGAATCCCCATCAGCTTGCTCCCGTTACACTCAATTCTTGGCTGGCTCGAGTGTCTTCTTCGAGAGATACCACGTGTCGACTGTCAGCCCTGCGCCGCCGCCATTGGTGCGCTTGGCAGCGTCATCCACGGTTGCCGGTGCGGGAACGATGACCGGGTCTCCGGGATGCCAGTTGGCGGGCAGCGAAACTAAGTTCTGGTCAGTCGTCTGCAGTGCCTGGAAGACGCGGACCAGTTCATCTACATTGCGGCCCAGTTGCATGGGGTAGTAGATCAGGGCACGAACAATCCCTTTGGGATCGATCGCGAACACCGCGCGCACGGTTGCTGTGTCCGAAACAGCCTCGTGCACCAGTCCGTATGCCTGCGAAACTTTCTGGTCGAGATCGGCCACCACGGGGAAGGTGACCTTCACCTTGGCATGCTCTTCAATGTCGCGCACCCAGGCAATGTGCGAATAGATGCTGTCGATTGAAACACCGATTAGCTGCACGTTCAGTTTTTCGAAATCATCGGCGCGGCGAGCAAACTCGATAAACTCGGTTGTGCAGACCGGCGTAAAGTCCGACGGATGCGAAAAGAGCAGGATGTATTTGCCCTTCGCCAGGTAGTCGCTCAGCTTAATGACACCGTGCGTGCTCTTCGCCTGAAAATCGGGAGCAGTCTCGCCGATGCGCGGTATACGGCCGCTGCTGGTCCCTGCGGTGGATGGGGTGACGGCTGTTGTGCTCATCTTGGTCAGTTCCTCTCAATTTGCGTTCTGTCGTGTGCCATTTTGATGTGCGTCTGGATCGCAGGACTCCAAAAAGCAGAAAACCCACCTCGGCAGAATCTGCGGGTGGGTTCAGGGCGATGCTGAAAATCTAGAAGCTTCGCTCTACCTGCGCACCCGTAGGCCGTTGCGACAGCAACAGCACAAACAGGCGATCTGGCATGCGTTCTTCACTGGCTTGAGCATAAGGCGTTGCCGCGGACCATGTCAATCGCAGGTCCTCAGCTCGCTTTAATCCTTTTCGGTCGAGGTATGTGTCAGCGGCTGGTAGCGGGTGCCCCAGGAAATACAGGCTACAAAAGTCAGAACGATCGAGATAATCCCGAGAAAAGCAGTACCCTTCATGTTTGCCGCTCCTTGAAGTACGCTGCCGGCTTTTGCTGATCCGCCGGCAGCTCTTAATGTACTGTTCGATCGCTCATGAGGGGAAGTGGTTGCTGCGCCGCAGGGTGCGTCAGGCAAAAACCGCATTCTCGGCTGCGCTGGTTAGAGAAACCGGCCGAGGTCCCGGCTTCGCTTCCACCCGGTTGCGGCCATTGGCTTTGGCCAGGTAGAGTGCGCGATCAGCTTCCTCAATCAGGGTCGAAGGGCCATCCACGCCACCCGGGATCACAGCCGCGCAACCCACCGAAATCGAAGTGATGAAGACACTTGCTGATGCGGATTTCTCCACGGTCGGATCATCCAGCATGTCGCGCGTCCGGGTAACCGTCCTCTGTGAATCATCCAGGTAGCTTTCTGATGCGGCCGCTGCCTTGTCGCTGTAGCGTCCGTAACGCGGTGCAGCGTCGTGGGTCTCTGTGTCCTCATCCTTATCCGTCGCTGGAATTTCACTGCTTACGGAAGTCGGCAGGCGCAGGGCCTCCACTGCTTTGCGAATCCGCTCGCCCAGTTCACAGCTGCCCCGCAGATCCGTCGAAGGCAACAGCACTGCAAACTCTTCACCGCCATAGCGCGCTACCAGGTCACCCGGTCTACGGGCATGCGTCGCCAGAACATGCGCTACCGCACGCAGGCACTCGTCGCCGGCGGGATGACCATGTTCGTCATTGTAGGTTTTGAAATTGTCGATATCGATCAGCATCAGCGCCAGCGGCTGCGCTTCACGGGCAGCGCGGCGCCATTCCTGCTCAAAGATGTCATCAAACCGGCGCCGGTTGGCAACATTCGTCAACGCGTCAAAGGAGGCCTGGTGTTCCAGCTTGGTGCAGGCTTCCTCCAGTTTTCGTTGCAGGCGCTTGTGTTCGGTGATGTCGCGCAAGGTAATGAGGCAGCCTGTCACATCTCCCGACACCTCATCCGTGATCGCCCGCAGGCGGCCTTCCACCCAGACATACTCGCCATTCTTGGCAAGAGTGCGATAAATGAGGACTTCGCTGCTGCTCAAGCTGAGTTTGATGTCCTGCAGAATGCTGTTGCACATCGCATGGTCGTCAGGGTGGACGCCATCACTGAAGTGCTGTCCCATCAGCTCTTCCGGCGAATAGCCGAGTATCTCGTTGCAGGCAGGAGAAACAAACTCGCGCACCCCCTGGAAGTCAGTCAGGATGATCACATCGCGCGAACTCTCCGCCAGCAACCGGTACTGACGCTCGCGATTGGTAATCTTCAATGCAAACGCGCGCCGTTCCGCCAGCAGCACAGACACCGGGAAGCCAAGCATCACGACATACGACAGGAACAGCTGCACAAACAGGACGCGGTGATCTGTACTCGTGCCCGCTACAACCGGACCCATATGGTGCATCGTCAGGTAAATCGAAATGACACAGATCAGCTCGATGGCCATCATGGCGCCAACGAAGCCGCTGTAAAACATCACCAGTCCCAGCACCGGAAAAAGGATAAACAGGAGGCTGTACTGTCCCTGCGCAAAGACGCCGATTGTCGTGCCCGCCATCAAACCCAGCATCAACAGCGTGCGTCCCGCAGACAGCGGCTTTGAGAACTCCCATGCTGACCTCCGGCAGACAGCCAGCACCAGCGGGATTGTTGACGCCATGCCGAGTGCTCGCGCCAGGCTCCATGCCTCGAAAACATGCACAAACGAAACAGAAGGATCCTGGTGATGGTAGTAAAGTGCCGACAGCAGTCCGGAAGCTCCCGGACCCAGCACGAAGGCGCCAAGCAGAAACCGGTACACAAGGTGAGGTTCACGCAGCCACTGTGGCAGATTGGAAAATTGCGGAAGAATGCTCGCCGCAATCAGAACTTCTATGGCGTTCATGCCTGCGCCAATCGCAGCGGAACGCCATCCGCCCCCGATCAGCGTCTGGCTGATTGTGGTGCCGCAAAGAATGCTGAACAGCAGCAGCGGCCAGGCGCGACGCTGTTTAGACAACAGCAGAGCAACGATCACACCATTCACGGGCCAGAACACTGCCCAGGAATGGTCCAGGAGCGCAAAGCGGTTCACCAGCATGCCCAGCGACCAGGCAGTGAACCCAAAGAAGAGTGCAAAGAAAATGGATTGCACCAGGACCTGTGTTTTGGGGGAGGCTTCGGTTTCCATAGACTCAGCCGTGTCTTGCACCTGTCACCAATGGGTTACTTTTACGCTCTTGGTAACAGGTTGAGCAAGATTTATACGGAAGGCCATTGTTACGTGGGTGGTATATACCTCCCGCTTTTCAGGAGGTATGACTTAAGTAACCGCCGCCGATCCACTCAAACGTCAACACCGCTCATGATGACTCGTACCTACGTCCGTGACGTGAACCGGGCATCCAGCAGGTCGAGTTCACGCTCCAGCTTGCGCAGTACGCCATCGCTGATTTTCTCGTCTGCATGCATCTTCTGCAGTGTCGTCCGCTCGATCCGCCGCAGTTCCTGGGTCAGCCGCCTGGAATGGCGCAGCTCCTTGGTTTGCGGCGTCTCCACCTCTGCAGCCTCAATCGTGCTCAGACGCTGCTGGTAGTGCCGCAAAATGTCGTCCCAGGCAGATTGCTGCTCGTTACTGCCCCGTTCGATTGTTGCCAGGTGCTCCAGCGCCGCCGTCAGCATCCTGCGCCGTGCAGCCTCTTCTTCCATGGAGCCGGTCTTCTCCTCCGCAAAACCCAGTGCACGGATCACCGCTGGCAGCGTCAGACCTTGTAGTACGAGTGTCACCAGTATGACGGAGAAGGTGAGAAAGATGATGATGTCCCGCTGCGGAAACGGACTGCCGTCATTCAGTTGTTGCGGCAGGGAGATTGCGGCTGCCAGCGCCAGCACGCCTCGCATGCCCGTCCAGCCGGTAATGAAGACCGCCTTCGCTGTGGGCGGCCGGATATTCTGATGAAGCAGGTGGCGGCGTATCAGGTAAGCGATCGCAGCACCCGGATAGATCCAGAGCAGGCGCAGCGCAATCACTACCCCGCTCACAATCGCGGCATCTCCGAACAACTGCCAGTGGCTGACGCTGTGAATGCCCGCCAGGATTGCGCGCAGCTGTAAGCCGATGACGATGAAGACGGTGCCGTTGAGGATGAAGTCAAGAGTATTCCAGACGCCCAGCCCCTCCAGCCGTGCTCTCGAGGTATAGAGCTCCGAGTTCACCCGGCCCAGGTACAGACCGCATACCACCACCGCCAATGCGCCGGACGCCCGCAGCTGTTCTGCCAGCAGGTAGGCGATATAGGGCACCAGCAGACTGATTGTGATTTCGATCGGTGGATCCAGGATGCGCCGCTGCACCCGGTGGGCGACCCACGCCACTGCCAGCCCGATCGCCAGTCCGCCACCCAGCAGTAACACCAGCTGACCCGTCCCCGCCAGCAAACCGGGCCGCTCACCCGTCGTGACCAGGGTGACGGCAAATTCCAGCGCCAGCAGTCCGCTGGCGTCATTCACCAGGCTCTCGCCTTCGAGGACATCAATAATTCTTCGCGGCAGTCCCATGCGCGAGGCGATCGATGTCGCTGCAATGGCGTCTGTCGTCGATACCACGGCACCTAAAGCCAGCCCGATGCGCCAGTCAAAGCCCGGCAGCAGCCAGTGACTGGCCGCGCTGACGCCAATCACCGTAAATGCCACGAGTCCGAAAGCAAGCATCAGGATGCTGACCAGGTGGAAGCGAAAATCGCGCCAGGCTGTATTGGTAGCTGCCGCAAACAGCAACGGAGGCAGCAGGATCAACAGCACCACATCCGGATCAAGCGAGATCCGCGGCAATCCAGGAAAGAAGCTGAGAAACAGGCCGGCGATCACCAGCACGATCGGATAGGGCGTTTTGAAGTGACGCGCGATCGTCGTCAACGCCGCCGCCAGCAGCAGTAGCAGCAGCAGGATCAGTTCTGTGCGGTGAATGGAATCGGCAGCAAACACGCATGGCTCCTAAACCAGTCTCAGGCAAAGGATAACGGAGTTTACTTTTCGGTCTAACTGCCGGCAGAAAGGATGGGGAAGCGGGTCTTACTTCCGGAGGGGACGCCCGTAGATATTCTCCAGCTGCTTTTCCATCGTGCCGTAGCACTCACAGGCGCCTTCCTCCAGGCCCTTGTTGTCGAGCACCTGCATCCGGCCATAGTCATACTTGATCAAGCCGGCCTTCTTCAGGATATTCGCGGCGATGGAGACACTCGGGCGATGCACACCCAGCATGTAAGCGAGGAATTCGTGGCGGACAGGGAACTGGTCGCCAGGCACGCGGTTATGCGTCATCTTGAGCCACCGGCACAGCCGCTCCTCAATGCGATGAATCCGATTGCAGGCTGCAGTGATCGTTGTCAGCGTTATGTAGGCGCTTACATAGGCAGCCGCGAGATCGTTCAGCGGAGAAGCAGCATTAGTCACCACTTCCTTCATGAAGACCTCGTAACGCATGCGCATCGCATCGCCCGGCACCTGGACGAAGGTTGCTGTCATCGCCACCTTCTGCCGCAGCCACGCCTGCACGCCTACAAAGCCGTCCAGCCCGGTAATGGCTGCTTCCACCGTGGAACCATCGGTCATCGTGTGAACAGTTGAGGCGACCAGGTTGACAGGAAAATAGACGTAGCGAAAAGGCTCGCCGGCTTCAATCAGATTTTCGCGTAAGGGGAGTGAGACATTTTCCAGAAACGGCTCGAGTCGCCGCCGCTCCTGTTCGGGCAATGCGGCAATCAGCAGATTCACTTACGCTCCCTCATTGCGGTACGTCATCTTGCCGGAGCGTAGCTTTCAGTATCAGTAAGCAGCCGTGCTAAAACCTGTCAGCGTCCGGACCGAACTTCGTATGATTTACGAAATATAGGAGCCGCTTCCGAAGGGTGTCTGTCGCCTATCTGACAGAGAGCAGAACATTTAGCGCGCGTTCGGTCCGGCCCGGAAATCCCGCTACTGCGCGACCAGTTCACCGAAACTGAGAAGGAGCTTCTCTGTCGCGGCGGCTGCGTGTTAACCTCAGCCAGCGAAACCAGCGATCATGCATAACTTTCATTCCTCTTCGAAAGTCGCTTTCAGGACGCGTCTCCTTCCGTCCGTCTGCTCGTGTATTGCTGTGTACTCTTTCTCTTCGGTTTTCCTGGAAGATTCGGCCATCACGGCACCTCCCATGGGCAGCCGCCCAAGTCTTTTCGCAGGTGACTAATCCCGTTCTTCCTGCTTCCTGCAGTGCCGTCCGCACTCAGCACGAGATTCCCGGATTGGCAGGCGCACTGCAGGACCCTCCGCCTCTCAGAAGATGAACCCCGCTGATCTTTCCAGTTCAGCCGCCGCGAAGAAAAGAGAAAACCTCCATGGCCAACACCAGTGCAGTCGCTGAAGTCACCGACCTCAAACAACAGTACGGTCCAAAGCTGAACGGTCCATTGCCTGGACCAAAGGCTAAAGCCATCGTCGCAGCCGACGACCGCTATATGTCGCCCAGCTACACCCGTTCCTATCCGCTGGTTGCCAAGCGCGGCCGCGGCATCCGGATTGAAGATGTGGACGGCAACGAGTTCCTCGATTTTGCTGCCGGCATCGCCGTCAATTCCACCGGCCACTGTCACCCGGAAGTCGTCAAGGCCATCCAGGACCAGGCTGCCGAGCTGATCCACATGTCCGGAACTGACTTCTATTACGAAGGCATGGTCACACTGGCCGAGCGCCTTTCCGCAATCGCGCCTATGCCCGGTCCGCATCGCTTCTACTATGGCAACTCGGGTGCGGAAGCAGTGGAGTGCGCGCTGAAGATCGCCCGTTATCATACTGGTCGCCCCAACATCATCGCCTTTTATGGTGCGTTTCACGGCCGCACCATGGGCGCGCTCTCGCTCACCGCCTCTAAACCTCAGCAACGCCGTCGCTTTTCGCCGCTCATGCCAGGCGTCACGCACGTGCGTTATCCCTATGCTTACCGCGGCTGCAGCGGAGGACCCCAGGCAGAAGAAGCCTTCGCCCTCGCCTGCGCCCGCTTCATCGAGGACAAGCTCTTCAAGTCCACGCTTGCTCCGGAAGAAGTTGCCGCCATCTTCGTCGAGCCAATCCAGGGCGAGGGTGGATACGTCGTTGCTCCAGCCATCTTCATGCAGGAGCTGCGTAAGATCTGTGACCGTCACGGTATCCTCCTCGTCGTAGACGAAGTGCAGTCTGGCGCCGGCCGAACTGGCAAGTGGTGGGCAGTCGAGCACAGCAACGTCGAGCCGGACATCGTCTGCATCGCCAAGGGCATTGCCTCGGGTATGCCGCTGGGCATCTGCATGACCCGCGCCGAAATCATGGATTGGAAGCCCGGCTCGCATGCGTCAACGTTCGGTGGCAATCCAGTAGCCATCGCAGCCGCGCTGGCGACCCTCGATGTGCTTGAGCGCGAGGGAGTTGCGAACGCAGCCGCGGTAGGCGAAAAAATGTTGACTCGTCTTCGCACCTGGCCGGGTAAGCACGGCATCGTGGGAGATGTTCGCGGACGCGGCCTGATGATCGGCGTTGAGATCGTGCGCGATCAGCAAAGCCGGACAGTGGCGGGCCCGGTTCGCGACCGCATTGTCGATCTATGCTTCGAACGTGGCCTGCTTATCCTGGGCTGCGGCGAGACCTCGATTCGCCTGGCGCCACCGCTGATCCTGAATGAGCATGAAGCCATGATCGCTCTGGATATTCTCGAAGAGAGCATCGGCGTGGCCATGCATGAAGTTGCGAACGAAGCGACTGTCGAGCACTCGGTGCTGTAACGAAAATCGTTACAGTGTCGTGTCATCCTGAGCGAAGCGCAGCGTGGTCGAAGGATCTGCACTTCGCCACAGGGTTGGTTTCAATTCGAAATAAAAGAATCAACCCCCGACTATTTGATCAGCACGATATTCTCTGTTTTCGCTGCCCGGCTGATCGCCTTGTCAAGGGTAGCGATTGGCAGCCTTCGACGTACCGCAATTTCGAGGCAGGCTGCGTCATAGATTGTCAGTTTGTGAGTGCGAGCGAGGCTGAGAACAAGTCCTTCGTCTGGCTCGTGATCTATTTCGATTTGCAGCGTGTTCACAAACTTGAGCAGGCGTGTGGTCTCAATGGTAGGAATTTGGCCACCACGTTCCCCAACAAGAAGTAGATTGCGAAGTTCGAACCAGAATAATTCTGGCGTCGTCGCTCTCTCCTTCGCCATTGCCTCTGCGCAGAATCAGCTGTCAGATGAGACTCATCTGGAAAATACCAACACGCCTCCACAGAAGCGTCCACCATAAACATCAGCGATTATGATCCTCATGTCGCGCTTTTAGTATCTCTTCGAGGGACCAGTGCTTTGCCGTCTTGCGCATCTCCCGTGTCCCTTCCAACCCCTTAACTGCGCGCTCCCTAGCCAGGTCAGACGCGGGCGCGATGTGCGCAATCGGCTTGCCGTGACGCTTGATCACAACGGTCTCGCCTCGTTCCACCTGATCAAGGAACTGCGACAGCTTGGCTTTAGCCTCGGACAATTGCACTTCGATCAGGTAAATTCCTCTGCTTTAACCGATCAGCTTGACTAGTCTGTCTGGCCTCTACTTCGATCCGCTCAGCTTATCGGGTGACGCCGCGATCTGCTTCAGCAATCCATCCGGCACGGTCGCGGTGAGAACAGCTTTGCTCCCCCTCTGATCAATCTGTGTAGAGTTCAGCAACTCCCGCGCATCCGGATTTGACAGAAAATTGGGCAGCGTATTCTCCGCCCCTTTCGCAAGCGTCAGGAATGTCCCGACGGTCGCAGCAGATGCCTCCGCAGCGGGCTGATTCGGAGCCAGTTCCTCAATGCGCAGTTTTGCCGAACCCAGCCATCGCATTGAAGCAATGAATGTCGTGTCTGCTGAGACCGGTATGCGCACCCCGAAAACCTGGGGCCCCCCACCATGCCAAAGCGGCACAGCTACCTTCCCAATGCCCCACGCAAGCGAAAGCGCCGGGACCTTCCGGTAATTATCCGAAAGCAGAGTCGATCCAGAAAAGGGAAGCGCTGCCGTTCTCGCCCGATCGCAAATGGAATGGATCTGCTCCGGTGTTGGCGTGTTCGACACCGCAACCGTGTCGTAGTCGAGAATGGCCACTCGCACCGATCGCTGGTCGGAAGGGATCACGAAAATCGTATGGTTGCCGTAGCGTTCCTGGCTGCTGCTTGCCGATTGCAGATAAGCCGCTAGCCGCTTCCGGTTGAAGTGACCCTCAAAGACCTCGGTGAATGCGACTGGACCATTGGGACCAGTTGGATCGGGCATCCGCTGCAGCGCGAAGGCAGCTTCGTTCAGATCGCGTTCAAACAGAAAGCCGGTTGCATCAATGAACTTCTGATACGCCGCGTCATGCTGCACCGGATTCTTGTCGTAGTGGGTCGCTGCCCGCAACGGCTTCAGATCCAGATACACAATGGCATCCGACTCCGGCAGAAGCCGAGCGACTTCGGGCGGCGCCTCCTGCCGCAGCACTCCTAGAAGAACCACCACCAGGATGACAATAGCTGCGATGACGAGGGTTGTCTGGGAGGAGCGGCGCATGGATGGGTTGGCGAGCCGCCAGGACCTGCTCGCTCGCTTGTTGATGATATCGCAGACCCATTCGAGCGCGACTGCTTACATTCCGGCAAGCAGATGGGCAGTGTGGCGCCACCAGGGAGTTGCTCCCACGACGAACCGGAGCGGCGTGAAAGTAAGCAGCGCCCAGATAGCTCCGTAAACATAGACCGGGTGAATGCGACGGCGTGTGACTAAGTCATACACAGGTCCGGCAAATATCAATGCCAGGTTGATGACGCCCAGTGCCGGAACCGGCACACCGATGAGCAGAAGTCGGCCGAGTGCCGGTCCGGTCAGGCCGATCACGACGGCGAGGAGCATCAATCGTTGGTGAGCCTCACGATCGCGGCGCTTCAAATAGCCGGCGATGAAGAAAACGGCGAAAGTGCTGATGTCTATCAGGCCGACGAGGAAGATGACTTCCGAACTTTGTGTCGAGGTGCCATGCTGCAGACGCATTGCCGTGAAGGCGACTGCCAGGCCGAGCAGGATCATGGTCGAACCGAGAAAGGCTCCAGTCAGGCCGAGTTTTCGGTGCAGAGAGGGACGATTGGTAGCGATGAGTGCAGTCTGAAGGAGGAAGTAGATCACCCAGGCTGTGAAGACGAGACCATGTATGTGAACCAGAAGACTCAGCGCCGGCGTACTGAAAAACAAAGGTCGCAAATAGTAGGAACGGCCGAAGCCCACGAAGATGAGGATCGCCGAAACGCTCGCCATCACCAGGTAGAAGCGACGGTCTCTGGACAGACGTTGCCGCGGAGTGACGACGGGTACTGTTTGGGTAGACATGGGCGGTGCCTCGTGTCGGCTGAGATCAGATGGGCCGCTGCCAAAAGTTCGCCCAGCGTGAGAATAGGGAGAGCCTCCCTGAAATGCAACGAGATTTGCTCGAGTGAGTGGTTCAGAGCGATGTTGGATTGAAGTAGCAACGCGGATTACTTCTGTTGACGACGCATGCGGGAGATACCTTTTTCGGGCGACGATCCAGCGTTGCTCCACTTCCATTGCTGTGGTACTCTCAGGACTCGTGTGGACGATTGTTTCAGGCACTTTCGAGTGCTTGATGCTTCTCCCAGAGTGGCTGTTTTGGGCTGGCGTAGCTCAGTTGGCAGAGCATCTGATTTGTAATCAGAGGGTCGGGGGTTCAAATCCCTTCGCCAGCTCCAGAGTGCAGTCACCCGGGCTTCTTCAGGGTCGCTACTTTGTGGTCTCACACGACGATCTGGAAGCAGAAGATTCCATCCCAGAAGGTCCAAAACTCCTTACTGGTTGTTCAGGCGGCAAGCAGATCCCTCAGAGGGTTTATGGCTTGACTGTGGATGGTGACAAGTTTGAGTTGTGCACAGGTGGCCGAGTGGTTAATGGCAGCAGACTGTAAATCTGCCGCTCCGAGGAGCTACGGAGGTTCGAATCCTCCCCTGTGCACCATGGCCTCTGTCTCCCATTGTGGGACGCGAGGCAAGTGCAGGCGCAGTTGACGCCGGTGCGGCGAGCAGTGATCGCGTTCTCGCTCCTGGTCATCCTCGGAGCAGCCGCGTGGAAGACGATGGAGCCGGGAAAGACCCGGGCAATCGTGCTCGTGATTTTAGGCGGCTTTGCCTTGCGTGTGCTCTTGGCGATGCGAAGTTCGCGGTAGGATAGATGTGTTGTTGGCAGGCTGATGTAGCTCAGTCGGTAGAGCACTCCCTTGGTAAGGGAGAGGTCGTCGGTTCAATCCCGATCATCAGCTCCAGATTTGGTTGTCGTGGTATGGGCGGGAGTAACTCAGTGGTAGAGTCACAGCCTTCCAAGCTGTTGGTCGCGGGTTCGATTCCCGTCTCCCGCTCCAAATGTTGCATTGCTTTAGCTGCTTTTCTTTGGGTGTGAGATGGGGAAGCGTCAATGAGCGTGGTCGAAGATGTCTGGAAAGTGCTTCAGGATTTTCCTGCGCCTGAACTGCGGTCCATCAGTTCTCGCATGGACAATCTCCAGAAGCAGCTCGACACAGCCGAAAAGCAGCGTGCCGAGGACAAGGCTGAAATTCTGCGCGCTATTAACTCGGGCAACGTGCACATGGAGAAGCGTTTTGAGCTTGTAGTTGGCTAGACGAAAGTCCTGCAACGCGTGGATAAACTCGGAGAAGCACGGCAGGCAGAAATCACTGACGCACCTGGCAACAAGTCGTATAAACAAGTTTAAGGATGTCACGCAGCAATGTTCGAACAGCCAGTCATGCCCATCCAGAACGAAACACAGTTCCTGGACATAAAGCACTCTATCGAAGAAGCCTTCGCTCCGACGCACGCAGCGAAGTTCTTAAAACAGATCGGCAACGCAGGCCTCCGCGCCCGGTCGTTCGAGTCCGTGTTGGCGCGCGGTCTTCTGGGCAAGACAACATCGTCTGCCTATCAGCAGCTTGAAGCTGCCGACCAGGGTCAGATTCGCGAGTTCTACCTGCACTCGGTCGAGCAGGTTGCCCCGGAGCTGCGGACTAAATTTTTGAAGGTATACGCCTACTACTGAGTTTTCCTTAGTCGGGCGTCAGCAAACAACAGGCAGCAAAGCTTAGAGAGGGTTTTCAAGATGGCGAAGGAAAAGTTTGACCGGTCA
>CAZZUX010000062.1:0-23004 GCA_964657395.1 uncultured Ktedonobacteraceae bacterium
GATCCTTTCCCACTGGACAAAGATCCAAGTTCTCCCGGACGATCGAAAAGGTAAATCCAATGAATCACACAGTTTACTGCTGAAATTCGTGTTTACGCTTACGCGATGAGGCCGAGCCAAACACTTCCTCCCGTGCAGATTGCCGCCCGCGCACTTTTACCTGGGGTGCATGGCTTTTTATGAGGTCGAAACTATACTCAAGCATGAAAAATTTGCGTGCATGCCACGTTCTGATTCGAGTACATTCCGAATGAACACAGGGCCCCCTGCAGCCACAGGGCGATGAGGAGGCTCTGGTAACGATCACCACATCGACCAGATCTCGTACGAATTGCCCACCCCCCTTCGGCAAAGGTCAATGTTTCAAATGCAGTCAGGCAAGCCCGGATGACGTCCTTCCTGGTTCCTGCTGCGAGCCTGCTGTTGAAGGAAGATGATGAAGATTCTGCGCTTTGTTCTGTCTCTGTTCCTGTTGTTTCCAGCCACGTTGTTTGCAGCCGTCACCGTATCCAGCCCCGCTCCCAATGCGACCGTGACGTCGCCCGTCATGTATGTGGCGAGTGCGACCACGACCTGTTCGAAGGGCGTAGCGTCCATGGGCGTCTACGTGAACAACAAGCTGATTTACGTAGTCAATGGCGCCAGCCTGAACACGTCGATCAGCCTCGCGAGCGGCGCGCAGCATACCGTAGTCGAGGAGTGGGACAAGTGCGGCGGTGCTACTTATACGACGATCAATCTGACAGTTGGCAGTGGAACAACACCGCCGCCGCCCCCGCCGCCAGCGACTGGCGTGACAGTAACGACTCCTGCACCGAACAGCACCGTGACCTCGCCGGTGCAGTATGTGGCGAGTGCGGGAACGACGTGCGCCAAGGGCGTAGCGTCGATGGGCATCTACGTGAACAACAAGCTCATTTACGTAGTGAATGGCGCTAGCCTGAACACGTCGATCAGCCTGGCAAACGGTGCCCAGCATACCGTTGTTGAGGAATGGGACAAGTGCGGCGGCGCTTCCTATACGACGATCAATCTGACGGTAGGAGCGACAGCACCGGTAACTACGGTCGCGATGAGCGCGAAGCCGGCGACGATCACGGCCGGAGCTTCCTCGGTATTGACGGTGACTGCTGCAAACGCGACCAAGGTGACGCTGAGCGGTTCCGACGGCAGCAGCTACAGCCTACCGGCCGGGGGAGGAACAGAGACAGTAACGCCGGCTGCTACAACGACATACACGGCAGTGGCGACGGGAGCATCCACAAGCGCAACGGCGGCGACCACTGTCACTGTTTCCTCAAAGACGGTGACGACTATAGCGGTCTCTCCGAGTACAGCGAGCATCGCTGAGGGCAGCACCCAGCAGTTTACAGCGCTGGCTACCTATAACGATGGGTCGCAGGGCGATGTGACCGCGAGTGCTACGTGGACGTCGGGAGATGCCAGTATCGCGACGGTGAACGGGAGCGGCCTGGCGACGGGTTCGGGCGCGGGTTCGACGACGATCGTGGCCGCGATCAACACGGTGTCCGGTAGTGGCGCGCTGACAGTGACGGCACCGGTTGCGGCAGGAACCAATGTCCTGACGTGGCATTACGATAATCTACGCAGCGGCTTGAATCCGAATGAGACGTCACTGACACCGACCAATGTCGCGCCATCCAGTTTTGGCAAGCTGTTCTCCTACCTGACCGACGGCTACGTGATGGGCGAGCCTCTGATTTATTCCGGTTTGACGGTGAATGGCGCGAGGCACAACGTTGTGTTTGCCGCGACGGAGAAGGACAGCGTTTACGCATTCGACTCTGACAATTATGGAGGGGGCACGCCGCTGTGGCGGACTTCCCTGCTGAAGTCGGGAGAGACGCCGATCGCGAATGGCCACTTTGGACCGTGGCAGGGAGTGACGTCGACGCCGGTGATCGATGCAACTACGAAAACGATGTACGTGGTGTCCGTGCAGACTGGTTCGGGTGGCGAGAGCTTCCGGCTGAGTGCGCTGGATATTACGACAGGTGCGCAGAAGTTCGGAGGCCCGGTGCAGATCACGGCGTCAGTGCCGGGAACCAACTCCAGCGCCTCGAACGGGATGGTGTCACTGGCGACCTCGTGCATTCAGCGAGCGGCGCTGCTATTGGCGAACGGGCAGGTATACATCGGCTTCGGCAGTTGCCATAGCGGATGGCTGCTTTCCTACGACGCACAAACGCTGGCGCAGACGGGTGTGTTCGACGTGAGCCCGAACCTGGACGGCGAAGGCACCTATGCGAGTGCAGGCGGCGTGTGGATGGGCAGCGGTGGCCCGGTTGCGGACAGCAATGGAAATGTCTACATCACGACCGGCAATGGACCGTGGGATGGACAAACGGCGTATGCGGATTCGGTGTTGAAGTTCGATTCGACGTTGCATTTAGAGGACTACTTCACTCCCTTCGATTACCAGTACATGGATTGCGCGGATGCCGACCTGGCAGCGGGCGGCCTGATGATGATTCCGGGAACGACCGAGGTGCTGGGAGGCGGCAAGACGGGCAAGCTGTACCTGGTAAACACCGCGAATATGGGCCACGAACAGGCGAATGATGCGGGTGCGACGCAGACAATTTTCCTGGAGGCTGGAGCGATTTCACCCTACTCCAACAGCTGCACGGATAGCGTGGGCACACATACGACGCAGATCAATTCCTACGAGATTTTCGGGACTGCGGCTTATTACAACGGGTCGATCTACCTGGGGGCGACGCCGACGTCGACGAGTGCGATGACAGGGTTGCGGCAGCTGGTGTATGCCGGAGGACAATTATCAGCCGGCGCACAGACGTCGCCTGGGATCCAGGAGAACACGCGGGGGACAACGCCTTTTGTGTCCGCCAATGGCAGCAACGACGGCATTGTCTGGATGATTGATACGGGACAGCCGCTGACGGGGCCGAACACTCCAACCAATGCGACGCTGCGTGCCTACGATGCCGGCAACCTTGGATCGCAGTTATACAACAGCAGCGACAATGGGTCGGACACGCCGGGATATGGATTGAAGTTCACATCACCGGTCGTGGCGAATGGGAAGGTGTACATCTCGACCGGGCATGATCTGACGACGGTCGCGAATCCGCAGGGTGAACTGGACGTGTATGGACTGAAGTAGCCTCGGGCGCCTGGTTCGCGGCTTTGGTTCCGTGAGGTGGAAGGGCAAATTGTTCCACGTGGAACATATTGGCTCCGTTGGTAACCGAGGTTGGAAAGCGGGCGGCAATTTGTAGTGGCATTTGCTACAGATTGCTGCTTCGCAAACATGCTGCACGGGTGGTGCTGCAGTGTGCCGGCTCATCTCAGGTGGCAAAGTTCCGTTTCGGGAAGACTCTTCGAGTCGGCGTTCCGATTCCTCACCATTCCCACTCAAGTTTCCTCCAGCCGCTCCGATACACCTCTACAGAGGGACCGGCCCCGATGGATTTCTTCGCGACGGCAGTAGAGGACGTAGTCGAGGGGATTGGGCTGATAGAAGCGATCAGACCGATGCCGCTTCACAGCCGTGGAGAGAAGAGCGGTTTGAGGAAACATCCGGCTGCGTTCGCTGAAGACGATTTACCGGTTGACAGCTTCACACAGGATCACCTGGACGCTGGAATGGACGGGAATGAGTCGGATGCGACATATTCTGCAACCTACGCCAACCAGGCTGACGGATTTTTCTGACGGCTGCGATGGCAGGTCCATCATTTCGCATAGTAGCCCGAGCGTGCACGGAGGACGATGCCTGGACGGTTTGATTCGATGACGACCTTGCGGAAGAGTCCGTCACGGGTCTTGTTGGTGGATTGGTAGGCGACGCCGTACAGCGAGCGCAGTTCTCCGGCGATCTCTTCGAAGGCCTGGCTGACTTTCATGCTGTGCGCATCGTAGGATCGGCCGCCGGTCTGGGTGGTGAGGTGATTCAGCTCGTGCACGCCATAGCGATCGCGGGCATTCATGCTGCCATGCGAGAGCTGAGTGTAGCGAATGGCGTAGATGAGCGTGTTGCTGTCCTGGGCAGCTTCGATGGTGTCGATGAGATCGTGTTCGCTGGAGTTCTCTTCCCCATCGCTGAAGACCAGCAGCACCTTACGGTTTTGTGAAATGGCTGCCATGCGCTCGGTAGTCGCGTAGTAGACGGCGTCGTTGAGGGCGGTGCCGAGGTCACGATCTTCTTTGGGACCGAGCTCGGGAAAACCGCGGCGACCCTTGTCGAAGCTGCGCAGATTTTCAATGATGCTGGTCCTGTCGCTGGTCCAGTCGCTGACCAGGCGTAGGTGGTTGCCGAAGCAGACGGCGAACGCGCGGTCCTGGGGTCGAAGCACATGCGTCAGAAAGTCTTCGAGGTCGCGCTCATGTTCTTTGACAAATTTTTCCTGGCTGCCGCTTACGTCGATGATCAGTCCGATGCTCAGAGGGAGTTGATCTGCGGGTGAGAAGAAGCGAATGCTTTGGACGACACCGTCTTCGACGACGGTGAGGTTCTCTTTGGTGATGTCAGGAACAAGACTGCCGTCGGCGCCATGAATGCTGACAGTGGTGTCAACGAGGTGGCTTTCTGTCTTGAAGACCGGAGCCTCCTGGGCGTTCAGGCAGGCCGGAGGGACGAACACGATGGCGCAGGAGATGAGCAATATGCGTACATGGCCGGCAACACCCTGGTTCATGGGAGTCTGTACGGATGAGGAGTCGCGCTCGTTCCCTGCCCTGTGCTGATTCGTTATGGCGGCTTCAGGTAGAGCAGACGGACAAGAAAGAGGATGGCGAGAACGTAGAGCATCCATTGACGCCAAGGGGCTTTGCCGGTGAAGAGTCCGAAGACGGCGAAGCTGACGATGCCAAGGGAGAGGCCGGTAGCGATGGAATACGTGAGTGGAATGGTAATGATGGTGAGGAACGCCGGGATGGCGATACTGGGTTCGTCCCAGGAGATGCGCGCGGCACAGCCAACCATTAAGGCGCCCACCAGGATGAGGGCAGGTGCGGTGGCGAAGGTAGGAATGGCGCCGACGAGCGGAGCCAGGAAGAGTGCGGCTGCGAAGAGGAAACCGGTGGTGATGGCAGTGACGCCGGTTCGACCGCCGGCTGCGACGCCGGCTGCCGATTCGATATAGCTGGTGACAGACGACGTACCGGTAACAGAGCCGATAACGGTAGCGGCAGCGTCGGCGAAGAAGATGCGATTGAGGCGGGGGATGGTGCCGTCGGGTTCGATAAGGCCGGCACGTTCGGTGACGGCAACGAGGGTACCGATGTTGTCGAAGAGGTCGACGAAGAGGAAGACAAAGATGATCTCGATGGCGTGGAGGCCGAGCGCGCCGCGGATGTCGAGATGGAAGGCGGTGGCGCGCAGGTCACCGAGATGAAGGACGGTGGGATGCCAGACGACCTGGTGGAAGGCGACGCCGAGCGCCATGGTGACGATGACGCCGATGAGCATGGAGGCCCGGATGCGGAGGGTTTGCAGGATGCCGGTGATCAGAATGCCTGCGCAGGCCAGGCCGGTGGCCGGGGAACGAAGGTTGCCGAGGGTGACCACGGTCGCCGGGGAAGGAACGATGATGCCGGAATTCTTCAGACCGATGAAGGCGATGAACAAGCCAATCCCGGCGGCGACGGCGGCGTGCAGTTCCTGCGGGATGGCGGCCAGCAGTTTCTGGCGCAGACCTGTGGCCGTGAGGAGGAGAAAGAGAACGCCTGAGAGGAATACGGCGCCGAGTGCCGTTGGCCAAGGTACGCCCATACCCTTGACGACGGTGTAGGTGAAGTAGGCGTTCAGGCCCATGCCGGGAGCGAGTGCGAGTGGAAGGTTGGCAAGCGCACCCATGAGGATGGAGCCGAAGGCGGCGCAGAGACAGGTCGCGATGGTGACAGCAGCGAGCGGCATACCGGTTTCATGCAGGATGGCCGGATTGACGAAGATAATGTAGGCCATGGTGATGAAAGTGGTGATGCCGGCGAGGGTTTCCGTGCGCCATGTGGCCTGGTGCTCAGCGAAACGGAAATAGCGTTCGAGGGCTTGACGCATGCGTGAAGGGCGGCTCGCTGTGCAGGGAATGAGGAGTTGAGTGGCTACAGCATAGCGTGAGCGAGGTGCAATGCAATCCTGATTCTGCCGTCATTCAAGCGAAGGTTGGCTAGAGAGCAGAGTTTCGGCCCGGCATGTGGCCTGCATCGTGGTGGTCTTGTGCCGGCGGTTTCGACGCAGCTTCCTGGGAAGAGGAGAGCCGATCTAATTCAAAGGACCTTCTGGCGGAGGGCACGTTGGAGTGTGAGAGCTCCGCTGCTGCACATAGTTTGCTCGGGAGCAAAGTACACGAGTGCCCGGTCCTCGAAGCAACGGGGACGAGTTTCCGGCAATGAAGGGAATCACTGCCGACAGACGGATGGCGTTGCGGACTGCAGGCGTCTCCGCAGGCGGGCAGGCTACAGGAAGAGACTCTGCGGGCTGGTGATGTGGAGGCAGGCGGCTTTGCCCTCGATGCAGACATGCGCATCGATCCTTTGGCAGATCCTGTGCGGCGCTCCAGACCGGGGACGTCATGCAGGTACTCATAGATAAGATGCTGCGGCATTCTGGGGACTGCTTCGCGAGAACTTGCAGTCGCGCCGGTTCGGCTTGACATTCCTTGGTGGGAGGCACGGATTTGTCGCTGTCATGGTTGCTTATGGTTCATGACGCGGTTTGGATAGCCGGTGTGGATGGCGGCATCCGGCATGACTGACGGCGCGGAACGGTGCCGCAGGCGACCGGGATGGAAGACTACGGCGTGGTTCACGAGGCGAGGTCACATTGTCCGGGATTACTGGGAAAGGGCTGGCTTCGTGCGGAGCCGGCATGCAGTGTGCCGATCCGGCGAACATAGATCAAAATGATTCTCCGTGACTGGGTTGCATGTTAGATTGCCTCATGGAACCCTCCTACGCTGAATTGGAGCCGCCACTTTCTGCTGCGCAGGTTGAGCTGAGAAGGCTGGACAGTGAGCGGATGCGGCGCATCATTGCGCTGACCATGCGCAGCATGGACACTCCGTCGCCGGTTCCATTTGGCGCGCTCATCGTAGAGACGGCATCGGGCGCTGTCCTGGTTGAGGGCCTGAATGCTGTGCGGCCCGAGAATGATCCGAGCAGCCATGCAGAGCTGCGCATGGTGCGACTGGGCTCGCAGAAGCTGGAGCGCCCTTCTCTGGCAGGCTACACGCTGTATACGACCTGCGAGCCGTGCCCGATGTGCATGGCGAATGCGCTTTGGGCGGGGCTGGACCGCGTGGTGTACGGCGCGACGATTGCGGATGCCAACAAGCACTGCAAGCAGATCCGGATTCCCTGCCGTGAAGTGATGGAGCGGAGCGATCTGCGATGCACTGTAGAAGGACCGCTGCTGCGTGAGGAGTGCTATGCGCTGTTCACCCATCCGAACATGCTGAAGATGTTTGCTACCTGGAATCCCAAAGGATGAGGAGGATGCGCGGATGATGAGCCAGGCCGATGTTCAGACCCTCAGGGAGTGCGTTGCGGATGGAGAGCGGGTACTGACCAATCCGCTGGTAGTGCAGAGATTGTCGCGGGATTTTTACTGGTACTCGCCGGTATTGAAGAAGCTGCTGGAAGACAAGACTGCGGATGTTGTCGTGCAGCCAGTTTCGGTGGACGAGATCAGACAGGTGCTGCACTGCTGCTACTCGCGCGCTATTCCGGTGACGGCTCGTGGCGCGGGCACGGGCAATTACGGCCAGGCGATTCCGCTGCAGGGCGGGGTCGTCCTGGATCTGTCGAGGATGGATGCGATCGACGAGATCAAGGCGGATGGGGTAGCGGTGGTGGGTCCCGGAGTGCGGCTCGGCGTTCTAGAGACGACGGCTCGCGAGAACGGCTGGGAGTTGCGCTGTTACCCGAGCACCATTGCGAAGGCGAGTGTCGGCGGTTTTCTTGGCGGAGGTTCGGGTGGAATTGGTTCTGTCGCACATGGGGGTTTGCGCGATTTCGGCACGGTGAAGGCGTTGGAAGTCGTGACGATGGAAGCGGAACCGCGCGTGATGATGCACGAAGGCGACGCTGTGCACGAGGTGCTGCATGCCTGGGGGACCAACGGCATTATCAGCCGGATCTGGCTGGCGCTGACACCTGCAGTTGCGTGGGCACAGTGTGCAGTGACCTTTGCGACCTTTGACGAAGCCTTTGATTTCAGCCAGCGCATCGCGACGGACGCGACATGGTTGAAGCGGCTGGTGACGACGTTCGAGTGGCCCATTCCTTCGTACTTCACTCCTGTGAACCATGTGACGCGGGAGGGGCAGGCGCTTATCTTTTTCATGATTGCGGCTGCACAGCTTGACCAGCTTCGCGAGGCGGCGACCGGCGCGGGAGGAACGGTGACATTCGCCGGGATTTATGAGGGCTCGAGAACGAGTCCGCTGCTTTCGGATTACACATGGAATCACACGACACTGTGGGCGATCAAGCAGGACAGTGCGTTGACGTACCTGCAGTGCGGATTCAGCGCGACCGAGGCGCGCAAGCAGTTTGCGTTGCTGAAGGAGAAGTTCGGGAGTGAGATTTTGTTTCACCTTGAATTCATGAAGACAGGTACAGGGGCAATTATCCCGGGGGCGATTCCGCTGGTGCGTTTTTCGACAGAGGAACGATTGAACGAGATGATTGACTACTGCCGCGCGATTGGAGTCAGCGTGGCAAATCCGCACAGCAACCACGTGGAAGGCGGCGGTCGTTATCGCGAGGATAATGTGCAATTGATGGCGAAGCAGAAGTATGATCCGCGCGGACTGTTGAATCCTGGAAAGATGATTACGTTTCGCCGTGTTGAAGAAGGCGCAGTGACACAGTAGTTGGAAGGAAGCGGATGAAGACGTGGATTCCTGCTCAGCGAGAGTTTGCCTACCTGACGTGGAAGCAGGTGGAGGCTCTTCCGAGAGGCGAGACCCTGCTGGTGATCCCGACTGCCGCGATCGAACAGCATGGTCATCATTTGCCCCTCGCTACCGATACGTTGATCAATAACCTGCTGCTGGGGAAGGCGCTGGAGAAGCTGCCTTTGACGACGCATGTGTATGCGCTGCCGGCTGTCTGCTATGGCAAGAGTAATGAGCACATCGGTTTTCCGGGAACGCTGTCTGTTTCCGCGGCGACGTTCATGGCAGTAGTTCGTGATATTGGCGCGAGCGTTCACAGTGCCGGATTCAAGAAGGTGGTTTTATACAACACGCATGGCGGGAACAGCTCGCTGGTGGATGTGTTGGCAAGGGATCTGCGTGCGGAGTTCGGTCTTCGGACGTTCTGTCTCTATGGCTCGGGGGGAGCTTCCTTTGCGGGCATCAGCAAGCAGGAGAGGACGTATGGTTTTCATGCGAATGAGTTTGAGACCGCGGTACTGTTGAGCGCGACGCCGGAGCTGGTGCATACCGACCAGTACACGGTGAATTACATCGCGGATGTGGATCATCCCGAGTTGCTGCTGCCGGAGAATGCTGCGGCTACGTTTGCCTGGCTGACACGAGATATTGCACCGAGCGGCGTGATGGGCGATCCGAGACCGGCGACGGCAGAGAATGGGTCGCTGTGGATTGAGGAAGCATCGACCAGGATCGCAGCAGTACTCCAGGCGATGATTGCTTTTGAAGGCCACTCCGGAGCATGACAGCAGGCAAGCTGGTGGATTGTGGCGCAGGCGTACGGCTGGAGCGGGCAGTTCCCTGCTGCATGTCCGATGGCGTGACGCTTTTTTCGGACCACTACTATCCGCCGCAGTGGCAGCCCCATGCTGAACAGCGGTTTCCAACATTGCTGATGCGGCAGCCGTATGGGCGCGATATTGCTTCGACAGTGGTGTATGCGCATCCAGCGTGGTTTGCGCGGCGCGGTTATAACGTGGTGATCCAGGATGTACGGGGACGGGGCGATTCGGAAGGAGAGTTCTACCCATTTCGCCATGAGAGTAGCGACGGGGCAGAGACCATCGCCTGGGTGCGGAGCAGGTCCGAATGCAATGGCCGCGTGGGGATGTATGGGTTTTCGTACCAGGGCATAACGCAATTGCTGGCCGCAGTGGAACAGCCGCAGGGTCTGCAATGCATTGCTCCGGCCATGACCGCGCACGATCTCTACCGTGGATGGTTTTATCACCAGGGTGCGTTGCGGCTCGCCTCCTCGCTTGGATGGGGACTGCAGATGTTAAAAGAAGATGCGCGACGGCGAGGCTTACGCGAGGCGAGTGAAGGCCTGGAACGCGCGTGGGCTAACCTGCCGACGCAATATCTGCACACGCCGTATGCTGCGCATCCATCGATCAAAGACGAGCAGTTGCCGTGCTATGTGCGCGACTGGATGGAGCATGATGCTGCGGGAGCTTACTGGGAGAGCCTGGACATAAGCCGGAGGGTAGAGCAGATAAGAATACCGGCGCTGCATGTGTCGGGTTGGTACGACACGTATCTGCATGGCAGCGTGGAGGGCTTCGACGCGCTGCGGGCTGGTGCGGGAACAGCTCACGCGCGTGAACACCAGTACCTGTTGGCAGGACCGTGGTTGCACATTCCCTGGGGGGATCGGATTGGTACGCAGTTTCTCGGCGAGCAGGCCGCGATGGACACGGACTCCCTGCTGTTGCGCTGGTTCAATCATTGGCTGAAGGATACAAACGAATTTGCGGATGAGCCGACGATACGACATTTTGCGCTGAATGACGGGTCCTGGCATGCTGCTGCACGATGGCCTGCTGCGGATTATTCGCTGTATCTGCAAAGCCAGGGAAAAGCGAACGCGAGCAAAGGCGATGGCTCATTGACGGTGGCTCTGCCGGGTGCAGTTCAACTGCCTGATTTGTTTATTTACGATCCGGAGGTGCCGGTCATGGCTCCGGGTGGCCCGGCATCATTGGCAGGTCCGGCTAACCAGGTGTGGCACGAACTGCAAAACAATATGCTGGTCTTCACGTCTGACGTGCTGACCGCGCCTCTGCATGTGTTTGGAACACCGCATGTACAAATATATTGCACAACCTCTGCCGGCGCTGCTGACCTGGTGGTGAAACTTGTTTGCCTGAAGGCGACAGGAGAAGCGATGTTTGTATGTATCGGCATTGCGCGCTCCAGTTACCTGTTCGGCGAAGAGTATCGAGCCGGCGAAGAACGCAGATGGACGTTTTCGCTCGAGCCGACGTCCTGTGTCTTCCAGGTGGGCGACCGAGTGAGGATAGAGATCGCGAGCAGTGCCTACCCGCTCTATGATCGCAACTCCAGTACAGAGACGCCGGCTCGGCTGGCGGATGCATGGAAGTGGAAACGATCGACACAGACGATATTTCATGATGAGCATCGACCATCTGCTCTCTACCTGCCACTGCTCGACGGGTGGAAGCAACCAGCGTGATGGGAACGAACGCCAGTGATGCCGGAGCTGCCGGGCAGGTGCCCGCTGTTCAGCTGAAACATGTCACGAAGAAGTTTGGAGAAGGGAAATCCATCCTGGAAGACATCGGATTGACCGTGATGCGCGGCGAGTTTGTGAGCATTATTGGTCCTTCAGGGTGTGGCAAGTCGACGCTGCTGAGGCTGGTTGCAGGTTTGACCAGCGTGACCTCGGGTGACCTGAAAGTGGAGGGGATGACGGCTGCGAATGCGCGGGAGCTGATGTCCTTCATCTTTCAGGATCCGACGTTGCTGCCGTGGCGCACGGTGCAGGCGAACATCGGGCTGGGGCTGGAGCTGGAGCATGCTACACGCGAGCGGCGAGAGGCCAGGACCGCAGCGTTGCTGAAGCTGGTCGGACTGGAGCATGTAGCGAAATTCTATCCAAGGCAATTGTCGGGCGGCATGAAGATGCGGGTGTCGATTGCCCGGGCGCTGGCGAGCAACCCTCGCCTGCTTCTGCTGGATGAGCCTTTTGCGGCACTCGACGAGATTACGCGGGACCACATGAATGAAGAGCTGCTGCGGCTGCATCACGACCTGGGCTGGACTGTTCTATTTGTAACGCATTCTGTGGCGGAAGCGGTTTTCCTGTCAAGCAGGATCCTCGTGCTGGCACCGCATCCGGGCAGAGTTGCGCACGATATTGCAGTTGATCTTGGTGAGCGTCGCGATGGAACGTTGCGCCGGTCCGCTGCCTACGAACAGATGGTGGCGCAGATTTCGCGTTCTTTGCGCAAGGTGCTGCCGGTATGAAACGGAAGATGCTTTTAGCCACGTCGGCCGCGGTCATTTTCGCGATGCTGCTCGGTCTCTGGATTGTGATCATCTACCTGTTCCACATCCAGGCATACATGCTGCCAACTCCTTTGCAGGTGGGACACGCGGCGATCGAGCGCTTCCCTTCGCTGCTGACTTCGCTGGGCATCACGGCGGCGGCGGCGGGTGGAGGACTGGCTGCCAGCATTGTGGCCGGCCTGGCGATCGCGATGGTGTTTGCGCAATCGAGATGGGTGCGGCGGATGCTTTACCCGTACACGATCCTGCTGCAAACAGTGCCGATTGTGGCGATTGCTCCGCTGATCCTGATGTGGGCAGGGCCGGGCATCTTCTCGGTGATGCTGGTGACGTTCATTATCTGCCTGGCTCCGATCATTGCGAACACAACCCAGGGGATGATCGGCGTGGAGCGGAACCTTGTGGATTTGTTCCTGATGAATAATGCGACACGCGCGCAGGTGCTGTTCAAGCTTCGCCTGCCGCATGCGATGCCTTCGATCTTTGCCGGGGTTCGCATATCGAGTGGCATCGCGGTAATTGGCGCGATTACTGGCGAGTTGTTCGCGGGATCAGCGAGAGTCGGGGTCGGCGGCATTGGCTATTCGATTCAATATGCCAGCGCGCAGCTGGAGACGGACTACCTGTTCGCGCTGGTAGCTGCTGCGACGCTGCTGGGGTTCGTGTTCTTCTTCGCGGTGATGTGGGTGGAGTGGTATTTTCTGCATCACTGGCATGAGTCGGCCCGCGGGTTTGTAGAGGATTGAGGCTCGTGTGGAGTGGGAGGCGTGCTTGCTGAGAGTTGAGGCGGAAGACGGATGGTGGCTGATCACGCATCCGGATCATGCAGGGCTGGCTGCCGATTTCGCCGAGCACTGGGGGAACGATTTGTTTCCTCCGCCGGAGCCGCGTGGGCGCGTGCTGCATGGGATCCGCGTGCATGATGATGGCTGGGCTGAGCGGGATGCGTCCCCGCGTGTGACCAGGCAGGGCAAGCCTTCGGCTTTTTCGGAGGAGCTCGTCGGGAAGTATTCAGCGTTTGAAGAAATTGATCTTGCGGATTACCTGGCTGTGCGGGAGCGGGCGCTGCATGAGGTTGAGGAGAAAGATGTGTATGCAGCACTGCTGGTGTCGATGCACACGTATAACCTGCTGACGGAGAGGGCGGATCGTTCGACGATTGCTGCCGATCAGCTGCCGTTGCTGGATGCTTTTCTTGAACGACAGAAGGAGCGGCAGGGAGACCTGCGTGGGCGGCTCGGCTCACAGATGGGGTCGATGGAAGACGCGTCGATCTATGACAACTTCTGCCTTTTGCAGGCGATGGATAATCTGTCGCTTTATAGTTGCGTTGGTTATCGATTGCGGGGTTCGCTGCTCCATGCTCTTCCGACGGCAGATGGGCGAAGACAGACGGTCGAGGTGATATCGGTGGCGCCGCGGCATTTTCGGCTTGCGCCTTATCCGATGGATGAGCCGGAGCTAGAGTTTGCGGTGAGGGCGCGCTATGTGGAGGGCCGGGAGTTTGCTTCGTCTGCGATGCTGACCGAGAAGTTTGCGGCTGCGGCTGTCGAGATGATGAAGATACAAATCAGCAGTTAGCGGATTAGAAAGCGGAGACGGAAAAGCCGGCCTGGTTGGGCCGGCTTATTCATTGGGGAGAAGTTTAGAAGGTAAGGGCGAGGGACATCTGGATCTGACGTGCGCTGCCGATGGTGTGCGTGGTGATGCCCAGGTTGCCGGCACAATTGTAGAACCCGCTGTTGTCGCCGTTCGCATTTGTGGAGCAGTTATTGGTTGGAAGGACCGGGGTACCCACGGTGGGATATTGATTGTAGTACTGGTTCTGCGCAACGTTGTCTTCAGGAATGTCGAAGCTGGTGGTGTTCGTCAGGTTGAAAACATCAAACGTGTACTTGAGGTTGTATCGCTCCTTGAAGTTGGTGGTTTTGATGAGCGAGATGTCAGCACGTCTTTGCGGAGACTGGCGGAAGATGTTGCGCTGGCCGGTGGTGAAGCCCGTCTCATAAGGATCATTGGCCGGGATGCCGCCGCCGGAAGAACCGGCAGCGAGGGTAGGAACGGTAAAGCATGAAGCTTTGAGTGCGGCCAGACTTGGATCTGCTCCTGCAAACGCACCGGAATGGCCCGTGGTTGCGCTCTTCGCTGTACAGCCGGGTGCGAGTGGAACGATCGGGTTCGTAATGCCGTCATAGACGCTGTAGTAGACACTGCCTACGGCACCGCTGTAGTCGATGACGCTGTAAGGCTGGCCGCTCTGCAGAACGGTGAGGCCGACCAGTGACCAGCCATCGGTGAAATAGCCGGGAAGACTGTTCTTGCCGAAATAATCGGGCAGTTTGTAGGTGTAGTTGAAGTTCACGACATGGGTGCGGTCGAAGTCTGCAGAGGCGTAGCCATCGCGCAGGTTGAGGGGATTGTTGCCGTTGTAGAAGAGGCCGAGGCCGCTTTGTTCATCCAGTGCGTGCGAGTACGTATAAGAGGCAGAGACAGAGATACCGTGGGTCAGACGTTTGTCGACGTGCGCGATGAATGAGTTATACGCGTCGACGCCGGCAGCCTTGTAACTGATGGACTCTGCGGCATAGCCAAGATAGGGGACGCGCAGATCGACGTTTCCGCCTTCAAAGTTTGCGAGGTAGGTGGAGCCGTCGGGAAGTGGCTGTGAATTGAAGTCTGCATCTTTGAGAGTGTAGCCATAGGAGTAGTTCTGGCCGTGTATTGGCCCGGATGGGCTTGCGATTCCTGGCTGATTCAGCGGAACGGGAACGACCTGGTGGCGGCCCACGTTGCCAACATAGCCGAACTCAACTGCGATGTCGTTCCTCGGCTGCCATTGAATATCGAGTGTGTAGTTGATGGTGTAGGGTAGTTTGTTTTCCCGGGCATAAGTGCCGAGCGAGACTGGCTGGGCACCGCTGGTGATGGCAGCAGCGTTGGGCAGTGAATTGATCAGGTCAGAGGCTTTCGGGTTGGTGGGCGCGGCACTTTGAACGTTGCCATAGGGATTCTCGAGATTGCCGGTAGCCGCGGTGCCGCCGCAGGTAGGAATGTAGCCGTTGTAGAAGGTCAATGCGGCCAGACCGGATGCTGACGAAGCACACGTTTGAGCCGTTACAAAGGGCAGCGACTGGTTAACGCCGAAAGGACCGCCGGTCACATCGCCGATGGCGTAGCCGGGGGAGAAGTAGGAGAACAGTTCTCCACGGTCGTAGTAGAAGCCGCTTCCGGCGCGGACGACTACCTTGTCATGAAACATCTGCGGCTGCCAGGCTGCGCCCAGGCGAGGTCCGATTCCCCACTGTCTTCCGGTAAGTGTGGTATTGCTTACGCCCCTGGTACCGTTGGCGTTATTGCCGGCGATGATGAAGCCGGGATTGGTGATGGTGTCAGAGGCTGCGCTGTAGTTGTACAGCGTCGGATCGAAGTTGAAGATGCGCCCGTACTTTTCAGTGAGGCCGCCGTCCCAGTCATAGCGAATGCCGGCAGTGATGGTGAGGTTGGCGTTTACCTGGAATTTGTCCTGGAGAAAGAGACCGATCTGATTGGCGCGGAAGTACCGATTGGCATCGCCCTGAAGGAAGGTGGTGACGTTGTAGGCGTAGTTCGGACTGACGAGGCCCTGGGCGAACTGGCTGAGATCGGCCGTGGCGATGGTACCGGTGCCGGTGCGACGGTCGATTGTATTCAGCTGCGTGTAGCTATAGCTGCCGCCGAATCCGAGAGTGTGTTTGCCTAATGTCCAAATGGCGTTGCCGGAGGGCTGCAGTCGATTTTGAAAGACGCCGGTGTTGGAGCCCTGGCCGCTTGCATTGGGTCCGATGTTCAGTGTGTCACCGACGCCCGACGGCTTATTGCTTCCGAGTACGTCATAGATGGTGACGCCGGGAAAATAGGTGGAACCGAAGGTGTTGATGCTGGCGCCGCCGGGAACGTTCTGCGGACTAAACGGCTGCGCGTTGGTGCTGTAGATTTTTTCGCGCAGGAAACCAAGTGTCTCCTGCGTGCTGAGGTTGGATTTGGCGAGATAGGTGTTGTTGATGGAAAAGACCTGCGAGCCGGCGTCAAGATGCTGGTCAAAGCCGGGCACGTTGGAGTAGGCGTAGGGTGCGATGGTCGGATCGTGCTGATAGAAGTATTTCAGCGCCAGGGTATCTTTCGCGGTTGCGTTGTAATCGACGTTCGCGACTGCCTGGTCGGCAATGAATTTGGCGGTACCCGGAAGAAACGCATTGTCGGGATGCTGGGCTGTGGGAGTGACGCCGGAGTCATTCGGGATGAGCCACTTTCCCGGTTCGCCTTTGACGGAAGGAGCGTTAAAGAGCGCGAGGGCGACTGGATCCGGCGCGGCGCCGTTTGGCGCGAAGGTTCCGGAGTAGCTGTTATTGACGACGCCTGCAAATGCGGAAGGATTGCGATTCGTGTCACTGAGGCCGACCGGAACTGTCAGGAAAGAGTCGCCGATCTCCTGGTCACTTACATGCAGGTGCTGGTAGGCGAGGAAGCCGAAGAGCTTGTTTTTGATGATGGGGCCGCCGACGGTGCCGCCGAGCGTGTAGCGGTGAAGCTGCGGATTTTTTTGATTATCGGGGATGTCCTGGTCCTGCTTAAAAAAGAAGGGTGCAGCGTTCAGCCAGTTGGTGCCGCGATGGAAGTAGAGACCGCCATGGTAGTCATTAGTGCCTGAGGCTGTGCTGAGATCGATATGCGCGCCCGAAGTGGATCCCTGATCGGCACTGTACATGGAGGCGTTGACGCGGATTTCTTCTATGGTCTCGGGTGCAGGTGTAGGGATGGCATTGCCGATCGAGAGATAGACAGAAGCACTGCTCTGGACCACGCCGCCCGCGCCGGAGTTGCCTGCGCCGGTGCTGTTGATGACGCGTGCGGAACCGACCTGGCTGGTGCTTTTGCCATTGAATAAGTTGCTGCCATCGACGCCGTTGAGCAGAAAGCTGTTGCTGGTGTCGCGCTGACCGTTGGCCCAGATGGGCAGGTTGCCGAGGCCGGAATTAACGCCGGTACCGCCGGGCAGCTCCGCATTCACGCCGGGCGAAAGGATGGCAAGGCCGGTAAAGCTGCCGGTGGGCAGGGGGGTCTCTTCAATCTGCGCTTTCTCAAGCACGTAGCCGTTGGTGGTGTCTGTAGCGTTCAGCAGGGGCGTGGCCTCGACTGTGACGGTGGCATTGACACCGCCGACGGCGAGTTGTGCGGGCAAGGTGATGGTGCGATCGGCCTGGATGACGATGCCGGGATACTTCGCGGTGTTGAAGCCATCGTGCGTGAAGGTCACGGTGTAGGTGCCGATGGGGAGGTCGGGGAGTGCATAACTGCCGCCGGCGGAAGTCACGGCGGTGCGTGTGAGATGGGTTCCATCGTCAACGACGGTGACCGTGACACCGCCCATGACGCTACCCGAAGCGTCGGACACTGTGCCGACGATGCCGCCGAGTGTCTGTTGAGCCTGGGCGAACTGAAAGCCGAACAGGAGGATGAAAAGCGAAACGACCTTAAGAAAGGGATTCCCTGTTTTCGAATGCACGCAGTCATGACCTCGAAAGGATGTGAAGTTATTCAGCCCTGGAAAGGGGAACTCACTTCAGCCACGACGCGGTGATTGAAAGAGACTATATCCGGATGGTTTTTGAATCCCGGTGAGTTGTGGACTAATAGCCGGAGGATAGACGAAAGCCTGGCTGATTCCAAAGAAAAAAGTACGCGAATACAGCAGATGTGTGACCACTCACCGGATGGTGGAGGGAGGTTCTGCGAGGAGAGAGACATGGGCAGCGACGATCCGCCAGCCTTCCGGCAGACGTACCCAGACCTGACTCTGACGGCCGCGGGTGGTGACGGCGCCGCTTAAGCGTTCGAACTCTAGGGTGATGCTGCCGTAGTCCTGTCCGAACGTAACGATGTCGAGGCGAGTGATGCGTCGAGCTAAACCGCTGGCGGGCCGGGCTTTGCGGAAGGCTTCTATTTCAACGATGCCGTAAAGATTCTCAGTAACGCCGAAGCGCATGGTGAGTGGGGACGCCCAGAACATGCGCGTGAGTGTGTCTGCGTCATTGTTCATCAGAGCCTGCTCGTAGAGCGGATAGAGCCGGGAGAGTTCAGCGTACGTTTCGGGATCGTTGATGAGGAGAGCATTCATGCTGGAAACAGCCTGCGTTCGGGAAGGATGGATTTGCTTATGGCTGCGCTGACGGTGATCATCGGCCGGTTAACGACCTGGCTGAGTCGCAGGTCCATGGCGACACTGCACAGCATGTAGGCTTCGATGGCGGAAAAGTTCCAGCGGGAGACGAGGAGATCGATCATGCGGTTGGTGGCGGTCTTCGCCGCGTTGATGGCATCGGGTGCGGATTCGATGATGATCCATGCGGGATCGTTGGAGAAGCGCCGGGGTGGTGATTCGATGATCGGTCCTGCGAGTGGCTGATGTTTGTGCAGGAAGAACTGCAGGCGGACGTCGGCGGGACACTCCATCCCATTGATGCAGACTTCTCCATCCCCCTGGGCGGCATGTGCGTCTCCGGCGGAGAAGAGTGCGCCGCAATTGAAGACGGGGAGATAGAGGGTGGCGCCAGCGCATAGTTGCTGCACATCGAGATTGCCGCCGAAGGGTCCTGGGGGACGGGTGCGGAACTCTCCGGACTGTGCCGGAGCAACGCCCATGACGCCGCAGAAAGGTCGGAGCGGGATGACGGCAGGGCCGAGAGAGCGGGTGACTTCGTCCTCGAGCAACCAGTGAAAGAGAGCAGGCTCGGCGAAACGATGGTCGAGAAAGCCGAGACCCGGAATAATGCTGGTCCAGGCCCAGCCATGATGTGCAACGTGGAGGACACGGACTTCGAGTACGTCTCCGGGCTGCGCGCTTTCGATGGCGATGGGTCCGGTGAGCGCATGGATGCGGGTGCGATCGATGGCGAGGAAATCTTCGACGGATGAGGTGGAAGTAAGTTGTGCGCCGCTGGCGTCGTGGCACTCCATCGACACGATGTCTCCGGAAGCGATGGTGAGTCGGGGAGGAAGATCACGACTCCAGACGGAGTGGGTGGGGGCTGCGCTGAGTGAGTGTTCGGTCACGGGATTGACTCGTGAATGGAGACGGTCATTTGTAACTCGACGAGCGCATTCCTTGGGAGTGCGCTGACCCCGATGGCGGCGCGAACGTGGCGGCCGGCGTCTCCGAAGACCTGGATGAGCAGGTCGGAGGCGCCATTGATGACGAGTGCCGAGTCAGCGAAACCGGCGATGGCATTGACATAGCCATTCACGCTGACGATTTCTTTCACCGTGTTGAGTGAGCCGAGATGGCGTCGCAGTACGGCGAGATGCATCAGGGCGCAGGCGCGTGCGGCAGCATAGCCTTCCTCGATCGAGCGATTGCTGCCGATGGTGCCTGTGATCACTCCGGAGTGATCGATAGAGATGACACCGGCCAGATACACAAGAGTGCCGATTGTTTTTGCCGAGACGTAGTTCCCTCCTGCTGCGGGAGGATCCGGTAAGAGGATGTTGGCAGCGGCGAGTGTTTCTTCAGGCAGCATGTGGACGTACTTTACCACGCAGGTTGCTCCAGCCTGTGAGGAGACTGGTCGTACCGGGATGAGATCGTTTGATGAGCACCGCGAGATTTTTCACTGCTCACAAGAATCTTAGCTACTATGCGTTATGAAACGAAGCATCGACACGATAGCGGGTCTCGCGCTTGCGACCTCCATCGTGTTGAGCGCGGCGTGTGTGCAGAGAGTAGCTGTGGTCAACGGAAAAGGCATGGGCACGAAGTTTGTTTCGCCTGCGGTGCCAAGGATTCTGCTGCATGGTTCAAGACAAGCAGAGTCTGACCTTGAAGTGACAGGCATGGTGGACGGACTTGCACCGCGTGCTATCGGCTACGTGCAACTTGAGGAGCTGTCGGCTCTTCCGCAGATGACGATTGTTGTGCGCAATGATGAGAACTTCCCGGACGTGCCGGATGGGACACGCGTGACCGGTGTGTCTCTTGAGGAGCTGGCACGGGGTCTCGGAGTTTTACCGTCGTCTGACTTGATGGAGGCGTGGTGCGTCGACAAGTATCGAACGCATTATCCGGCCGATTACATTGCAGCTCATTCTCCGGTGCTTGGATTGAAAGTGGAAGGACAGGACCCTGAACGTTGGGCTGAGCAGAGGCATCGGCGAAGTGCCGGCCGGTACTTCATCACCCATGCAGACTTCAAGCCTGCCTTCACAGTGCTGAAGCATGCGGATGAGCCGCAGGTGCCGACTGGCGTAGTGCGGATCGACTTCGGTAAGGCGGCGGCGACGTATGGCGCGATTGCTCCGCGAACGCGGACGGCAAGCAAAGATGTGGACGATGGCTTTGTGATTGCGCGGCAGAACTGCCTGCGTTGTCATAACCAAGGAGAGTACGGAGGGAGGAAGGCGGGAGTGGAGTGGCCGGTGCTCCGCATGCTGGCGCGCCAGCAGACTTTGTTCTTTGAGAAGTATGTGCGTGATCCGAAGAGTGTTTCGCCGGGAGCGAGGATGCCAAGCAATCCCAAGTATGACAACGCGACTTTAGCGGCCCTGGTGGAGTATTTCAAGGTTGCAGATGACGAGGCGAAGGAAGGCAGTGGAGAACATGAGTGAATTTGTTGAGGATGTTCACACGAGACCGGTTGGCAGGCTGAGCGGCATTCGGATGGTCCGCGTGTCGAAGTGTGCGTTGATGTTTGGCGTGACGCTTTTCTTCTCGCTGGTGGTGTTCAACAACACGACGGACTTTGATTCCAATTATCAATTTGTGCGGCACGTAATGATGATGGACTCTACGTTCCCCGGAAATCATGGGTTGTGGAGGGCGATGGCGCAGCCGCAGCTGCATGTTGCGTTTTACCTGTCGATTATTTTGTGGGAGAGCCTGACCTGCATCTTTTGCTGGTGGGGTCTGGTGCGGCTGTTGAGAAGGATGCGCGAACCGGCGGTGGTGTTTGATAGAGCGAAGTCAGTGGCGATCGGCGCGCTGACGCTGGGCTGCATGCTGTGGTTCGTCGCGTTCATTGATGTAGGCGGCGAATGGTTTTTGATGTGGCAGTCCAAGATATGGAATGGGCAGGATGCAGCATTCCGCATGTTCGTGGTGCTGGGATTGATCCTGATTTTTATGGCTCAACCTGAAGTTGAGAGGGTGCAGTGAAGACTAGAGCTCGACGACAGTTCGTCGCGTAGTCACGAAGTACCAGAGCATGCCGCAGGCCAGATACGCGAGATACAGGTATGGAAAATAGCGGATGGGTGCCGGCGGGACGGGGTAGACACTTCCGATCAACGCGAGCAACATGACCCCTGTTGCCGAAGCAGCAAGGATGATCGCGCGGGTGGTGAGCCTGCCGCGACGGTGAAGGTGGATAGGCATAGCGATCGCCACGAGGGCGTAGATAGTGAGAAAGCCATAGACGGCGAGCGTGCCGAGATAGCCGTAGATGTCGGCTGGGGTGATGCCCTTCCACGCCATGAAGGCGACGGGTAGAAAGGCTGCGATGCCGGTGAGGAGACTGGCGGGTCCCGGTGTTTTGTGGACGCTGTGGGTTCTGGTGAAGACGCAGTGAGCAAGGCCGTGGTGCGCCATGAGCATGAGCACGCGAGCGGCGGCGATGATGCAGCCGAGGATGCAGGCAAACATGCTGACGAGGACGCCGAGATCGATGATGGGGCCGATGAAACCGATGCCTACCTGCGATGCGAGGTAGCGGAAGGGTGCAGTGCTGTGTCCGAAGTCGGGATTGGCGCCGCGGAAGCCCATGACTTCTCCATAGGCGCAGAAGAGGAAGAAAGCGCCGGCCAGGAGTGCACTGCGGATGACCGCACGCGGAATAGTGGTGAGCGGCTCGCGTGCCTCGGCGCCGAGGGCTGTGGCACTTTCAAAGCCTACGAAACTGAAGACAGCGAGGATCATACCGAGGCGGATACCGCTGGCGGTGGCATTGTGTAGCCGTAACTGTGGCATATCGAGATGCAGGCCGTGCTTCCAGAAGAGCAGCAGGATGAGGACGCCGAGGAGGAAGACGGAGACGCCTTCGATCCACAGCATGGCCCGAGTGGATACCTGGACGTCGCGATAGGCGACCCAGATCGCGCAGGCAGTGGCGATGCCGCCGATCAGGACGGGAGAGATGTGCGGACCGAGGCCGCCGAGGAACATGTAGGCGTAGTTGATGAAGCCGCCGATGATGCCCGAGGCGGTGGCGACATAGGCGAAGAACAAGGCCCACGCGGCAAGTGCACCGAAGGCGGGAGGCAGGGTGGTGCGGGTGTAGACGTAGAGGGACCCGGGCGAGGCGGAGTCCCTTGCGAAGACGGCGATGCAGAATGCGACCAGCGTCATGCCGACCAGCGCGAAGAGGTAGGCCAGCCATGTGCCTTCTCCTGCGAGCGCATACACGAGCGGTATGGTGAGCGCGGGTGTGGTGATGGGGGCGATGGTCGAGATGGATTGCGCGAGGGTTTCGAGGGGTGTGAGGATGTGGTGACGCAGGTGGTAGTCGGCCTGGGCGGACCCGGTGGTAACGCTGGATGGAGGAAGCGTAAGTGGTATGGATGATGGCAGATCGGTGGGGATTGCGGCTACTTCCGGCATGTACGGGCGGGCCTCCATCTGTCGCTTACGAGGAACTACTGAAACGCATGCCGACCTGCTACCGGGAGAAGCAGGTGCTTTGCGTGGGTGCGCGACAGGGCGCTGACATGGTTGCCGGAACTACCTGGCACCGGAACTACGTGG
>CAZZUX010000063.1:0-22893 GCA_964657395.1 uncultured Ktedonobacteraceae bacterium
GGATAGTAGCCCGGCGGTGCAATCACATCCAGGTTGGGCCGTTCCACGTGGATGTCCCACTTGCGATAGCGGCTGTCCAGGGTCGATCCATGGGTGTAGTAGCCGAGCGTGTACTGGGTGCGAGCGCCGTCGATGATGCGTCCGAACGACCGCTCAATGCCATCGGTCGACAGCTCAGCCTGAAGCAGTCCACCGGTCGCGACGGTGTAGCGCGGCAGGATGTTGTCATACGGCAGCAGCGGAATGTGGAACTTGTCGACAAACCCGATGTAGGGAACAGCGGATTCGCCGGTCAGCGTGGCGTACACCTGCTCCTGGTTGCTCTGCAGGTAGCGGACGACCTCTGCGACACCAGCCTTGGACCTGGATTCCTTGCCATCGCTGATGACATAAATGATGCGGCGGCGGCCTTTTTTGGTCGAAGACAAAGACTGGCCCGCAGCAAGGATGGCGTCATTGAGCGTGTGGATTGGCTTCGGGATGGTGATAAAGCCGGTATTTGATCGGCCGGGCGTCAGGTTGGGATCAATTGGCTTGTTATTGATCGTCGGACCCATAGTCATCGGGCCGGTCGTGTCGGGCGTGCCCATGTCTTCGCCGTGGCCTTTCGATCTGACCAGCACCGCCGAAAAGCGATCGCCGGTCGCGACCGTAAAGTCTGTCTGCTTGGTCACGCCGTCTGCGTAGGTAAAGATGGCGGCCTCATCCTGCGGGGTGAAGGCACCAGATAGGGCGGAGAGCGCATTGTTGACCCGGCCCATCACGTCACGAGGCAGGCTCTGGTCGATGACGAAAGCAACGGAGAGCGGCACCGGATCGACACTGAAGAAGTCGATATGCTGACGCTGCCCGTTCTCGTAAATACGGAAATCGCGAAAGGTCAATCCAGGAACTTCGGCATGGTGGTTATCGAGGACCGTGACCGGGACCTGGACGAAGTTCACGTTCTGGCGAAGCGTAAATCCCTGGGCTTCCTCAGCGTTCTTGGGAACATAGGGTGGTTCCTGTTGAGGAGGGCCGTCCGGGGAGGCCTGGGTATTCGAAGAGGGCGTGGCATCAGCAGGCGGTGGTGGAGCAGGCGCCTGGGATGGATCGGCTTTGCCGCGGGCTGCCTGGCTGGCCAGTCCGGAGATGCTGTCGGTACCGCTGGTTTGCGGGGTCTGGGGCGTAGGCCCGCTTGGCACCGATTGCTGCGGCGCAGGTGCATCCGGCACCGTAGTCTGCTGCGCGCCTGCCATACTGCAAAAGACTACCGCGCCAAAAAGATTTGACGCCACCAACGCCCGAAAACCTTGCCTCACTCCAACCCCCAAAGCCAGAACACCGTGCTTCTCTATGCTGTTAAAGTACCTGCTCTACTATAGATGCTGGTCTGCCGTTTGCGCGGAACTCCGCGGAGTGCGAGGCGCAGTGGCGGCAGGCAGGTCTTTCTTCGCGCAGTCTTCGTCTCTTTTTCAGCGCTTTCGGCCTCAATGCTTACACCTGTGCAAACCGGTATACGTCTAATGATTATGCGTCGACTTATGTCTCAAAGGCAGTCCCGATGCCTGTCTCGATTGACCCTGCTGTTTCTGGCTGCCGGGATGCTGTTGTCTGCTGCTTCCACCCTGCATGCCCAGGATGCGCCGTCTCCAGACGCCGCACCCCAGGGGCCGGCCGGCGATCCGAATCCCCCGGAAGACAGTAATCCCGTCTCCACGTTGAAGGTGAACGTGAACCTGGTGAGCCTGTTTTTCGATGCGCGCGACAAGCACGGCGTGCTGGTACCGAACCTCACCAAGAACGATTGCGGCGTGACGGAAGACAAGACTCCGCAGACGATGAAGAACTTTACCCGCAACACGGACCAGCCACTCACTCTCGGCATTCTGCTTGACACCAGCGGGAGCCAGCAGAACGTATTGCCGATGGAGCAGCAGACCGGCGCCAACTTCCTGCACCGTGTCCTGCGATCGAAGGATGAAGCCTTCCTGATCGCCTTTGATGTCGACACCAACCTGCTCTCCGACTACACCAACAACGCGACCGAACTTAGCCGCCAGATGGACAAGGCACAGATCAATGTAGGCGGTGGCGGGTACGGCGGCCCAGGCGTTGGCCAGGGTCCGGTGAATGTGCCGGGTGGCGCCAAGGGAACAGTTCTCTACGACGCGGTCTATCTCGCCTCGCGCGAAAAGATGAATGCCGAGACTGGCAGGAAAGCAATGATCCTGCTGACGGACGGCCAGGACGAAGGCAGCAACCACAAGCTATCTGCCGCGATTGAAGCCGCGCAAAAGGCCAACGTGATGGTCTACGTGCTGCTGATTGCCGACCGGCCGTTCTATGGCGGTGGCGGCATGAACCTCGGCTACACCGGCGACTACGCAATGCGCAATCTGGCGGACGCAACCGGTGGACGCGTCATCAACGTAGGCAACAACGGCAAGAAGATGGAAGACGCTTTCGCGCAACTGGAAGATGAACTGCGGACGCAGTACATTGCAAGCTACACGCCGACCAACACCAAGCTGGATGGCACGTATCGCAAGGTGGATGTGAGCTGCAAGGTGAATGGCGACAACCTGAAGGTGCAGGCCCGCAAGGGGTATTACGCAATCGCGCCTGAGGACTGATCCGAACTTTGATTCGGTCTTTGCAAAATGCAGGCTCGCGATATGATGCGCAGCATATGCTTCCATCCCGTCGCGGCTTTCTCGCGGGCCTGTTGCCTGCTGCCTGTGCTGTCGTCCCTGCAAGCCGCTCAGCTTTTGCTGAAGCGCCTGCTTCCCCAAGTACTCCGCCCGCGATCGCTGCCATCCGCAGCCGTAAGTCAGAGGCTGTGCCCATCACGAGTGCCGAACGGGAGGGCCGCATCGCCCGCGCCCGCGAACTGATGCAGCAGAACCATCTTTCGGCAATCTTCCTGGCAGGCGGAACCTCGCTGACCTACTTCACCGGCGTTCGCTGGCGGAACAGCGAGCGGCTGATGATGGTGGTTCTGCCTGTCAAGGGTGAACCCTTCGCCGTCTGCCCGGCCTTTGAAGAAGAGCGGCTGAAAGAACTCCTCTCGCAGGTGCCGGCAATGGCTGCCACGCGGACGTACACATGGCAGGAGAACGAGGATCCGTTTGAACGTCTCGCTGGCGGTTTAAAAGATCTGGGCCTGACAAGCGGCACCATCGGCGTGGAAGAAACCGTTCCTTACGGCTTTGCGGAGAGCCTGAGCAGGGCATTGCCCCAGGCGACGCTTGTGAATGCCAAACCGGTCACGGCAGGCTGTCGCAGTATCAAGTCGACTGCGGAACTGGCGCTGCTGCAGCTTGCGAATACCATCACGCTCGAAGTGTATGAAGCTGCCTGGAAATCAGGCCATCCCGGTATGACCACGCATAAATTCTCGGCCCTGATTACTGAGGGTTATGGGCGCGCAGGCTTCGAAGGCGAGGTGAGCTGCGAGACGGCAGAGTATTCTGCATTGCCGCACGGCTCCATCCACCCGCAGGTGATCCATGAGAACGCGATCGTGATGATCGATGACGGCTGCAGTGTGGAAGGCTACATCTCGGACATCACGCGGACGTTCGTGTACGGGAAACCCTCTGACAAGATGCAGTCAGTCTCTGACATCGTGCACAAGGCGCAAGCCGCCGCGCTGGCAACGGCGCGGCCGGGCATTGTTTGTGAGGCAGTAGACGCAGCGGCCCGCAAGGTGATCCTGGATGCCGGGTACGGTCCGGGTTATACACGATTTCTTCACCGCGTCGGTCACGGGATCGGCATGGACGGACATGAATGGCCGTATCTCGTCCAAGGCAACACCATGCTGCTGGCAGAGAACATGACCTTCTCCGATGAGCCCGGAATTTACCTGCGCGGCGAGTTCGGCATCCGGCTGGAAGACTGCATGCACATCACAAAAGATGGTGCGAAGTTGTTCACCGGACCGAGCCACTCGCTCGAACAGCCATTTGCGTGACCGCTAGCCGGGCGACAGCACGGAACTTCTGTCCGGAGCAGTGCTGGCAAAGGTTTCGACCGACTGCCCCGGGGTCATCGGTTCCAGGGTGGATCGTCTGCTCGTCTGTCGGTTGGTCGAGAGAGTGTGCAGGTAGTAGCCAGCCGTATCGGGTCTGCGGAAGGCATGATAAGCGCGGGCAATCCACTGCCGCTCCGGCCATCCGGTCTTCTTCAGTTCCGCAGTCAAGGCAGGCTCCTGTGGCATATCGATGTAAGCATCCGTCAACAGCGCGGGATCGATGTTGCTGCGCAATGCCTGGGGAAAGAAGGCGATCCTCTTCGTTCCGGGATCACCGGTAGATAGGGGCACAGGATGGCCAGTCCACGCGGCATACATGTGGCCGGCAAGGTCGGCACCATCCTCGGTCGGCAGGTGACCGAGCTGGGTTGTCCGCGGATTGAGCTCAATCAGCAATGGATCACCGGTCCCATGACGCAGGACGAAATCGAGGCCAAAAAAGCCGGACAATCCAAGCTCCAAGGCAAGTTTCAATCCGGCTTCGCGGATCCGCGGGTCGTCGATCTTTTCAACCAGCACGGCCGCGCCTGTTCGACCGAGCGATGCGCAGACGCGAACCTGGTAGTCGGCGAGAAGCCTGCCTTCGAGGCAGGAGAACATCGCGTTTGCCGGCGTGCCCTCCACGTACCGCTGCATGGTCATATCGTCACTGTGATGATTGCTTTTAGCAAAGGCGAGCGGGTCCGAGTTGACCAGCCGCCGTTTGCAGCGGGCGGCAAAACTGACAGGACGGCGCAGCCTTTGGAAAGCAGCAGCCAGCTCGGATGCATCGCGAAGGATCGCGACACCATTGCCGCCCCAGGTCGCGTCTTTCTTCAGGACGGCAGGATACCCCCACTCGCGCGCTATGTCCGATGCTTCGTCGATGGAGCGGACCACCACACTTTCAGCTGCGGCAATGTCGAGCTTTGCAGCCAGCCGCGAGAGAGACTCGCGTCCGCCCAGAAGCATTCCTGACTCGAGGCTGCCGAGCGACCGTTCATACAGAGTGCGCACAACAGGATCCACAAGAGCCAGCTGCTGTAGTTCCTGAACAGCCTGATCGTCGGTGGGAATAACGAGAGCCGGACGGTCCGCGTGAATGGCCGTTGCAAGAGAAGCCTGGCTGCGCAGTGTAGTGTAGGAATGGCACTTTAGAATCCCAGGCAAGTGACGTAACGGATGCCCCATCGGGCACAAAGCAGTAACCTTGCAGCCATAAGCAAGAAGGCGAGAAGATAGTCTTGCCGAGAGCGGCCACCAGGTTGTTGCTGTTACAAGTACGCCGGGTTGCTGAGAAGCATGCATCATCTGGAGACTAACTCCAAAGCCAGTAACTTTCGAACAATATTCAAGAGTTAGAAATATCAGGCGCCGCCTGGATTAGCGAGCATAAGTACAAAGAGCAAAGCACTTGCGGGTTTCTTCCGTAACACTTTCGATTGAAGTAACTGGAGACCGATATGTCATCTACCAACACAGATGTGGTCATTATTGGAGCCGGCCCTTATGGCCTGTCGCTCGCTGCCTATCTCAAGGAAGCGGGCGTGGAACACCGCATATTTGGCCATCCCATGTCTACCTGGGGTCAACATATGCCTGTTGGCATGCACCTCAAATCAGACGGATTTGCCTCTAACCTGGCTGATCCCAAAGATATCTATACCCTGGAAAAACATAGCCGCGAAACTGGCGAAGAGTATCGACATGTGGGCGTGCCTGTTGCACTCGACAGCTTTGTTCATTACGGATTGACCTTCCAGCAAAAATTGGTGCCGTATGTTGAGCAGGTCAATGTCACAGGCGTACGTAAGGTTCCTGAAGGTTTTTCCATTCTGACCGAAACGGGCGAAACATTTTCTGCTGCGCGAGTAGTTCTCGCTGTCGGCATCACTCACTTTGCGCACATGCCGCCCATGTTGCAGGCTCTGGCCGGACATCGCATCTCTCATAGTGCACAACATCGAGACGTGAGCCGTTATCGGAATGAACGTGTCCTGGTAGTCGGAGGCGGCGCATCCGCGGTTGACCTGGCGGCAGCACTGGCGGACGCAGGAGCAGACGTGCACCTGATGGCACGTCGCGAAAAGATCGACTTCCATGCGCCTCCGGTGGAACGTCGTCCACTCAAGGAACGTGTCATGAATCCTCGCTCGGGCCTTGGTCTGGGTTGGCGCTCGCGCATGTGCACAGATGCGCCGTTGCTGTTCCACACCATGCCGCAGCATCTTCGTCATCGGGTAGTGCAGCGTCACCTGGGACCTGCGCCTGGATGGTCTGTGCGCGATCGTGTCAGCAGCGTGCAGATGCACCTCGGCTCAACCATGCGCGACGTACAGGAAAGTGGCGAACGAGTCCTTGTGCGGTATCTGCAGGATGGGCAGGAGAAGCAGCTGGAGACAGCTCACCTGATCGCCGGAACCGGGTATCACCCGCTGATTGAACGGCTGCAGTTTGTGGATGAAACGCTGCGCAGTCACATGCAGGCGGCAGAAGGAACTGCAGTGCTGGACCGGAATTTTGCAACGTCGGTTCCGGGTCTGTACATGGTCGGCCTGGCGTCCGCCAACAGCTTCGGACCCCTGTGCCGTTTTGTGTACGGCGCCAAGTTCACGTCGAAGCATCTCTCGCGGCACCTGGTAAAACGCCGCCGCAGAGCAGCTTAGAGATTCCTACCGGAGCTGCTGAATGTTCAAGCTGCTCCAGTCCACTGCTCTTCTTAATTAACGGCCGAAAGCGGATTCGTAGCCGTGGACGTAGGCTTCCCGGTAGATGTCCTTGAACTCGCCGCGCGGAACAGGTATGCCATGTGAGGACGGCACGTGCTTGTAGCCGTCATCGTGTGTCGGACGGAAGCTGTGGCCTATTTCGCGATCGCGCTGACCGTCTACTTCACCAGCATGGAAGCCCCACCGTGCCGCATAATTTGGCAGCCGATCTTCGCGATAGGCCTGCCAGTATCTCGATTGCGGCGGCGGCTGGGGTGGCAAGGAGTTCGGGCCATATTGATAACCGCCATACTGCGCCAGCGCGGGTGCAGCGCTGATTGCGATTGTGCCGATCGTCAGCAGTCCGATGCTGAGTGCGCGTGACGCGCGTGCCTTCCATAATGCTGTCTGACTGATTGCAGTGGGTGTATGCATCGCGTCCTCCAGGAGACATGCTTTCGTTTCCTGCTGACAAGAACACGATGGCCGGTGATAAGTTCTGCGCCTGAACGCCCCTGGTCATCAGGCGCTCCCAGGGATCAAAGGAAGTTCGGGTGTGGCTGCGATCAAGCCTTGCGTGTAGGCATCCCTGGGTGCGCGGCAAACCTGTTCTGCATCGCCAAGCTCAACCACCTTGCCGCCGCGCATGACGGCTACCCGCGTCGCAAGATAGCGGACGAGCGGCATGGAGTGGGTGATGAAGAGATAGCTGAGTTGAAATTCGCGCTGCAGATCGCGCAGCAGGTTCACGACCTGGGCGCCGACACTGACATCGAGTGCGGACACTGGTTCATCGAGAATCAGCAGCTCCGGCCGCAGAGCGAGTGCGCGTGCAATGTTGATGCGCTGACGCTGACCTCCGGAAAACTCATGCGGATAACGCGAAAGGGCGGAATCATCCAGTCCCACCTGTCGCAGTAGTTCACCGGCACGCTGTTTCAAGTTGCTTCCGCTGCCTGTTGTCTCATGGATCAAGAGTGGCTCGACAACGATGTCATAGATCCGCATGCGTGGATTGAGCGCCGCATACGGATCCTGAAAGACCGGCTGGACCCGGCGCCTGAGAGCGCGCATCGAGCGTGACGATGCATTCTTCACAGACTGGCCGTCGATGATGACATCACCGGCAGTCGGCGGAATCAACCCGAGGATGATCCGGGCGACTGTGCTTTTACCTGAACCCGATTCGCCGACCAGGCCAAGCGTCTCTCCGCGTTGAATCGAGAAGGAAACACCATCGACGACGAGGGCCTGTTCTGCGCGCTTCCATATACCGCCGCGCTCTGCGTAGCTCTTGGAAATACTGTCAACAACCACCAGGGCCATGGCGACATGCTAGTCGATTTCCGGGAACACCGGTTATGATCGGCCTTCAAGAGGACCCACCATGTCACTGGATCGGCGCAGCTTCCTGGCTGTGTGCACAAAGCTTGGCGTAGTCTCACCACTGTTTCCTGGAACGCTTTTCACGCTTGCGTCGCAGGCCCAGGCTGCGCAGGATGCATCGCCGGCGACCAACGACAAACCCAAACTACCGCCGATCACAGCAGAGATGATTGACCAGGCGGCTGCTCTAGCCGGGGTTGTCATTGCGAAAGAGCAGAAGGCCGCGATGCTGGAGGGCCTGACGCAGCAGCGCGAAGGATACGCGTCCATCCGCGCTCTGCACCTCGCGAATGCTGTAGCACCTGCATTCATCTTTGACCCGCTTGCGCCAGGCGCCATCGTCGATCGCGAACGCAAGCCGATGCACATCAGCAAGGCGCCGGCGATCCATAAAGCTCCCGGCGACTTGGAAGAGCTGGCTTTTTGCTCGGTGCGCGAACTCGCCGAATACGTCCGGACGAAGAAGGTTTCATCGGTCGCGCTGACCGAGATGTATCTTGGCAGGCTGAAGCGCTACGATCCGCTGCTGCACTTTGTCGTGACACTCACCGAGGATCGTGCCATGACCCAGGCTCGAGAGGCGGACAAGGAAATCAGCGCGGGAAAATATCGAGGGCCGCTGCATGGACTGCCGTGGGGTGCAAAGGATCTGCTTGCTGTCAAAGGCTATCCAACCACGTGGGGCGCGGGCGGCTTTGAGCATCAGCAATTCAACGAAGATGCAACCGTGGTGAAGCGCCTGGACGAGGCAGGAGCAGTGCTGGTGGCGAAGACGACGCTGGGTGCGCTTGCGAGTGGTGACAAGTGGTTTGGCGGGCGGACCCGCAATCCGTGGAATCCTAGACAGGGGTCGAGTGGATCGTCTGCCGGATCGGCATCGGCAACAGCAGCTGGATGTGTTGCGTTCGCCATTGGTTCCGAAACTCTCGGCTCGCTCTCCTCGCCGTCCACCCGTTGTGGAACGACTGCGCTCCGGCCTACGTTCGGATACGTGCCGCGCACTGGCGCCATGGCGCTGAGCTGGACGATGGATAAGCTTGGACCCATCTGCCGATCGGTCGAAGATTGCGCAATCGTGTTCTCGTCGATCTATGGGCCTGACCAGGTGGATCTTGCGACGAAGGACGCGGCCTTTAACTGGAATGCCGAGCTTGACTGGAAACAGTTGCGGGTTGGCTACTTTGACAAGGAGTTTGAAGCAACGCCGCCGAAGGAAGCTGAAGAGGTAAAGGCGCCGGTGCATGAAACGGATGAGGAAAAGAAGAAGCGCGAGACGCACATGCGTCAGCAGGCAGCGGCGCAGGCCAGGCGGGCATATGATCGACGCTTCGACACAGCAGCACTCGAGAAACTGCATGTGATGGGTGTGAAGCTGATCCCCGTGGACGTGCCGAAGCTTCCGTATGAAGATATGACGGCGTTGCTGGTTGCCGAAGCTGCAGCGGCTTTTGATGATTTGACTATCAGCGGCAAAGACCAGCTGCTTACCGAACAGGGGCCCTATGACTGGCCTAATCTTTTTCGTACCGCCCGATTTTATCCGGCAGTCGAATACATCCAGGCGAACCGCGCGCGCTCTCTCGCCATAGCCGAGTGGACACGCCTCTTCCAGCAGGTGGATGTGATTGTCACGCCGACTGCCGGCCTCCAGCTTGTGGCTACCAATCTTACCGGGCATCCGGCTGTTATCTTGCCGAACGGACTGCGCGGATCAGACGCACCGATGCCACCGGAGACGGACACCGGCTTTGATGATGCAATCGGCGGGCCCGGCACGCCAGTCAGTCTGACGTTTCTGGGAGGCCACTACCAGGATGCAAAACTATGCGCCTTCGCGCGCGCCTACCAGCAGGCCAGCGGATTCGAAGCGCTGCATCCCAGGCTGCCTTGAGCGTGGCTTATTAGACATAAGAAAGCGCCGCCATCCACGAAAGATAACGGCGCTTTCTTGTAAGTAAGGGCTGTTACGAAGCTTTGACGACTTTGCCGGACTTGATGCAACTGGTGCAAACGCGGATGCGCTTGTTGCCGCCGGTAGGCAGCTTGGCCTTCACCGGGCGAAGATTGACGTTCCAGCGCCGTCGCGTGACGTTATGCGCATGCGAGATGTTATTGCCGAACTGCGGACCCTTGCCGCATATGTTACATACCTGTGCCATGACTGACTCCGAACTTCATGATCTTTCCGTTTGTATCTGCTGAGCCTGCCCTGTATCGGGGCGGCGGAAGTACAGGAGGCAGCCAGGTATCGCCAGCCAGGCCTCGACGGAACCTTGAGTTTAACTGATGCTCGCCCTGAACAGCAACCGTGTCGTCAAGAATAGCTGCGAAAGTAGCGAATGGAGGCCTCCAGGTCATTGACCAGAATCAGGGCTGCCGTTAGACTTGAATGAGTCTGGCGAACCTGCCTGCCTGTCTCTATCCCTGGTAGAGCTGGTTGGCCGCCCGGACATCTCACCTGGAAGCGCAGGTTCGAGTGGTCCGGCACGGTATCAGCATGTACCCGCCCACACAGATTTGCGAAGGATATGCGTTCCCCGTCGTAAAGGAATGCTGGAGGTTCTATGTACGCGGTTATCCGCACGGGTGGTAAGCAGTATCGCGTCACGCCGGGAGAAGTGATCCGCATCGAAAAGGCGGAAGCCGGCGACAACAACGTGATCGAATTCAACGATGTACTTGCCTTCGCCACCGACACCGATGCAGTCACCAAGCCCGGTTCGGCCAAGGTGACCGGGGTTGTCGTCGAAGAAGGTCGCGGCGATAAGATCCTAGTCTTCCATTACAAGCGCAAGAAGCAGTACAAGAAGCTGCAGGGTCACCGGCAGGCTTACACTGCCGTCCGGATCAATGAAATTGAAGTGAACGGCTTTACCTACCGCGCAGAGAACGCCTGAGTTCTCTGCACGGCAGAACGCATTCTTATCAAGAATTTTTGGGAGCGTGCTCCCTACATTTTGAGGTTTCACGATGGCACATAAAAAGGGATTAGGCAGTTCCAAGAACGGCCGCGATTCAAATGCTCAGCGACTTGGCGTCAAAGTCTTCGCCGGCCAGACAGTAACAGGCGGTGCCATTATCGTGCGTCAGCGTGGGACGCCGTTGAAGGCCGGCCTGAATGTGGGTCGGGGCAATGACGACACCCTATTCGCCAAAATCTCCGGCAAAGTGCAGTTCATTGACCGTGGACGGACTGGTCGCTTTGTGGCTGTCGAACCGATTGTTGAGGAAGCTGCCGCCAAGTAGCTTCACATGTTTGGATATGAAAAAAGCCCGGGAGGTGATTCCCGGGCTTTTGCTGTTTCTAGTCGATTGTGCGGCTGAGCGAAGGAGAGGTTAACTGGCGTCGATCGAGTTGCGGGACATGACGCGGTCGACGACTTTCTCGACATCCTGCAGAAAGAAAGAGCTGGGAGCCGGTGTCAGCACCACCTGGCCGCTGCGGTGCCCGAACGCGCTGGCGATCTCATTCCAGCGGAGGAGTTGTGAATTGGCCGGCATCATCAAGGTCTTTCGCTGTGGTTCCGGGACCAGCAGGAACCCGCTCCACAAGGCAAAGACAAGAGCCATCCCGATTTCACCGAAGAGGCTGGTGTAGGAGACCATGGAGGTGCCGAAGTGGGCTGCGGCCGCCATCAGCATATCGGTTGTAGCAAGAATCCCAAGACCGAGACCGATGCCAAATACGTGGCTGCGGAAGGAAAGACCCAGCGGATGGACCGAGAAGGCCAGGAACGCCAGTAGGGACAGCTCCAGCATACTCATGCAGCGCATCAGCTCGATCATGCCCAGCGGAATAGAGCGCAGGCTGAAGCCGTAGGGATGCAGTGCCGTGGCGATAACGACAATCGCGGATGTGAAAGCAATCCAGCGGAAAAGCAACCGACCCGGTTTCTTCAGCCCGGCAAGCGGAGAAGTTGCGTGCTCAAAGGCCTGCCGCACGGTATAGAAGATGGCGATGCTGCCAATAAAGAAACTAAGCCAATAAATACCGAAGTAGACGTAATACTTTGTACTCGCCGACAGGGAAAGTTGCACATGCATCAGCACGTTCAGCAGCAGGTCGGAGGTGAAACGGATGCCGAGAAACACGAACAGGGCAGGGAACAGCTTCCTCAGTTCAGCCCGTCGTGCAAAAGCGAAAAGCGCCACGGCGTTCAGCGTACAGCTGAGGATACTGATATCCGAGATGGAGTGGTTGAGGGTCACTGGATCGCGTCTTTTGTCTAGAATCTGAGTCTAGCTTGAAAGCTGCGGACACCTCAAACGAAGTGTTCGATTTAGTAACCCTCAGTAACTCCAAGTAATACCCCGTTCGGCTGGCCTGGTAATAGTTCCTTAGAATTTCGACAGGCCACAATCCCCCGAGTTGAAGGGGCAGGTCGGCATGGGCGCACTGGCCGGCACTACCTGCACGCCAGCGGAGGATTTCTGGGAGAATACTCCGGCAGCGAGACCGGTCAGAACTAATGAGAGAGTGAGAGCGCGAACAGTTAGTTTCATTTAAGTAGACCTCGATTGACCTTTCGTGTGAACCGATATCACTGGTTCGATGTACCTAATGATAAACACTCACGCCAGTCTGGGTTAACATAATCGGCACTATTACCAAGTATCAACCTCTTGAAGATCTTCCGTAACCCTTACCTTCCACCAGGCTGAGACGGCCGCAAACCAGCTGATCTGATTGCTCTTGCAGCTTCCCCATGCGCCTGCAGATGCATTCGGAAAGCGCCTCGGCGTGCTATACTTAGAGCAGTTTCCGGATCGCCAAACGCCTGTATTTTCAGTGGTTTAGCAGGACGCCTGCGGAGCTCTACAGGGACGGCGGCCAGGACACTCACGGAGCGCTATGTCGACAAGAGAGATCACCGCCGAGCTTGCGGATGCACCAGTCCAGGTAGCCAGTAAAAAATCCTACACAGGCGAAAATATCACTATCCTGGAAGGCCTTGAAGCAGTCCGCCTCCGACCGGCGATGTACATCGGCTCGACCGGCGACCAGGGGCTGCATCACCTGGTATATGAGGTGGTGGACAATTCCGTCGACGAGGCTCTGGCTGGGCACGCATCGCGCATCGACGTTACCATCCACATCGATAATTCGATCACAGTGGTCGATGATGGCCGCGGCATTCCAGTAGACGACAAGGTGCTGCCTACTGGCGAGCGGATGCCCGCCGTCCAGGTTGTATTGACGAAGCTGCATGCGGGCGGCAAGTTCGACGCTTCCAATTACAAGGTGTCCGGCGGCCTGCATGGCGTGGGTGTCTCGTGTGTCAACGCACTGAGCGAGGCTTTTGAAGTCGAAATCTGGCGCGATGGCCACACCTATGAGCAGGATTACTCCAAGGGCATTCCCATCTCAAAGCTGCGCCAGGCCGGCGTGAGCAAGAGGCTCGGCACCAAGATCCATTTCCTGCCGGACAAAAGCATCTTCACGGTTACGGAATATAACTACGACACACTGGCGCAGCGTTTGCGTGAACTCGCCTTCCTCAATAAGGGCCTAGCCATCACGCTTACCGATGAGCGCACCACCGATTCGAAGACAGGCGAAGCCAAGCGAGCGGAGTTCAAGTACGCAGGCGGCATCTCGGAATTCATCAAGCACCTCAACAAGGGCAAGCAGGTGCTGCATGAGAAACCGATTCACATGGAAGCCGCGCGGGATAACATCGAACTTGACATCGCGTTGCAGTACAACGACAGCTATTCCGAGAACGTGTTCAGCTTTGCGAACAACATCAACACGGTAGACGGCGGCACTCATCTTTCAGGCTTCCGCACAGCACTGACGCGCACGATCAACGTGGCTGGTCAGCAGCTCGGACTGTTCAAGGATGTAAAAGAAAATCTCTCCGGCGACGACGTTCGCGAGGGCCTGGTCGCTGTCGTCAGCGTCAAGTTGTCACAGCCACAGTTTGAGGGCCAGACGAAGGGCAAGCTGAACTCCGATATCGCCGGTACAGTGCAGGCCTTCGTTAATGAACGTCTCGGTGCCTTCCTGGAACAGAATCCTCCTGTCGCACGCCGCATTATCAACAAGGCTATTGAGGCATCGCGTGCCCGCGAAGCTGCTCGTAAGGCGAGAGACCTCACACGTCGCAAAGGCGCCCTCGATGGCGGCGGGCTGCCGGGAAAACTCGCGGACTGCAGCGAACGCAATCCTGACCGCTGCGAGCTGTACCTGGTTGAGGGTGAATCCGCCGGTGGCACTGCCAAGCAGGGTCGCGACCGCCGCTTCCAGGCCATTCTGCCGCTGAAGGGCAAGATCCTCAACGTGGAGAAGGCGCGCTACGACAAGATGCTGGGTCACGAGGAAATCCGCGCGATGATCACTGCTCTCGGCTGCGGCATTGGCAAGGATGATTTCGATCCGACTAAGATCCGCTATGGCAAGATCATCCTGATGACCGACGCCGATGTGGACGGTTCGCACATCCGCACATTGCTGCTGACCTTCTTCTTCCGTCATATGCAGGAGTTGATCCGGCGCGGCAACGTGTACATTGCGCAGCCACCGCTCTACCGCATTAAGAAGGGCCGCTTCGAGCAGTACATCAAAGACGATGCCGAATTTGTGAAAGTTATGGTGAAGCGCGCGGCGGAAGCCACCACCATCAGCTACGGTCCTGAAAAGAAAAAGCTCGAAGGTGCAGCCCGCATGCGGTTCATGGGATCACTCAGCGAATACCTTGGCTACTTCGACAAGGTGGACAAGAGGCTGCGCAATGAGCAGGTGACGACGTCACTGGCGCGTCTTGAACTACTGAAGCGCACTGATTTCGAAGCGCCGGCAAGTAAAAAGGACGATGGCGATTTCGCCGGAACACCCCCGGCGAAGCTCACTAAGCTCTTTGAACAGCTGCAGGCGATGGCGAAGCAATACCAGTTCAAGGCTGTAAACGCTCCCTTTTACGAAGAAGAGCACCAGACCTGGACTGTCAGCTTTCAGGATTCGCAAGGCGCGGTCCGCCGCATCGACTGGACACTTGCCTCCTCGCCTGAATACCGTCAGATGATGAGCAAGTTCGTCCAGATCAAGGACGAACTGCAGGCTCCCTTCATCATCGAAGCAGCGCCAAGAGGTAAGGAGACGCAGGAAGAAGTTTCTGCCGAGCCAATTGAAACCGAAGCAGAGACCGGCTCCGACACGGAGACCGGCGCTGCCCTCAGCGAGAAGGCACAGAAGAAAAGTCCGCGCGGGCTGGGTGAACCAGTCACCAAGCAGACTGCCCGCGAACTTTTCGATTATGTGATCGAGCAGGGACGGCGCGAGTACCAGGTACAGCGCTATAAGGGATTGGGCGAGATGACATCGCAACAGCTATGGGAAACCACCATGGATCCTGAAAAGCGGACACTGCTTTCGGTGAAGCTGGAGGATCTGGCAGAAACAGAAACCATCTTCACCACGCTTATGGGCGAAGACGTGGAAGCCCGCCGCAAGTTCATTGAAGAGAATGCACTGGATGTCAAGAACCTCGACATCTAGTCCATACCTCACGGCCCAACACCAGCCCGCTTGATCGCGGGCTTTTTCTTTGAGGTCCCATGCCATCTTCGCCCGAGATGGACGTATGCAGTATGAAGTTCTTTACCTTCCTGTACACGAGGCGTAAGGTCTCACGTGGGCCCAAGAAGCGCAGGCGAGACATCGGGCCCCTTCCTCGCACAGCCTCCGTCGGCCGATAATAAGGAGGAAGACCAATGAGCCTTCTCAGCAAAAGCATCCTGGCTATAGGGCTGTTTCTCGGTTCTACGGGATTCGCAGCTTCCGCCCAGAGCCCGTTCGTGGGCGACTGGAAGATGAACATCGACAAAAGCAAAATGACCGGGGAAGTGTTGGAGTTCGCACCCGCGGCTGATGGGGCCATCAAGATTACGACAGAAGACCGTTCCTACAACTTCAAAACGGACGGCAAAGAATATCCGGGCGTGACCGGAGCGAAGAATGTCTGGAAGAAGATGGACGACCACACCTATGAGAGCACCACCTCTAGAAATGGCATCCTGCTTACCACGACCACCTGGAAGATCTCAGACGATGAAAAGAAGTTGGTAGCTGAAGACAAGGGAACTATGCCGAGCGGGAAGAGCTTCGACGATTCCACGATCTACACGCGTGTCGCCGGCTCCAAAGGTCTAATGGGTAGCTGGAAGGACATGGAGGTGAAGATCAAAGAAGATTCGGTCATGACGCTCCAGGCCGGCAGCGGCGATTCCATTCACTGGATCATGCCTGACATCAAGGCATCTGTCGATCTTTCCATGGATGGCAAAGAGTGCGCGCCAACGGGTCCCACCGTACCTGCGGGGCTCACGCTGGCCGCATCCAAGACCGGGCCGCGCAGCTTCGTTATGACAGAAAAGATGAATGGCAGGCTGCTGGAGAAGATGAGCTACCAGGTATCGGAAGATGGCAAGGTTCTTACCGAGGTGGTCTCTCCACCAGACGGCAAAGCGCCGGCGACCTTCATTTACGAGAAACAGTCCATGTAACAGCGGCACTACAAGGCCACTTTGTTTCAAAGGCCTTGTAGTGTCTCGCTATCTAGCTTTTCGGTTTGAAGTCGAGCGACGCCGAGTTGATGCAATAGCGAAGACCGGTCGGCTTCGGTCCGTCCGGGAACACGTGTCCGAGATGCGATCCACAGCGTGCGCAGGTCACCTCAACGCGCCGCATGCCATACGAGTTATCTTCATGCGTCTGCACGGCGGCTTCGGACGCCGGCAGATAGAAACTTGGCCAACCGCTTCCCGATTCAAACTTGGTGTCAGAGGGAAACAGCTCGGCTCCGCAAGCAACGCAGTGATAGGTTCCGTCGTTGTGGTTGCGATAGAGAGCGCCGCTGAAGGCGGGCTCGGTACCTTTCTGCCGCGTCACGTAATACTGATCGGGTGTAAGCGTTTCGCGCCACTCAGCGTCTGTCTTCTCTACTTTGTCGATCGTCTTTGTGTCAGCCATGGTAAACCCTCACACACTTAGATGATGTCCGCGCATTTTCGTCGCACCTGCTCGTTGCGATGGCCCTAAATCTGCGCTATAACCTCGATCTCGACCAGTGAGTCTTTCGGCAGTCGTGCCACCTCGATAGTGGAGCGGGCGGGTGGCACCACTCCTTCGGGTGCTAGATACCTGGCATAGACCTCGTTCATAGCTGCAAAGTCCGCCATGTTTTTGAGGAACACGGTTGTCTTGAAAACTCGCGACAGATCCGTGCCGCCCGCGATGAGGACGGCACGAAGATTTTCAAACACGCGCACCGTTTGTTCAGCGATAGTAGCTCCCGTGATCTGACCGCTTTTCGGATCCAGCGCCACCTGGCCGGAGGTGTACAGGAAGTTGCCTATGCGCACGGCCTGCGCATAGGGACCGATAGCTGCTGGTGCCTGGTCTGAATGGATCTTGAGTTTGGTCGCGCCTTGCAGGTTCGTGGTCATGGAGCATTCTCCCGCATTCTTGGGACGACCGCAATTACGACCGACGCAAAGGGGAAATGGCTGGAAAGACAAAGTCACGTGCCATGCTCAGGAGGCCCATCGCGCACGTCCGGTAATCTTCTACATGGTTGAGCATGACCGGCACGCGATGCATCCGCACATCAGGAAGACTGAGACGCATTGCGAGAAAATCTTTGTAGCGGCTGAACTGGGGCAGTGCGCCGTGCTCCCGATGATCCGCGTCCAGTGGCAACCGTTCAACTGCTCCGCATACTTCTACCAGGGATGCATACAGCTCCTGCATGCTGGCATGCTGCTTCTCGGCGCGCTCTTGCAGCGGCTTCCATCTTCGTGTTTCCACAGTACCCAGGCCAAGCTGCTGCGACGTATGCGATCGATAGGAGATAAGCTTTTCATCGATCGGCCTCACTTCTGCCATCGCGGCAATCAGCATGGCAAGCCATCCATCGTGCCACCAATGGCTGCCGGTCGGGAAGCATTGTGCCGCATAGCGCGAGCGGAACATTACGGTAGCCCCGGTCACGAATGTGCGCTTCGCCAGCGGCAAGTAGTTCCCCGACTGCAGCATTTCGAGGGAAGTTCGATAAAGGCGAAAGCTCTTCCATAGCGTCTCGTCTGTGGGACGATCAAAGTCATCGATCACAGCGCCGTCGGTAAACACCAGGCCGGCTTCCGGATGCTGATCCAGTTCCCGCTGACTGCGTTCCAGCCGGCGGGGATGCCAGATATCGTCCTGATCGCTGAGTGCGATGAGTTCACCCTTGCAGGCAAAGATTGCCTCTTCGAAATTCTTCTTCGCGCCGAGGTTGGCATCGTTGATCTTGAAGTCAACGTGGAAGGGAGCCTGGCGACGGAACTCTTCGATCAGGTGCGGCGTGTTGTCTGAGGAGCGATCATCGCGAATAACCACTTCATCCGGGAGGCGCGTCTGTCGCAGAATACTTTCCAGTTGCTGCGGCAGAAAACGTTCGCCGTTGTAAGTGCACATCGCGACGGAGATGGAAGGCGCAGTCATAGAACCGAATTCCCCTGCGGCAATTTCCATCGTCCGAGCGCCTGGCGCACCATCCCTTTCCATACCCGAGGATCACCACATAACGCTCTGTAATCGCGACTCCGGCGAAGCAGCCACAAGCGATAGAGCTGGCGGTCGATCCACGTACCATAGCGTGCCATGAAGAGCGATTGGGCTTGCAGAACGCTGTTGTGGCGATCCGGAGAAACATCATTCAGGTCTTTGTGCGACAGCTTCTGCTGAAGCACAGCGGGAAGGACGACCATCCATCTGCCGTCGAGGTTCAGCTGGTGAAAGACCGCGTGGTCCAGGTAATCCACCCGAAAATCTTCTGGAAAGCCACCGATCTGTTTCAGTGCAGAGACGCGGATCGCCGCGCCAGAATTGTAGGCGTTCAGCCATTTTTTTTGTAAACCATGTGTCTCCCTCGCGATCGGGTAATACCGCATGCGCGGGAACTGGTGACGCACATGGTAGAAAAAATCCTGTTCAGGTGAGAAGATACGGTTCTGCATTTCGATCAGCGGAACAATCGAGGACACACTCAGATCGCTCTCGTACTTCAGCGTAGTGCCCAGCAGACTGGTGATGTAGTCGGCAGTTAGAGTGGTGTCCTGATCTAGTAGCAGCAGCCATTCGCTGCGCTTCTGTGAGGCTCGATCGAGCGCATAGTTGTATGCTGCCGCCAGGCCGCCATTCTTCGCATTATGGACATAGACACAGTTCACACGCAGACCCTCGACTGTGTGCGGCGACAAGGAATTGTCATACAGCAGCAGCGAAAAGCGCGAAGCCAGTGATTTGTCCGCAGCGAATATCTCCTGCAGAGACACCAGGGCTTCACTCTCTGCGGGCGCACGTTCGTAGAGGACGATGACAGCCATGATGGTGGAAGGCTGCTGCATCATGCGGCCGAGCTTGCTCGCAGTCTTCCAAAGCGTGCACGCACAAAGCCAAGCAGCTGCTCACGTTCGGTCATGGTAAATCCGACAAACCAGAGCAGCGTAGCAGTCACGATCAGCCATGGAAACAGCAGCGCAGGTCTCGCCGGCCATAGTTCATAGCGATGCCAGAAGGGCAGCAACAGGAGAGTCGGCAAAAGGCTGACAGCAGGCCGCAGAATTCCCTGGACCAGGAGACGCAGCCTGCTGAGCATGATCGCAGCGCGAGTGTAATGCATGCTGATAACAAGATGACAGCCGACACCTATAAACGCAGCCACCAGCGTTCCGACTGCTACGCCGATGGCGCCATAGCGCCGGGCAAGTAAAACGCTGAGCACGATATTGACGCTCGCTTCGATAATCGGCGCAATGGTGGCATAGCGTTGTTTCCCTGTGGCCACGGTGAAGATGGCATACGGTAGACCTATCTGGCGAACGACGTTGCCGAGAACAAGGATCTCCAGGTAAAGCACACTCTTTGCAGCATAGGTATGTCCAAGCCAGAGAGTCAGGAGTGGATAGCCTCCAATGAGTAAAGGCAGTCCAAAGACCAGGAGTGTGCCGACAGCGAAGCGTGTAGATCGCAACAACAGTCTGCCTAATTGCTCCGGTGTGCGTTCAGTCTGCAAGGATGAGATTGCCGGAAGCAGCGGGCTGAGCAGGTTGCTGGTGAGCATCAGCATGAAATTGGTTGCGGAGCCGGCGATGGCATAGTAGCCGGTGTTGGCGAAATCGAAGTGGCCGACGATGGTAGTGTCGAGCCCACTGATAAGCAGAGTTGCCATGGTCCAGATCGAGAGCACTCCACAGTAGCTTGCCAGCTTCTTTAACGCGTCGCGATCGAGATGGAAAAGCGTAAACGGCACGCGGGCACTGGCGTAGCGTCGCCATCCCCAGAGTTGGGCGAAACCTGTTATCACATTGAAAAATGCAATAGCCCAGGCCATCTGGATAATGGTTCCGCCATCGAGGATGATGGCGACGAGCCCGATCGCAGACAGGACACGACTGGCCACTTGTACCACGGTTAGAAAGCCATACTCCTGCAGCCCCGCGAACGCAGTCGCGAAGATGGAGAAGGGCAGCATGAGACAAAGAGACACGCCGACGCACAGCAGTCCTACGCGAACGTCGTGAAAGAGTGAAGGAGGCATCTGCCGGAATAACTGCGGCACCCGGTAGGTCAGAATAGCGATGAGAATCAAGCCTGCCATAGAGCCGAGGGCCAGTGCCGAGAAAGCCGTGCTTACCATGCGTCGCGTGGAATCGCGATCGTCGCGCGCATCGTATTCAGCGACGAATTTCCCGATAGCTGTCTGCATGCCCAGATCGAAAAAGGAAACGTAAGCACTTAATTGTAGGATCAGCACCCACGCACTGTATTCAGCAGGCGGCATGCGATGCACCAGGAAGGGCGGCAGCAGCAGCGAGACCACCATGGATAGCAGAACGCGAAGCAGGTTCGAAGCCGAACCTTGCACCACTTTTAACTTCGCAGAAGAGGCCATCCGTCCCTATCTTAACTGTTCGGGACTGTAGCAGCTTTGCATTGAAGACGGTACTAGACCTTGAGAGCGCGCTGCACATCGCGCACGCCGGACACCCTGCGCAAGGAAGTGACGATGCGCGTCAGGTGACGAACATCTTCGGCTTCAAGTACGAACTCGACCACAGCCTCGGCGCCGGTGCCGGCCTTGGAATCGACTCCGCGGATGTTGGTCCCGTCGTCGCTGATGACAGCCGTCAATTCCTTCAACATACCAGCGCGATCATCGCAGTAGATCACGACTTTAACCGGATAGGTCATCTTGCGGCCATTCGCGGCTTCGTCCGGGCTTGGCGCCCACTCGACTGAAATGCGGCGATCTGATTCATAGAGCAGATTCTGTACGTTGGGACATCGACGGGCGTGGACGGCTACGCCTTTGCCGCGAGTGACGTAGCCGACGATCTCTTCACCGCGAATCGGATTACAACATCGCGCTCGATAAACCAGCAGGTCATCCTGACCCTCGACTTCGAGAGCGTCTGATCGAGGATTGAGATGCACACGGCGCACGGCTTCCGACATACCGCCTACTCGCGTGTCGACGCTGTTGTCTGCTTCTGTTTCACCCGTGCCGGGTGATAGTGCTCCTGGCGAAAGCTTGTTCAGAACCTGGCGCGAAGAGTATTTACCGAAGCCGACAGCAGCCAGCAGGTCGCTCTGCGTGACGACACCATATTCCCCGGCGACTCGTACATAGTCAGCATCGTGAATCCGGTTGAGCGGGATTTTGTACTTGCGGGCTTCGCGCTCCAGCAGCTTCTTGCCGATTTCGATCGCACGCTCGCGCTGATGTTCATTCAGCCAGTGCTTGATCTTGTTGCGTGCTCTTGAGCTCTTCGCGAAGCTAAGCCAATCCCGGCTGGGCGTATGTCCGCTTTGCGTGACGACCTCGACAATATCGCCATTCTTCAGCTTGGTCCGCAGCTGCACCATGCGGCCATTCACCTTGGCGCCGATGCACGTATGGCCGACCTCGGTATGAATGGAGTATGCAAAGTCGATTGGGCTGGCGTCACTGGGCAGGACAACTACCTTGCCCTTCGGCGTAAACGTGTAAACCTCTTCCGGATAAAGATCGATCTTGAGAGTCGAGAGGAACTCATTCGGATCGGTCATCTCGCGCTGCCACTCTACCAGTTGGCGGATCCAGGCGAGCCGCTGTTCGTCCTTCGAGTTGACGGCTGCACCGCCGGCCTTGTACTTCCAGTGCGCGGCGATGCCTTCCTCGGCAATGCGGTGCATTTCTTCGGTGCGGATCTGCACTTCAAACTGGTGGCCGCCTTCGCCCATCACCGTGGTGTGCAGCGACTGGTACATGTTGGCACGCGGCATCGCGATGAAGTCCTTGATGCGGCCGGGCACAGGACGCCAGATGGAATGGATGAGCCCGAAAACGGCGTAACAATCCTGCAGTGTTGCCGTAATGACGCGGATCGCGAACAGGTCAAATACCTGGTCAACGGTGGCGGTGCGCTGCGTCTGCAGCTTCTGGTGAATACTGTAAAGCCGCTTGATGCGCCACTGCACGCGTGCCTTGATACTGTTTTCGGCCAGTTTGTCGTTCAGTGTCTGGACGACAGCTGAGAGGAACTCTTCGCCCTCTTCCCGCCGCGCTTCAACGGCTTCATGCACCTGCTCATAAGCGAGCGAGTCAACATAACGGAAGGCAAGGTCTTCGAGTTCACCGCGGACCTTACCCATGCCGAGCCGGTGTGCGAGCGGCGCGTAAATGTCGAGCGTTTCTCGTGCGATTGATTGCTGCCGCTCCGGCCTGAGGTGCTGCAGGGTCCGCATATTGTGCAGACGGTCGGCCAGTTTAATGAGAA